>NC_009051.1:0-309762 GCF_000015825.1 Methanoculleus marisnigri JR1 | reverse complement strand
AGCGCGCGAGATCTTCGATATCAAGCCCGGCGACACGCTGATGGTTCTCGGCGACGAGGGGCGCGGGCTTGCCGTCGTCAAAGCGGATAAATTCCGGCGGATAGCAGAGGAGATGCTCCGGATGTTCGAGGTTGAACCCGAGGAGCCGCCGGAGGAGTGAAGAATGGACTGCTCTACCACACCGCTTCAGCGAACCCCGGATCAGGCCATAGATGCCCGCAACCTGACGAAATCCTTCGGCGATCTCGTCGCCGTCGACGGCATCTCGTTTTCCATCGCGAGCGGCGAGATCTTCGGGCTCCTCGGCCCGAACGGAGCGGGAAAAACCACGACCATCTCCATGCTCTCGACGATGCAGAAACCCACCTCGGGCACGGCGACGGTCAACGGCCACGATGTCGTGACGCGGGAAGACGATGTCCGCAAGTCCATCGGGATCGTCTTCCAGGACCAGAGCCTGGACGAAGAACTGACGGCGTACGAGAACATGGACTTCCACGGCCGCCTCTACCGGATCAGCGGGGAGGAGCGCCGCCGGCGTATCGGCGAACTCCTGACTCTCGTCGGGCTTGCCGACCGGAAAGACGACCTCGTCAAGACCTACTCGGGCGGCATGCGCCGACGACTCGAGATCGCCCGGGGACTGCTCCACGAGCCGAAGGTGCTCTTCCTGGACGAACCCACCCTCGGCCTCGACCCGCAGACGCGAAACCACCTCTGGGAGTATATCGCGCGGTTGAACGACGAGAAGGGCATCACCATCATCCTCACCACCCACTACATGGAGGAGGCCGACCGGCTCTGCGACCGCATCGCGATCATCGACCGCGGGACGATCGTCGCGCTCGACACCGCGGAGAACCTGAAGGCCTCCATCGGCGGCGACGTCGTCACCATAACCTCGCCCGATCCCGGGGCAATCGCCGAGATCCTGACCGCCCCATGGGTCTCCGGGATCGAGCGGCACGACGGCTCGGTGACGATCCGCCTGCAGGAGGCCGACCGGCACATCCCCGGGATCGTGACCGCCATCCACCAGAGCGGCGTCGGCATCACCTCCCTCTCGGTAAGAAAGCCGACGCTCGAGGACGTCTTCCTGCACTACACGGGGAGGACGATCCGGGACGAGGAGGCGGACGGCAAAGAGACGATACGGATGTTCCAGCGGGCAAGGAGGCGGTAAGCGTGGATATCGTCTATACCATCTGGCTGCGGAACGTCAAGCGCTACCTGCGCTCAAAGAGCAGGATCGTCGGCAGCCTCGGGATGCCCCTCTTCTTCATGCTGGTGCTCGGGTTCGGGCTGAACTCGATCGTCAGCATTCCTGGCGTGGAGGAAGGCTACCTGGAGTTCATCATCCCCGGCATCGTGGCGATGAGCGTCCTCTTCACCTCGGTCTTTTCAGGGATCCAGATCATCTGGGACAAACAGTTCGGGTTTCTGAAAGAGACGCTCGTCGCCCCGGTCTCGCGGCTCGAGATCATGATCGGCCAGACGCTCGGGGGAGCGACGACGGCGGTCATCCAGGGGCTGATCCTGATGGTGTTCGCGCTCTTCATCGGGCTCCAGCCCGCCGGCATCAGCGGGTTCCTGGTCGCCGTCGGGTTCATGGCGCTGATCGGCGTGACCTTCACCGCGTTCGGGATCGCGATTGCATCGAGGATGGAGGACATGCACGGCTTCCAGCTCATCATGAACTTCGTGATCTTCCCGATCTTCGGGCTTTCCGGGGCGCTCTTCCCCATCAACAGCCTGCCCGATTGGCTCCGGCCGCTGACGCTTGCCGACCCCCTGACCTACGGCGTCGAGGGCATCCGTTACGGCCTCTCGGGCACCGCCCAGATTCACCCGCTCGCGAGCCTCGCCGTCATGGCCGCCTGCGCCGTGCTCATGACCGTCGCCGGGGCGTACCTCTTCCGGAAGATCCAGACGTGAAGTGCGGGTGCCGGAAGGTTACCCCCACTCGAAACCCTTCGGGTTTCTCATGCTCCTGCCGGGACGGCAGTCGCAACTCGAAGACCTTCGGGTTTCTCATGCTCCTGCCGGGACGGCAGTCGCAACCCACACCTACGGTGCTCAAACTCCGGTCCTAACGGACCGTCGCAACCCACACCTACGGTGCTCAAACTCCGGTCCTAACGGACCGTCGCAACCCACACCTACGGTGCTCAAACTCCGGTCCTAACGGACCGTCGCAACCCACACCTACGGTGCTCAAACTCCGGTCCTAACGGACCGTCGCAACCCACACCTACGGTGCTCAAACTCCGGTCCTAACGGACCGTCGCAACCCACACCTACGGTGCTCAAACTCCGGTCCTAACGGACCGTCGCAACCCACACAGCCTGCTCGGCCGCCTACCCGATCCCGAGGGCGATGATCGGGATCATGAGGTAACAAAGCCCGATCTCTCCCATGTAGGTGCCGGCGTCCATCCCCAAGAGGGGCAGGAGGACGGCGGCGTCGAGCGCCCGGTTGATCAGGAGCCATACGCCGCCGAGCAGGGCGCCTTCCCGGACGAAACGGTCCTGCACGTCCCTGAAGTAGACCAGAATGAGGAAGGTCCCGAGCGCGGCCGAGAAGACGAGCAGGACCAACTTGAACAGGAAGATGTTGTAGAGCGGACGCCCTCCGACGAATAGAGGGGGAGCGAGAGGAGGAAAGGGAGGAGCCAGGTGAGGATGCCGAAACCGACGAGCTTAACGTATGTTCCCGTGCCGGAGAATTGCACCTCGACGTAATATACGGATCGGAAATGCACCGGGGTACCGGGCGGGCGCAACGGTTTTTCCGGGAGAGAGGTGTGAACACCTGCACGGTCGGGAAGATTTATTGTATCGTGGGGGAGAATGCAATCGGCAATCGGGCTGCTGCATTTGCTCAGGCTCCGGCCGTTGTATGCGGAAACCGGCCGGCCAAAGAGAGTTTCCGACCGCTGGTTTCACCAGGCGCGGCATTGCACGAAACCCCCACAGACCGGGGTTACCATAGCATGCAGCAGATCCCGTCCCGCATCTGCCCGGGGTGCGTATGAGCAAGGAGTCCCAGCCAGTCAACCTCTACCTCACGCTTGGAAAGGTGGGCGTATTCGCATTCGTCCTGATGAGTGTCTACCAGTCCATGAAGGACTACTTCTACCCGAACATGACGCTCGCGGATTCGCACATGCATACCGTCCTCTTCACCACCCTGCTGGCCGTGACCGCCGCTTACTTCGTCTTTCGCAAACAGCAGACCCTCCTTCTAATGCTGACCGCCGAAGCAAACGAGCGCAGGGTGACCGGAGAGGCCCTGCAAAAGAGCGAGGAGAAATTCCGCTCCATCGTGGAGATGGCAAACGAGGGCATCCTCCAGATAGACAGCCGTTATATGATCACCTACGCCAACCGCACCATGGCCGGCATGCTCGGTTATTCGGTCGAGGAGATGCTCGGCCGGCCGCTAACCGACTTCCTGTTTGCCGAGGAACTCGACGCGCACCGGAACCGCATGGCGGCAAGAGAGCAGGGCCTCGACGGCAGGTACGAGTGCCGTCTCAGGCACCGGGACGGCAGCGCACGCTGGGTGCTGGTCTCCGCAACCGCCAGGAAGGACGAGGACGGCAGGTTCGCCGGATCCTTTGCCATGTTTACCGATATCACCGAGCGAAAGCAGACAGAAGAAGCGCTCCAGCGCCACACAGAAGACCTTGCCCGGCTCCACCGGGAACTCGACAGTGCGAACCGCGAGGCGAACCTCTACCTGGACATCCTCACGCACGACATCCGCAACACCGAGAATGTCGCGAACCTCTACACCGAACTGCTCATCGAGACCCTGGACGGCGATTCGCGGACGTACATGGAGAAACTCCAGCGGAGTATCAGAAAGAGCATCGAGATCCTGGGCAACGTCTCGACAATCCGGCGAATCCACCAGCCGTCCGGCGGGCACAAGCGCGTGGATCTGGACACGGTTATCCGCGATGAGATCGCACAGTTCCCCGAAATTGCCATCCATTACGAGGCGGTCGACCGCCAGGTGCTGGCCGACGATCTCCTCTCAGAGGTTTTTTCTAACCTCATCGGCAACGCCGTCAAGTTCGGCGGGTCCGGCGTCGAGATTACCGTCCGCGTGGAAGACGAAGACGGGTTCGTCCGGATCTCGGTCGAGGACACCGGCCCGGGGGTTCCGGACGATCAGAAGCGCGAGATCTTCCACCGCTACGAGAAGAGGAGGAGAGGCGTCGGCGAAGGGCTCGGCCTCTTCCTCGTGCAGGTGCTCATCGAACGTTACGGCGGCCGGATCTGGGTGGACGACCGGGTGCCGGGCACCACGGAAGCGGGGGCGGCGTTTCGGTTCACGCTGCAAAAAGTCGTCCGGGACGAACCGGGGGCTCCAGCCGATGGCGACGTGCAGGGGTGCAGGGTTCCCCTGATCGGTTGAGAGACGCCGGAAGCGGGCCGGCAGACCCTTACTTCCCCGTCAGCCTCTTGATCCTCACAACCGGCGATGCCCGGTCGAGGAACCTGGAGACGAAGACGGCAAACTCCTCGTCCCAGCACTCAGCACCGGCCTTCACCGTCCAGCCCTGCTTCATCGAGCGGCGGACGTGCTTGCCGAGCGCCACGTCTAAGAGCGTCTTCGACCGCAGCAGGTCGACGGCCCGGGTGAACGTGCGAGGGACTTCCACCACGTAGCGGCCGTCCTCCACGTAGGGGCCGGCGAAGACCTCTTCCCGGACATACTTCGCGAGGAACTTCTCGGCGTTCTCCCGTGTCGAGAGCGGCGGGCCGATATGCCGGCGCACCACCGGGACGGTATCGGCCATCAGCTCGAAGAGGAGCATGCACCGCTCTTTTCCCATGCAGACGTCGATGCGGTTGACCGGAAAACCGCTCCGCTCCAGGAGTTCCCGGATCGATTCGGCGGATTTCCTGAGCTGGGGGACCACCGTATCGGGGGTGTATTCCGGCGTTGCAAACGCGATGGAGAAGAGATGCGTCCCCCGCGCGGAGAGGAGGCGGGCGAAGATCTCCCGGGTGAGCGGCGGGGAGGGGGGCCGGCAGAAGAACGCTTCCGACGGCTCGGCGAGGTAGCCGCGGGCGAGTTCCACGAACTCGAACATCCGCGAGAGCGAGAGCGCCGCCGCCACGTTTCTTTCCGGGTCGACCGGATCGATGACGACGAGCGGATCCTCGAACTCCTTCGTCCCGTGTCTCTCGATGTCGATCACCTCTCCGGGCTTCCAGCAGGCGGCGGCGCGAAGAAGCGGGTGGAACCCCCCGTAGTGGATCGTCAGGATCTCGCAGAGGTAGCCGGAGAACCCTTCGGTCATGTGATCCGAGCCGTAGACCCCGCCCGACTTCGCGAACTGTTTGAAGAGGAGGACGTCGTCGGCGTAGCCGCCGATGTGGCCGAGGATATAGCGGGTGTGAAACGGCGTCCGGTCCACGGCGCTCTTGATCTCGGTGGCGCTCGCGACGGCGTAGCAGGGGACGAGATCGATGTCCAGCGAATCGATCGTCGCGTTGACGTAAGGGTGCTCCGCGTACTTCTCGCGCCAGGTCGCACCGAACTCCTCCGCGATCCGGTGCGCGAGGGACAGACCCTGCTCCTGCAGTTCCTCCCGGGAGAGAGCGGGATCGAAGAGCATGAATATATCGAGATCCCGGTCGCCGCGGACGAAGGTGTCGCGGGCGACCGAGCCCACCATCATCGCCTTCGCCTTTCCCGAACGCTCCACCGCCTCGATCAGTTGCTGTCCCATCGTACGGACGTAGGTCCGCTCTTCTGGCGTGGGGCGGATCCTGTTGAGCACCTCTTCCTCGCAGGGGCACCGGGTCAAAACACGACCTCCGCAAGGTCTTCGTAGATCGAACCGCGGGGCGTCAGCGTGCTCTTCTTGAGTTTGATGCCTGTCACCCGGCAGGTCCCGAGCGGTTCGCGCGGGGTGGATGCCGCCTCCCGGCACTGCGAGGGGTGGAACTCTTTTACCCGGGCAAGGGTCACGTGAGGGCGGAAAGGACGCGTCTCCCGGGGGAACCCGAGCGGCGCAAGGAGTGCATCCACCTGCCGGGCGAGGACGGCGCTCTCCCCGCCGTCCGTGACATCGCACCAGATCACCCGCGGCTTCCGCGGCGGATTGCAGACCGCGTACCCGACCGTCAGGCTGAAGGGGTCGGCGTGGACGGCCCGGAGCGCCTCGACAACCGGATCGACCTGCGCCGGATCGACCTCCCCGAGGAATTTCACCGTAAGATGGAGGTTTGCAGGGTCGACGATCGCGAGCCGCCCGGACGACCGTCTCAGGATCTCCTGGGACTCACGGGCGCGCTCCCGGATCTCCTCCGGCAGATCGATTGCAACGAACGTCCTGACCATACTACCGTACTATCGTGCTTCACCCTACAAAATGGTGATTGTCCGGCGGAGGCTTTAGCGTCGGCACGCAGCGGAAGGCGGTTAGGGAGTCCGGCCGCCGGGAGTTTTTTGGGTATCCGCACCGGGGGCACGGGAATATGCACCCGGATGAGAAGCAGCGCTCCGCATAGAATGAGATCTGTTATAACCGTGCAAAACGAAAACATAGTGACCGAATAATCCGGGGGTATTACCATTTCCGATACAGCGCAATTCACCGTATACACACTGGAATTCTGCCCGAATTGCGAAATACTCAAAGAGTTCCTGGCTTCCAGAGGCGTCCCTTTCGTTGAATGCGACATGGCGTCAGCCGAAGCGCTGACAGAACTCCGCATAAACGGCGTATTCGTTCAGGAAGCGCCGGTCCTGCAGAAGGGCGACGCATTCTATACATCCGCCGAACTCTTTAGCGGAGGCGCGTTCCAGGAAAACCTTGTCGCCGATCTGATCGCGGAGGCATGAGGTTGACCCGCAAGTCGACACAAGCGACTCTATTCGGGGAGTTCGTCCCGACGTTCCCAAAGGTCCGGACCTCCCGCGGCTACCTCCTCGACTGGAACCGGAACCGGATCGTCAAACAGATCCTGGAGGAGAGCCGGCTTGTCGAGGTCTTCTACGGCTACGAGGGGGCCGACGAGGAGACGGCGAAGGATATCGCCCGGCGGGTCGAGAGGAAGATCCAGATGCTGGGCCTCCAGTCGCTCTCCGGCCCCCTCATCCGCGAGATCGTCAACATGACGCTCCTCGAGCGCGGCCTCGTCCCCTACCGCAACGTCTGCACCCGGGTGGGAACCCCGGTCTTCGACGCGCACCTCATCGATGTGGGACGGGGATTCGAGGCGCACGACAACGCCAACCTCCAGGAGAACGCCGAGACATCCCACAAGAAGAAGGCGGACAAGATCAGCAAGGAGCAGTACCTCCTGCAGCTCCCCCCGGACCTTGCGGACCACCACCTCCGCGGCGATCTCCACATCCACGACCTGGAGTACTTCGGGACCCGCCCGTTTTGCCAGGATTGGGACCTGCGCTACTTCCTCTACTACGGCCTGATGCCTGATGGGAACGGGACGAAGGCCTCGGTCGCCGGCCCCGCGAAGAGGGCCGAGGTGGCGGTCCTCCACGCGGTCAAGGCGCTCGGCTCCGCCCAGACGAACTTCGCCGGCGGCCAGGGCTACTACAACTTCCTCACGTTCATGGCGCCCTTCTTCGAGGGGATGGACTACGAGGAGATCAAGCAGCTGATGCAGATGTTCGTCTACGAGATGACCCAGATGATGGTCGCCCGCGGCGGCCAGGTGGTCTTCTCGTCGGTCCAGCTCTCCCCGGGCGTCCCCACCCTCTGGAAGGACAAGCCCTGCGTCTACCGCGGCAAGGTCTGGAACGGAGAACAGGCACCGCTCCGGACCTACAACGAGTTCGAACGGGAGGTCCGGCTCCTCTTCAAGGCGCTGATGGAGGTGATGCTCGAGGGGGACTACTGGGGCAAGCCCTTCTCCTTCCCGAAACCCGAGATCAGCATCGAGCCCGACTTCCTTAACGAGGACGAGGAGTTCAACCGCGAGCACCCCGACCTCCCGACCTACCAGGACCTCTACCTGATGACGTTCGAACTCGCGTCCAAATACGGCACCCCCTACTACGACAATCAGATCCCTCCCTACCGGGGCGCCGGCGAGGGGATCTCGTGCTATCAATGCTGTGCCTACCAGTTCTCCTCCCTCGCCGACGAGGACGACGAGTTCGAGGACAAACTCTACTTCCGGGAAGGGAAGCACTTCTCGATGGGGTCATGGATGGTGATGTCCATCAACTGCCCACGGGCGGCGTACAAGGCGGAGGGCGACCAGGAACGGCTCTTTGCCGAACTGAAGGCGCTCATGGATACCGCCGTCGAACTCTTCCGGATCAAGCGCCGCTGGATGTCTCACATCCGGACAAACGGCCGGATGCCGTTTGCGATGCAGCGCCCGAAGGACCCGAACACCGGCGAACGCGGCGCGGTTGCCGTGGATCTCGAGGGGCTCGTCTACACCATCGGCGTGGTCGGCGTCAACGAGATGGTGCAGCACTTCACCGGTCACCAGCTCCATGAGTCGCGCGACGCGTTCCGTCTCGCCGTCCGGGCAATGACCGAACTCGAGATGTACGCCCGTGAACTCTCGCAGAAGCACAACATGACGATCGCCCTCGCCCGCACCCCGGCAGAGACAACCGGGCAGCGGTTTGCCGTCGCGGACCTCCTCGACGAGCGGTTCCGCGACCACGCCATCCGGGTCGTCAAGGGCGACGCCGATGCGGCGCTCGATACGCTCGGCACGACGCTCGACCTCCCCATCTACTACACCAACGGGACGCATATCGCCCCGGGAGCCCCCGTTCCGCTCACGAAACGGATCGAGATCGAGCACATCTTCTTCCCCATCGTGGACGGCGGAAACATCTTCCACGTATGGCTCGGGGAGGCGCGCCCCGACCCCCGCGGACTGATGGAGATGGCGATGAACCTCTGCCGGACGACGCAGATCGGCTACTTCGCCTTCACCCGGGATCTCACGGTTTCCCTGAAGGAGTACCGGGAACTAAAACCGGCGCGCCCCGACA
Organism: Methanoculleus marisnigri JR1; assembly: GCF_000015825.1. NCBI lineage: Archaea > Methanobacteriati > Methanobacteriota > Methanomicrobia > Methanomicrobiales > Methanomicrobiaceae > Methanoculleus > Methanoculleus marisnigri. The sequence continues at coordinate 300,752 of NC_009051.1, read as the reverse complement.
CGGGGAAGACGGCCGGCACCTCTCCGGCGGCAGACCGGGCAGGTGCCTGACCGGGATCATCACACCTTCAGTGCTCAAGCTCGCTGCGCTCGCACTTCGCGTGAGTTAACGGGTGCAGATAGCGATACGATCTCACACGAGGGCCACGAAACTTCGCGCGAAATTGTGTAAAGCATTTCGCAGAGCACCTTTTTTTGCTTCGCAGCAAAACTTAATGTAGGAGCTGCCGGCACGACGTAGCGGCAGCGCGTGAGGCACACCCATGATCGATCTCAAAACCCCGCTCCTTGCCATCGATGTCGGCAGGGGCACCCAGGACATCCTGGTCTACGAGCCCGGCCGGGCGGTCGAGAACAGCATCAAACTGGTCCTCCCCTCCCCGACCGTGGTGGCGGCGGCGAAGATCCGGGAGGCGACCCGGGCGGGGCGCCCGGTCTTCCTGGACGGGTACCTGATGGGCGGCGGCGCGAACACCGGCGCGATACGGAAGCACCTGGCGGCAGATCTCCCGGTCTACGCCACGCCCAAGGCCGCTCTGACCCTCCACGACGACCCGGAACGGGTGCGGGCGCTTGGAGTTGAGATCCGCACTGCCCCTCCGGGAGACGCGGCGGTCGTCCGCACCACCGACTATATGGAACCGGAACTCAGGCAGGCGCTCTCCCTCTTCGGCGTGGACTACCCACAGAACGTGGCGATAGCGGTCCAGGATCACGGCTACTCCCCGCACCGGAGCAACCGCATCCACCGGTTCGAACTGATGCGGGAGCGACTGGACGCCGGGGATTGGGACCTCCTCTCGCTCGCGAGCGACCCCCCAATCGCCGATATGACCCGGATGCAGGCTGTCCTGAGCCAGGCACCGGGAGCGTTCGTCACCGACACCGGGCCGGCCGCCCTCATCGGGGCGCTCTGCGACCCGCAGGTTCGGCGCATGGCAAAGACCGGGGTGACCCTCGTCAACGCCGGGAACGGGCACACCCTCTGCTTCACCCTGAAAGGACGGGAGATCCACGGCCTCTTCGAGCACCACACCGGCGCGCTCGATCCTGCGAAACTGCAGGACTACATCAGGCGGCTCGCCGACGGCACCCTGACCACGGAGGAAGTCTTCGACGACGGCGGTCACGGGGCGGCGATCAGAAAGCCCCTCGCCACGGGTGCCGTGGCGGTCACCGGCCCGAACCGGCTCAGGCTGCTGCCGGAGGCCTACCAGGCGGCGCCCTTCGGGGACATGATGCTCTCGGGGTGCTTCGGGCTCGCGTATCTCTGGAAGAGGTTCAGAGAACCGACGCTCTGAAAGAGCGGAGGTTGATCGGGCGTCCAGACAGGAACCGGGGAAAAGGAGTACCCGTCCCCACTCACGAAGCACGTTCCTGGTTCATCCCGAACAGCCCCCGGAAGAACTCCATGATCTGGTCGAATATCGACGGCGAGGATGCAGACGGGTCTCCACCCGCTCCACCCTCTCCTCCCCCTTCCAGATCATAAATGGCCGCCAACTCCTCCTTCCCAAGACCGTTCAAGATCTCGAGGTCCCCGACCGCCGCGGCAACGATCGCATCGTGGTCGACGCCCCGCGCCCACGCCCCGGCCATCGTCTCCGACGGACTGAGCGTCGAGTTCTCGACGCCCGAAAGCGCGTAGAGTCCGGGGAGGGAAGACTCCTCCGCCGCGCCCGCATCCCCCTCAGGCCGGATGGCGAGCACCGGGTCGGAGAAGCCCGATGAAGGCACCTCCTGGTCGCCGGCAAGAGCGTATGCCTGGAAGGCGAAGAGGTTGGGGTTCGACGTCAGGTTGGTGACCAGCCGCTCCTCGGGAAGGGTGAGGTTCGCAAGCGTCAGCCTCCCGGTACGGGTGACGACCGTAAACTCCCAGACGCCGCGTTCCCCGTCCCCGAGGGTCTGGAACTCACGGGTCCGCGTGATCTCATAGACCCCGGTCTCGTCCGGGGGCGGCACCAGGACGACGTAGGCAGGGTTCTCCTCCGTGACCGTCACGTTCCTGGCCTCGACCGTCACGATGACGGTGAATGTCTCCCCCTCCAGGACCGCCCGCGGGTGCCGACTGCCCAGGCGCATCGCCGGGTCGAGCAGCCAGTCGAGATTCGCTATCTCCACCCCGCTCCGGGTAAGGACGACGTCTTCGGGTGTCCGGTCGAGGAGCACCCCGATACCCCTGACGAGCAGGCCGTCGCGCGGTACGGCGACGGCGGACGGTATCCCGGTCTCGTTCTCCTCGGGGGTGTACGACGATCCAGGGAGGATCATCTGGTGGTCGCTCTGAACCAGCGGCCGGTCTTGAGAATAGTGCGATTTCGCCATCGTCGCGCTCGGTCGCGGGGGAGCATACCGCTCCAGGGTGGGTGTCGGGTTCGCACTCTTCTTTTTCTTCTTGTCGTCGGCAACGGCGGTCTTCGTCGCGGTGGGTTCAGTGGTGGTTGTTGCATTCTGGGACGGCGCTGCCGTCAGCGTCCCATTCGTCTCCGCATCGGCGGTCTCGTTGCCGTTTCCAACCGTCGCCCCGGTAGAATTCGACAGGATCTTTTCGTCCTGTTCTTCAGGATCCAGGCTCTCTGCAGGCGTGATCGGCGCTTTTTTATCGGCAAGCTTCTCGCCCGGTGCATCGGCGGTGCCGTTCTCGTCGGAGCCGGGGAGAGCGGATGCAAGAGGAGCGAGCATGCCGATGCAGAGCACCAGAACCACAATAGCGAGGAGAAGAGACCTCAACGGTGCCGCCCTCCGGGGTCCGGGAACTCCACGCACTCTGTTCGCCGGTTCTGCCGCAGCCAGGGCAGGCTTCACTATCCGGGCGGGGACTCCGTTCATGGGAATCTCATGGGGCACATACCAGTATAAATAATTTCCGGGCAGGAGCGCACTCGAAGCCTCCCCGCAAATCGCCCCCGGGAGAACTGTTCGGGAGATACTACCTGCCGCCCCGGGACACTCCTCGTCGGGGAGGTTGCCGGATTACTTCAAAAAAGGTGTTCAGGCAGAATCGTTCTGCATCAGCTGGACATCGGCGATGTCATGCTGGCGCTGCGCGAGAACTTTTGCCTTGAAGATATTCTTCCCCGCTTTGCCGATGGCAAGGCCCCGATCCTCGTCCCGGACATCGATAAGGGCGATCTGCTGATCCTCCTCGTCCGTGTCGAAGTCGATACCGGTGACCTGAGCAGGAAGGAAGCAGTTCCGGAGGAACTGGCTCGGGTCCGCAGAGTATTCCACGACCTCGATGCGCTTCCCCATCACGTCGGAAGCCTTCTTGATGCTCGACCCGCTCTTGCCGATGGCGAGTCCCATATCGCCGGGATTGATCACGAAGATTATCCGCTCGTTGCGGTTATCGACGATGCAATCGCGGCTGCCTGCGCCGGTAAGGCTCTCGAACTGGGAGATGAGGCGCATGCACTCCTCAGTCAGCGTGACCTGTGGCATCGTCTACACTCTCGCAGCACTCAGGATATCGGATTCGCCTGGCTCGATCACGGCGAGCGCACTGACGACGTACGGCATGCCGCAGGCTTTCCCGAGCTGGACGCTCGAGCCTTCGTAGGCGTAGACAGGGATATCGATCTCATTCACCAGATTTTTAACGGATTCCGGGCTGTTCCTGGCAACCACGACAAGTTTGGCCTTGCCTGCCTCGATGGATTCCCGGGTCTTGTTTCGGCCCAGGAACACGGTACCAGTCTTCACGGCTTTGCGTAGTGAAGCATTAAAGTCCATTATGATTTCTCCTAGATTTTCAAGTTTATGGGTTTTGCGATGAGTTTCACATCACCGGTGCCAAGCTGGATTGGCTGGCCCACGATCACGTTCTCGGTGACGCCGTTTAATTCGTCCACCTCGTTCGCGATTGCAGCATCCAGCAGATGGTTGACCGTTACTTCGAATGCAGCCCGGGAAAGGACACTCTCCTTCTCGCCGGCAATACCGTGCCGGCCGATCTGCTTGACCTCGCCCTCCATGCACATCATATCCGCGACGAGCATGATATGACGGACATCGACGCCGATACCCTGTTCGTTCAGGGTGCTTAAGGCCTCCTGGATGATTGCATTCCGGCCGGCCTCGATACCGAGCACATCGGCGATCTCGCTGATGTTGTTGCTCCGGGTGCGGGAGGTATCGACTCCTTCGACTTCGAAGACATCTTTTAGGTTGGAGCCCTCAGTATAAAGGATATACTCTCCGCCTTCCTTTCTGACGACGACCCGCTCGATATCGTCGATACCCTGGACGATGACGTGCCGGACGTGTTCCGCGAGCTGGAAGAGGTTCTGGTAGCTCTCCCGGTTCTTCGGAGTGAACGTGATCGAGGCCCTCTTCGGGTCCCCCTCGACATCGAAGTCGCGGAAGTGCCGCTTTTCACGCATCTTCCTCGGCCCCGCCTCGAGGATCTCGTCGATCGAGATCTTGCGCCGGTCGCAGACCGCCTTGTTCAACATGACGAGGACCTGCATGTTCTCCATGTCGATGGTGATATCCCCGAACTCGTGGAGCGGCGCGGCCTCGATCTGCCAGCTCACCTCGCGGGCGCGGTCGCGGTTGAACGCCCAGTCGTCCAGCAGGTGGACCGCCATCGTGGGGGTGCTCGGCTCGCGCCGGGCGTCCATGATCTCGATCAGGCGGGGGAGACCGAGGGTAACGTTGATCTCGGCCACACCCGCGTAGTGGAACGTACGCATCGTCATCTGGGTGCCGGGCTCGCCGATCGACTGCGCCGCCACGACACCGACCGCCTCGCAGGGCTCGATCCGGCTCTTCTGATACTCCGAAAAGACCATCTCGAGAATCTGCTCGAACTCTTCCTCGGTGACGTCCCGATCCGCAAGACTCGCTTTGAGGTCTTCCCGCGTCCGGTAAGGCAGATCGAGGGAATCGATCCGCTGCTCCATATCGCTGTTCATTTGACCTCCTCCTTTAGCACGCTCTCGATGATACCCTTCACGTCCACCGGGGCGCCGTAACTGCTCCTTCCGGGGTCGGTTCCGTCCTCGCCGTAGCGGAACTGGATGATCCGGCCGCCCGTCGTCCGGACGGTGCCGTCGTACGCCACCTTGAGGTCCTGCAGGGCGTTGATCATCCGCCGCTGGAGGTACCCGCTCTGCGACGTCCTGACCGCAGTGTCCACAAGACCCTCACGCCCACCGATGGCGTGGAAGAAAAACTCGGTGGGAGAGAGACCGCTCTTGTAACTGTTGGTGATGAACCCGTGCGCCTCGGCGCCGCGCTCGTTCCGCCTGAAGTGCGGCAGCGTCCGGTCCTCGTAGCCACGCATGATTCGCTCGCCACGAACGGACTGCTGTCCGAGACACCCGGCCATCTGCGTCAGGTTCAGCATCGACCCACGCGCACCGGAGACCGCCATCACCACGGCACTGTTGTCCATCCCGAGATGCCGCCCGGCAATCTCACCGGTGCGGTCACGGGCCTTGCCGAGCACCTGCATGATCTGCATCTCGAGTGTCTCTTCAAGCGTCCGCCCGGGCATCGGTTCGAGCTGTCCCTCGTTGTAGATCTTGATCCGGCGGTCGACATCGCTGATGGCGCCATCGAGCACCTCGTCGATCTGGCCGTACTCCGTCCGGGTCAGGTCTTCGTCGTCAATACCGAACGAGAACCCTTCGAGCATGATGCCCCGGATCGAGAGTTTGGTCACGTCGTCGATGAACCGGGCTGCCCGCTTCATGCCGTGCTGCCTGATGATCCGGTGCAGGATCTGACCGTCGAACGCGCCGATCCCCTTCTTGTCGATGGTACCGGTGATCAGGTTCCCGTTGACGACCCGGACGAACGCATCGTTCTCGCACATCTCCCGCTTGCAGGTCTCGCAGTTCTGGCACGACGAGGCCTGGAAGACCATGTTCAGGTTGTCGGGGAGAACGAGCGAGAAGACCTGCTTGTTCGTCCAGAGGGGGTTGCCGTTCTCGTCCATTCGGTCCGGCTCGGGCAGGTGTTCGACGGGCAGGTGCTGGGTGAGGTAGAGCACCTCCTCCTTGCTGAAGTGGCGGACGGTATGCGTCAGGAGAAAGATACCCGAGATGTGGTCGTGAATACCCCCGATGATCGGGCCGCCGGTCCTCGGCGATAGGATGTTCGACGACACCGAGACCAGGATCTCGGCCTCGGCCCGCGCCTCCTCGGTCTGCGGGATATGCAGGTTCATCTCGTCGCCGTCGAAGTCGGCGTTGTAGGGGGGGCAGACAGCCGGGTTCAGCCGGAACGTCTTTCCGTCCATCACGACGACCCGGTGGGCCATGATGCTCATCCGGTGCAGCGAGGGCTGCCGGTTGAAGAGAACGATATCGTTATCCTTTAACTGCCGCTCCACCGTCCAGCCCGGCTCGATCATCTCCGCGACCGTCTCCAGGTTCGCGTCCGAAAGACGCATCCTCCTGTTGTCCGGCCGAATAGCGTAGTTTGCGCCGCAGGGTGACCGGATGGTGGGGCGTTCGGGGCCGTTCAGGACATACTGCCTCATCTCTTCGATGTTGAACGTGGTCACCCTTATCGGAAGCGTCATCTCGTTTGCAATGGCGAGCGGTATCCCCACCTCGCCGATCGAGAGGTTCGGATCGGGAGAGATGACCGTACGAGCGGAGAAGTTCACACGCTTGCCCGAAAGCGAGCCGCGGAACCGTCCTTCCTTCCCCTTGAGACGCTGCGACAGGGTCTTTAAGGGCCGACCGCTCCGGTGCCGGGCAGGCGGGCACCCCGCCACCTCGTTGTCGAGGTAGGTGGTGACGTGATACTGCAGGAGTTCCCAGAGATCCTCGATGATCAGCTGGGGTGCACCGGCGTCCTGGTTCTCCTTGAACCGCTGGTTGATCCTGATGATGTCCACGAGCTTGTGGGTCAGGTCATCCTCGGACCGCTGCCCGTTCTCGAGAATGATCGAGGGCCGCATCGTGACCGGCGGGACCGGGAGAACAGTGAGGATCGTCCACTCAGGGCGCGCGACGTCCGGGTTGACCCCGAGAGCCCGGAGATCGTCGTCCGGGATCCGCTCGAGGCGTGCCCGGATATCGGCCGGGGTCAGCTTGTGCTCGACCTTTCTCCCGTCTTCCACGAAGACCTCGGAGAAGGTGGTGGGTTTCTCGAAGTTGATCTTGAGCTGCTGCTCCCCGCAGTGGGGGCAGACCCGTTCTTTCTTGATGTCTTTCTCGGAGACGATCTCGCCCGCGAGTTCGCTGTCCTCGGGTCCGATGATCTTCTCGACCTCTTCGGACGTCATCAGCAGCCGGGAGCACGACCTGCAGGTCACCCGCAGGAGTTTCCGGATCAGCCGGGTGTAGCCGACGTGGATGACGGGCTTCGCGAGTTCGATGTGCCCGAAGTGGCCCGGACAATCGGCCGCTTTCTGGTCGCAGGTCTTGCACCGGAGACCGGGGTCGATGACGCCCAGGTTCAGGTCCATCAGGCCCTGCGGGTAGGGAAACCCGTCGTCGTCATAGGTGTCCGCCCAGATGATCTTCCGGACGCTCATCTTGCGGATCTCCTTCGGGGAGAAGAGCCCGAACTCGATCCTTCCAACACGTTTTGGACTGGTCATAGTTTGATTGTGCCCCCTTTCTTACACCATATCGTCGAGTCTCAGGCGGGGAGCGATGCCCATGCTCTTCATCTCGTCGAGGAGGAGCTTGAATGCGTAGCTCATCTCGACAGGGTAGATATCGGTCTCACCGCCGCAGGCAAGGCACCGCGTCACCTTCCTCTTCCGGTCGACCATCGCCACCATACCGCACTTCGCGCAGACCCACTGGGTCACCTTGTCCGACTCATCGAGGAGACGTTCTTTTAAGGCCATGGCCGCGCCGTGGCCGATCATCACGTCCCGCTCCATCTCACCGAACCGGAGACCACCCTCGCGGGCACGTCCTTCGGTCGGCTGGCGGGTGAGCACCTGCACGGGGCCGCGCGACCGCGCGTGCATCTTACTCGATACCATGTGGTAGAGTTTCTGGTAGTAGATGACGCCGATGTAGATGTCGGCCGCAAACTGCCGGCCGGTGATACCGTCGTACATGACTTCGCGGCCGTTGTGCGAAAAACCGAGTTCTTTGAGTGAACTCCGCAGAGCCGTCTCGCGTTCGCCGCGGAACGCGGTCGCGTTGATCCGGTGCCCTTCGAGCGAGCCGACCTTGCCGCCCAGCATCTCGAGCATGTGCCCGATGGTCATACGGCTCGGGACGGCGTGGGGGTTGATGATCAGGTCGGGCGTCATGCCCGACTCGGTGAACGGCATATCCGCCGAAGGCTGGATCAGCCCGATGACGCCCTTCTGACCGTGCCGGGAAGCGAACTTGTCGCCGACCTCCGGCACCCGGAGGTCACGGGTCCTGACCTTCACCAGGCGCGAGGAGTTCTCGCCCTCGGTGATGATGACGGTGTCCACGATACCGTGCTCGTTGCTCCGCATCGTGACCGAGGTGTCGCGCCGTTTTTCGACGGCGATCAACTCGCTCGTAGGCTCTTCGAGGAACCGGGGCGGGGAGGTCTTGCCGATCAGCACGTCTTTCTCGCGGACGACCGTCTCGGGGTTGATGACGCCGTCGATGTCCAGGTTCGCGTAGAACTCGGCACCGTGCGCGCCGGAGACCTCTTCGTCCGGGATCTCGATCCGGTCGACCTGGCCGCCGGGGTATCGCCGCTCTTCGCCGTCGTAGGTGCGGAAGAAGTGCGAACGCCCGAGGCCGCGGTCGATGGAGGCCTTGTTGATGATCAGCGCATCCTCAATGTTGAACCCTTCATACGAGATGATGGCGACGACGAAGTTCTGGCCCGCGGGCCGATCGTCGGAGCCGATCACATCGGATGTCTGGGTGAAGGTGAGCGGCTTCTGGCCGTAGTGGAGCATGTGTCCCCGGGTGTCGGGGCGGAGTTTCATGTTCGATGCCGCAAAGCCGAGCGCCTGCTTGACCATCCCGGCACCCATGGTGACACGGGGACTGGCGTTGTGCTCGGGGAACGGGACGTGCGCCGCACCGATACCCAGGATGAGCGAGGGATCGATCTCGAGATGCGTGTGCTCGGGGGTGAGGTCCGCCTCGTTGATGGCGATGAAGAGGTCTTCCTCCTCTTCGGCGTCGACGAACTCGATCGCGCCCTTCCGCGCCACGTCCTCGAAGATTGTCTCGCCGTTTCGGAGACGCTCGATATCGTCGTCGGTTACCTGCGGAACACCGCCTTTGACCACGATCAGCGGCCGGCGTGCCCTGCCGCGATCGGTATGGATGATGACGTCGTTGTTGAAGTCCTTGTAGGATACGTTGACCTCGGAGGAGATCTCGCCGTGCCGGCGCATTTCGCGCATCCGCTCGACCAGTTCCCGCGGGTCGTCCACAAGCCCGATAAGGGCTCCGTCAACGAAGACACGTGACTGTCTCATGCCGTCTCTCTCCGGAGGGCGATGACGCCCATATCGTACAGAATGTTCTTCACTTCCTCTTCGTTGATTACACCCTTGCTGATCTCGACCATCTGGGCGAAGTTCTTCACCAGTCCACAGTTCGGTCCCTCAGGCGTCTCGCTCGGACAGATCCGCCCCCACTGGGTGGGGTGCAGGTCACGGGCCTCGAAGTGAGGCTGCGAGCGGGAGAGAGGCGAGATTACACGGCGAAGGTGCGAGAGCACCGCCATGTGATCCACGCGGTCGAGGAGCTGCGAGACGCCGGTGCGCCCGCCCACCCAGTTGCCGGTGGCAAGCGGGTGCAGCAGCCGCTCGGTCAGGACGTCCGCGCGCACGGCGGTCCCGATCGAGAGGTCGCGGTGGCGCATGCTGGCCCGCTCGAGCTGGTACTTCACGTCCCTCGTTAAGCGGTTGAGTGAGATCCGGAAGAGGTCTTCCATCAGGTCGCCGGCAAGTTTCAGCCGCTTGTTCGAGTAGTGGTCCTTGTCGTCGATCCGGCGCCGATCGAGCACCAGGTCGAAACAGGCCTCGGCCATGCGGCCGAGGAAGTGCGCCTTTGCGAGGCGGACGCCCTCGACTGCCGTCCGGTATCCGGGGTCTTCCTCCTTCAGGCCCACCGGCATCAGGTAGTTTAAGTGCGGGAGGAGGTAGTTGTCCAGAACGAACTCCGCACGTTTCCGCTGGTAGTCCCGGGTCTGGTTGGGTGCGAGTTTTTTCCCGACGTACATGACGCCTTCGTCGACGGTGTCGCACTCGCCCTCTTCAAGGTTCTGCATCATGAAGGTGAGGATCTCCTCGTCGGTCGAAACCGCCTCCACGATGTCGTGGTCGCCCTGCAGCCCCAGCGCCCGCATCAGGTCGATGAAGCGGAGGTGCCCGGCGACCGAAGGGAACGAGACCTCGAGCAGGTTCTTCCTGTTCCTCTCGACGATCACGAGCGCGCGGTAGCCCCGGTACTGCGAGAAGACCTTCGCCACGTAGATCCGCTCGTTGTATCGCTCGGTGAACTCGGTCATGATCTTGTTCGAGGCGAGATCCTCGAGCGTCATCAGCACCCGTTCCGTGCCGTTGACGACGAAGTAGCCGCCTGGATCGAGGGGATCTTCGCCGTGCTCGATCCGCTCGGGGTCGCTCATGTTGTAGAGGTTGCAGGCGGCCGACCCCACCATCACCGGCAACTGCCCGATAGTGGTGACGATCGGGTCCTGCGCTTCTTCGCCCTGGACAAGCGTCATCTCGAGTTGAATGGGCGCCGCATAGGTGAGGTTTCTCAGGCGCGCCTCGCTCGGGAAGAGTTCGGACTGCGATCCGTCCGCTTCACGGACAAGAGGTTTTTTCACCTCGACCTTGCCCAGTTCAACCCATACAGCCTCCTTTCCTTTCCCCCGAGTCTCGATATCGGTCTCGATGACGCGCTGCTCGTCGACGACTTTCTGAAGGTTGTGCAGGAGGAAATTGTTATAAGAGTCTAACTGGTGGCGCGCTACGTGCTCCCGCGCAAAATATGCTCTCGACAAAACACTTCTATCTAACAGATGGATCAGCTCCCGGCCTCTGAATTTATTTCTTCGGTCTCTTCACAACGAGCCTGTAGGCTTCGGCTCTGCCCGCGGTGCGACTGTCGCGAACGATCCGGATGACGTTCCCGACCTCGCCCCCGATAGCCTTCACTGCAGGATCGTCGTGGTAGATTTTCGGCAATTGCTCTAGAGTTATATGGTACGTCGCAAGAAGGTCGGCGACCTCTTCTTCGCCCATAATCTGATGGTCCGGAACCATCTCATGATTGAGTACGTCAAGTGAAGTCCCCATCACCTACACCTCACCGACGAAAAAGTTGCGTATCAGATACATCACCTTGTTAAAATCCATAGACATCGCCCATGGCAACGGGCCCAAGGGGATTTGAACCCCCGACCACCTGGTTAAAAGCCAGGCGCTCTACCTAACTGAGCTATAGACCCCGCGCGTACTGCCATCCAGCATTATTACAATGCGAGAATAGTATAAATAACTTACTTGCAGGCGTATCATATCATTCGCAGTCTAACGATATAAACCTTTCAATTATCAACCCACTGCAGACCTACCGGAATGTTTAATGCTCCTCGAACATCCTGTTTATATACGTATTCCCCGGATCAGGGTGCCCCATGATTCCCTCTAAATCCCATGCAGATAAGGCCATATCCGCCATATCATGGGTAACGCTGGGCATATACCTGCTCATCGCCATCTCGCTCTCCCTGCTCGCGATCTTCTCGTTCTATGATGTCGTTCTCCAGGTAGCGGCGCTCATTCACGCCGAAGACATGACGCAGGGCATACTCGGGGTGCTGCACGCGCTCCTTCTGACCCTCATCATCGTTGAGATCCTGGAGACGGTGACGGCGTATTTCAGAACCAACAAAGTGCTCGTGACGCCGATCCTGATTGCAGGCATCACCGCAATGGTGCGGCGGGTGCTGACCTTCGGGGTCGAACCCGTCGAACCCATCGATATCGGGATGACACTCGCGGCGATCCTCGTGCTGACGACCGCGATCGTCTATATCGGGAAGCGGGAACGCGCAGATGGCTACTAAGGACAGAAAAGGGCGGGAGCAGGGATCCGAAGCGATCGAGCCCGAACAGGACGCAAAAACTTCGATGTTGAGAGCGAGGACGATCAACGCGCCACGAAGAGCTCTTCAAACTGGTTGCGAACCTGATTCAGCCGCTCTTCCTGAATCTTGATGCTCACCGCCATGCTCTTTATGGCCCTCGTGATGTCCTCGCCCATGCCCGCCCGGGCATCCTTGATGCTGTAAGTGGTCTCTAAAATCTTTAAGAGGCGGCGGTTGATATCGACGCTTTTTGCGAGACGTTCGTACTCGTCGACGAGGTGCGAGTCCACGCCGGCTTCGCGCGCCCGCTCGATGTCGGCGGCGATGGAGTGCCGGCGCGCCAGCACGTGCTCGATGGCCTCGTAGAGCTGGTGATGGGTGGTGGGCTTGAGGATATAGTCCTCTATGTAGGAACCGTATTCGTTCGCCTCTTCGGGCGTGAGAGGTTTTGCGGTCAGCATGAGGACGGGGATATCCCGCGTTGCGGGGTCGGTCTTGATCCGCTCGAGCGTCTCCCAGCCGTCCATCGGCTCCATCATGATATCCAGAAGTACCAGGTCAGGAGGGGTCGCATTCAGGGCCTCAAGACACTCCTCGCCACTGAAAGCGGTGATCGGCCGATAGCCGCCACGCTCCAGCATGGTAACAAAAACGTCGACGATCATGGGGCTATCGTCGACAACCAATATCGTATACATCATGCCTCCTCCTCTCCGATCCTGACTGCTATATCCAATAACTGTCTCTGTACTGTGGGTAGATCCGCTGACTTATCAATTACCGCTGTGATCAGGGCGGCCTCCCCGACGCTCACGATGAGGATTGTAGCGTCGGCTGAGGTAACGGTGACCAGGAACGGGCGCTCCATGTTGACGCTGCCGCAGGCCGCCTCTGCCGATGCGAGGACCGTTGCGCACATTGCTGCGCAGAGCGACGATGTGAGGTCACCTTCCGGGAAGCGTTTACCCAAAATTCTGCCTTCACTGGATACGAGAGCGCATGCAGCAACACCGACAACGGACTGGATCTCATCGATGTGCCTTTGGGCACTCTCTTCCATGAAGGGATGACGGCTCATCAGATTAACCCCGAGATATCTCATTGAGGTATCTGCGTCGCATCATATATGAATATCGAATCTGCATTGCATCGAACCACTTTGCCAACTCGCTTTTACCACGCCCAATAGGGAATCGCAGTCCCTGAAACGAAGAACTCCGGTTGCCGCAACTCGACCAGGCCCGCGATATAATCGTGAAATCAGGCCATGGAAAAGCTCCAGACATTTTCCATTCAGGCTTTTCCGAGAAAAAGTATTTCCACCTTCAAAAATTGCATTTATCTCCTCCAAGCTAGAGGGGCAAATAAATAAGTTTATGTTTGAAAACTACGATCTATCCTTGAGACGGGTTTGGATGATCAGGGCCTACACTATCGCCTCCGGAAAAGGCGGAACCGGGAAGACGACCGTTACCGCAAACCTGGGAACAGCACTGGCTCAGCATGGCAGGGAAACGTGTATCGTCGATACGGATGTCGGGATGGCCAATCTCGGGCTGGTATTGGGGCTTGCAGAGACCCCGATCACGCTCCACGAGGTTCTGGCAGGGACGGCGTCAATCCAGGATGCAATGTACGTGGGGCCGTACGGTCTCAAGGTAGTACCCAGCGGCCTTTCGCTCCAGGGGTTCCAGAACGCGAACCCGGAACGGCTTAGAGACGTGATGTGCGATCTCACCGACCGTTGTGATTTCCTTCTTCTCGAGGAAGATCCAGATGCTGGGCCTCCAGTCGCTCTCCGGCCCCCTCATCCGCGAGATCGTCAACATGACGCTCCTCGAGCGCGGCCTCGTCCCCTACCGCAACGTCTGCACCCGGGTGGGAACCCCGGTCTTCGACGCGCACCTCATCGATGTGGGACGGGGATTCGAGGCGCACGACAACGCCAACCTCCAGGAGAACGCCGAGACATCCCACAAGAAGAAGGCGGACAAGATCAGCAAGGAGCAGTACCTCCTGCAGCTCCCCCCGGACCTTGCGGACCACCACCTCCGCGGCGATCTCCACATCCACGACCTGGAGTACTTCGGGACCCGCCCGTTTTGCCAGGATTGGGACCTGCGCTACTTCCTCTACTACGGCCTGATGCCTGATGGGAACGGGACGAAGGCCTCGGTCGCCGGCCCCGCGAAGAGGGCCGAGGTGGCGGTCCTCCACGCGGTCAAGGCGCTCGGCTCCGCCCAGACGAACTTCGCCGGCGGCCAGGGCTACTACAACTTCCTCACGTTCATGGCGCCCTTCTTCGAGGGGATGGACTACGAGGAGATCAAGCAGCTGATGCAGATGTTCGTCTACGAGATGACCCAGATGATGGTCGCCCGCGGCGGCCAGGTGGTCTTCTCGTCGGTCCAGCTCTCCCCGGGCGTCCCCACCCTCTGGAAGGACAAGCCCTGCGTCTACCGCGGCAAGGTCTGGAACGGAGAACAGGCACCGCTCCGGACCTACAACGAGTTCGAACGGGAGGTCCGGCTCCTCTTCAAGGCGCTGATGGAGGTGATGCTCGAGGGGGACTACTGGGGCAAGCCCTTCTCCTTCCCGAAACCCGAGATCAGCATCGAGCCCGACTTCCTTAACGAGGACGAGGAGTTCAACCGCGAGCACCCCGACCTCCCGACCTACCAGGACCTCTACCTGATGACGTTCGAACTCGCGTCCAAATACGGCACCCCCTACTACGACAATCAGATCCCTCCCTACCGGGGCGCCGGCGAGGGGATCTCGTGCTATCAATGCTGTGCCTACCAGTTCTCCTCCCTCGCCGACGAGGACGACGAGTTCGAGGACAAACTCTACTTCCGGGAAGGGAAGCACTTCTCGATGGGGTCATGGATGGTGATGTCCATCAACTGCCCACGGGCGGCGTACAAGGCGGAGGGCGACCAGGAACGGCTCTTTGCCGAACTGAAGGCGCTCATGGATACCGCCGTCGAACTCTTCCGGATCAAGCGCCGCTGGATGTCTCACATCCGGACAAACGGCCGGATGCCGTTTGCGATGCAGCGCCCGAAGGACCCGAACACCGGCGAACGCGGCGCGGTTGCCGTGGATCTCGAGGGGCTCGTCTACACCATCGGCGTGGTCGGCGTCAACGAGATGGTGCAGCACTTCACCGGTCACCAGCTCCATGAGTCGCGCGACGCGTTCCGTCTCGCCGTCCGGGCAATGACCGAACTCGAGATGTACGCCCGTGAACTCTCGCAGAAGCACAACATGACGATCGCCCTCGCCCGCACCCCGGCAGAGACAACCGGGCAGCGGTTTGCCGTCGCGGACCTCCTCGACGAGCGGTTCCGCGACCACGCCATCCGGGTCGTCAAGGGCGACGCCGATGCGGCGCTCGATACGCTCGGCACGACGCTCGACCTCCCCATCTACTACACCAACGGGACGCATATCGCCCCGGGAGCCCCCGTTCCGCTCACGAAACGGATCGAGATCGAGCACATCTTCTTCCCCATCGTGGACGGCGGAAACATCTTCCACGTATGGCTCGGGGAGGCGCGCCCCGACCCCCGCGGACTGATGGAGATGGCGATGAACCTCTGCCGGACGACGCAGATCGGCTACTTCGCCTTCACCCGGGATCTCACGGTTTCCCTGAAGGAGTACCGGGAACTAAAACCGGCGCGCCCCGACACGGGGAAGACGGCCGGCACCTCTCCGGCGGCAGACCGGGCAGGTGCCTGACCGGGATCATCACACCTTCAGTGCTCAAGCTCGCTGCGCTCGCACTTCGCGTGAGTTAACGGGTGCAGATAGCGATACGATCTCACACGAGGGCCACGAAACTTCGCGCGAAATTGTGTAAAGCATTTCGCAGAGCACCTTTTTTTGCTTCGCAGCAAAACTTAATGTAGGAGCTGCCGGCACGACGTAGCGGCAGCGCGTGAGGCACACCCATGATCGATCTCAAAACCCCGCTCCTTGCCATCGATGTCGGCAGGGGCACCCAGGACATCCTGGTCTACGAGCCCGGCCGGGCGGTCGAGAACAGCATCAAACTGGTCCTCCCCTCCCCGACCGTGGTGGCGGCGGCGAAGATCCGGGAGGCGACCCGGGCGGGGCGCCCGGTCTTCCTGGACGGGTACCTGATGGGCGGCGGCGCGAACACCGGCGCGATACGGAAGCACCTGGCGGCAGATCTCCCGGTCTACGCCACGCCCAAGGCCGCTCTGACCCTCCACGACGACCCGGAACGGGTGCGGGCGCTTGGAGTTGAGATCCGCACTGCCCCTCCGGGAGACGCGGCGGTCGTCCGCACCACCGACTATATGGAACCGGAACTCAGGCAGGCGCTCTCCCTCTTCGGCGTGGACTACCCACAGAACGTGGCGATAGCGGTCCAGGATCACGGCTACTCCCCGCACCGGAGCAACCGCATCCACCGGTTCGAACTGATGCGGGAGCGACTGGACGCCGGGGATTGGGACCTCCTCTCGCTCGCGAGCGACCCCCCAATCGCCGATATGACCCGGATGCAGGCTGTCCTGAGCCAGGCACCGGGAGCGTTCGTCACCGACACCGGGCCGGCCGCCCTCATCGGGGCGCTCTGCGACCCGCAGGTTCGGCGCATGGCAAAGACCGGGGTGACCCTCGTCAACGCCGGGAACGGGCACACCCTCTGCTTCACCCTGAAAGGACGGGAGATCCACGGCCTCTTCGAGCACCACACCGGCGCGCTCGATCCTGCGAAACTGCAGGACTACATCAGGCGGCTCGCCGACGGCACCCTGACCACGGAGGAAGTCTTCGACGACGGCGGTCACGGGGCGGCGATCAGAAAGCCCCTCGCCACGGGTGCCGTGGCGGTCACCGGCCCGAACCGGCTCAGGCTGCTGCCGGAGGCCTACCAGGCGGCGCCCTTCGGGGACATGATGCTCTCGGGGTGCTTCGGGCTCGCGTATCTCTGGAAGAGGTTCAGAGAACCGACGCTCTGAAAGAGCGGAGGTTGATCGGGCGTCCAGACAGGAACCGGGGAAAAGGAGTACCCGTCCCCACTCACGAAGCACGTTCCTGGTTCATCCCGAACAGCCCCCGGAAGAACTCCATGATCTGGTCGAATATCGACGGCGAGGATGCAGACGGGTCTCCACCCGCTCCACCCTCTCCTCCCCCTTCCAGATCATAAATGGCCGCCAACTCCTCCTTCCCAAGACCGTTCAAGATCTCGAGGTCCCCGACCGCCGCGGCAACGATCGCATCGTGGTCGACGCCCCGCGCCCACGCCCCGGCCATCGTCTCCGACGGACTGAGCGTCGAGTTCTCGACGCCCGAAAGCGCGTAGAGTCCGGGGAGGGAAGACTCCTCCGCCGCGCCCGCATCCCCCTCAGGCCGGATGGCGAGCACCGGGTCGGAGAAGCCCGATGAAGGCACCTCCTGGTCGCCGGCAAGAGCGTATGCCTGGAAGGCGAAGAGGTTGGGGTTCGACGTCAGGTTGGTGACCAGCCGCTCCTCGGGAAGGGTGAGGTTCGCAAGCGTCAGCCTCCCGGTACGGGTGACGACCGTAAACTCCCAGACGCCGCGTTCCCCGTCCCCGAGGGTCTGGAACTCACGGGTCCGCGTGATCTCATAGACCCCGGTCTCGTCCGGGGGCGGCACCAGGACGACGTAGGCAGGGTTCTCCTCCGTGACCGTCACGTTCCTGGCCTCGACCGTCACGATGACGGTGAATGTCTCCCCCTCCAGGACCGCCCGCGGGTGCCGACTGCCCAGGCGCATCGCCGGGTCGAGCAGCCAGTCGAGATTCGCTATCTCCACCCCGCTCCGGGTAAGGACGACGTCTTCGGGTGTCCGGTCGAGGAGCACCCCGATACCCCTGACGAGCAGGCCGTCGCGCGGTACGGCGACGGCGGACGGTATCCCGGTCTCGTTCTCCTCGGGGGTGTACGACGATCCAGGGAGGATCATCTGGTGGTCGCTCTGAACCAGCGGCCGGTCTTGAGAATAGTGCGATTTCGCCATCGTCGCGCTCGGTCGCGGGGGAGCATACCGCTCCAGGGTGGGTGTCGGGTTCGCACTCTTCTTTTTCTTCTTGTCGTCGGCAACGGCGGTCTTCGTCGCGGTGGGTTCAGTGGTGGTTGTTGCATTCTGGGACGGCGCTGCCGTCAGCGTCCCATTCGTCTCCGCATCGGCGGTCTCGTTGCCGTTTCCAACCGTCGCCCCGGTAGAATTCGACAGGATCTTTTCGTCCTGTTCTTCAGGATCCAGGCTCTCTGCAGGCGTGATCGGCGCTTTTTTATCGGCAAGCTTCTCGCCCGGTGCATCGGCGGTGCCGTTCTCGTCGGAGCCGGGGAGAGCGGATGCAAGAGGAGCGAGCATGCCGATGCAGAGCACCAGAACCACAATAGCGAGGAGAAGAGACCTCAACGGTGCCGCCCTCCGGGGTCCGGGAACTCCACGCACTCTGTTCGCCGGTTCTGCCGCAGCCAGGGCAGGCTTCACTATCCGGGCGGGGACTCCGTTCATGGGAATCTCATGGGGCACATACCAGTATAAATAATTTCCGGGCAGGAGCGCACTCGAAGCCTCCCCGCAAATCGCCCCCGGGAGAACTGTTCGGGAGATACTACCTGCCGCCCCGGGACACTCCTCGTCGGGGAGGTTGCCGGATTACTTCAAAAAAGGTGTTCAGGCAGAATCGTTCTGCATCAGCTGGACATCGGCGATGTCATGCTGGCGCTGCGCGAGAACTTTTGCCTTGAAGATATTCTTCCCCGCTTTGCCGATGGCAAGGCCCCGATCCTCGTCCCGGACATCGATAAGGGCGATCTGCTGATCCTCCTCGTCCGTGTCGAAGTCGATACCGGTGACCTGAGCAGGAAGGAAGCAGTTCCGGAGGAACTGGCTCGGGTCCGCAGAGTATTCCACGACCTCGATGCGCTTCCCCATCACGTCGGAAGCCTTCTTGATGCTCGACCCGCTCTTGCCGATGGCGAGTCCCATATCGCCGGGATTGATCACGAAGATTATCCGCTCGTTGCGGTTATCGACGATGCAATCGCGGCTGCCTGCGCCGGTAAGGCTCTCGAACTGGGAGATGAGGCGCATGCACTCCTCAGTCAGCGTGACCTGTGGCATCGTCTACACTCTCGCAGCACTCAGGATATCGGATTCGCCTGGCTCGATCACGGCGAGCGCACTGACGACGTACGGCATGCCGCAGGCTTTCCCGAGCTGGACGCTCGAGCCTTCGTAGGCGTAGACAGGGATATCGATCTCATTCACCAGATTTTTAACGGATTCCGGGCTGTTCCTGGCAACCACGACAAGTTTGGCCTTGCCTGCCTCGATGGATTCCCGGGTCTTGTTTCGGCCCAGGAACACGGTACCAGTCTTCACGGCTTTGCGTAGTGAAGCATTAAAGTCCATTATGATTTCTCCTAGATTTTCAAGTTTATGGGTTTTGCGATGAGTTTCACATCACCGGTGCCAAGCTGGATTGGCTGGCCCACGATCACGTTCTCGGTGACGCCGTTTAATTCGTCCACCTCGTTCGCGATTGCAGCATCCAGCAGATGGTTGACCGTTACTTCGAATGCAGCCCGGGAAAGGACACTCTCCTTCTCGCCGGCAATACCGTGCCGGCCGATCTGCTTGACCTCGCCCTCCATGCACATCATATCCGCGACGAGCATGATATGACGGACATCGACGCCGATACCCTGTTCGTTCAGGGTGCTTAAGGCCTCCTGGATGATTGCATTCCGGCCGGCCTCGATACCGAGCACATCGGCGATCTCGCTGATGTTGTTGCTCCGGGTGCGGGAGGTATCGACTCCTTCGACTTCGAAGACATCTTTTAGGTTGGAGCCCTCAGTATAAAGGATATACTCTCCGCCTTCCTTTCTGACGACGACCCGCTCGATATCGTCGATACCCTGGACGATGACGTGCCGGACGTGTTCCGCGAGCTGGAAGAGGTTCTGGTAGCTCTCCCGGTTCTTCGGAGTGAACGTGATCGAGGCCCTCTTCGGGTCCCCCTCGACATCGAAGTCGCGGAAGTGCCGCTTTTCACGCATCTTCCTCGGCCCCGCCTCGAGGATCTCGTCGATCGAGATCTTGCGCCGGTCGCAGACCGCCTTGTTCAACATGACGAGGACCTGCATGTTCTCCATGTCGATGGTGATATCCCCGAACTCGTGGAGCGGCGCGGCCTCGATCTGCCAGCTCACCTCGCGGGCGCGGTCGCGGTTGAACGCCCAGTCGTCCAGCAGGTGGACCGCCATCGTGGGGGTGCTCGGCTCGCGCCGGGCGTCCATGATCTCGATCAGGCGGGGGAGACCGAGGGTAACGTTGATCTCGGCCACACCCGCGTAGTGGAACGTACGCATCGTCATCTGGGTGCCGGGCTCGCCGATCGACTGCGCCGCCACGACACCGACCGCCTCGCAGGGCTCGATCCGGCTCTTCTGATACTCCGAAAAGACCATCTCGAGAATCTGCTCGAACTCTTCCTCGGTGACGTCCCGATCCGCAAGACTCGCTTTGAGGTCTTCCCGCGTCCGGTAAGGCAGATCGAGGGAATCGATCCGCTGCTCCATATCGCTGTTCATTTGACCTCCTCCTTTAGCACGCTCTCGATGATACCCTTCACGTCCACCGGGGCGCCGTAACTGCTCCTTCCGGGGTCGGTTCCGTCCTCGCCGTAGCGGAACTGGATGATCCGGCCGCCCGTCGTCCGGACGGTGCCGTCGTACGCCACCTTGAGGTCCTGCAGGGCGTTGATCATCCGCCGCTGGAGGTACCCGCTCTGCGACGTCCTGACCGCAGTGTCCACAAGACCCTCACGCCCACCGATGGCGTGGAAGAAAAACTCGGTGGGAGAGAGACCGCTCTTGTAACTGTTGGTGATGAACCCGTGCGCCTCGGCGCCGCGCTCGTTCCGCCTGAAGTGCGGCAGCGTCCGGTCCTCGTAGCCACGCATGATTCGCTCGCCACGAACGGACTGCTGTCCGAGACACCCGGCCATCTGCGTCAGGTTCAGCATCGACCCACGCGCACCGGAGACCGCCATCACCACGGCACTGTTGTCCATCCCGAGATGCCGCCCGGCAATCTCACCGGTGCGGTCACGGGCCTTGCCGAGCACCTGCATGATCTGCATCTCGAGTGTCTCTTCAAGCGTCCGCCCGGGCATCGGTTCGAGCTGTCCCTCGTTGTAGATCTTGATCCGGCGGTCGACATCGCTGATGGCGCCATCGAGCACCTCGTCGATCTGGCCGTACTCCGTCCGGGTCAGGTCTTCGTCGTCAATACCGAACGAGAACCCTTCGAGCATGATGCCCCGGATCGAGAGTTTGGTCACGTCGTCGATGAACCGGGCTGCCCGCTTCATGCCGTGCTGCCTGATGATCCGGTGCAGGATCTGACCGTCGAACGCGCCGATCCCCTTCTTGTCGATGGTACCGGTGATCAGGTTCCCGTTGACGACCCGGACGAACGCATCGTTCTCGCACATCTCCCGCTTGCAGGTCTCGCAGTTCTGGCACGACGAGGCCTGGAAGACCATGTTCAGGTTGTCGGGGAGAACGAGCGAGAAGACCTGCTTGTTCGTCCAGAGGGGGTTGCCGTTCTCGTCCATTCGGTCCGGCTCGGGCAGGTGTTCGACGGGCAGGTGCTGGGTGAGGTAGAGCACCTCCTCCTTGCTGAAGTGGCGGACGGTATGCGTCAGGAGAAAGATACCCGAGATGTGGTCGTGAATACCCCCGATGATCGGGCCGCCGGTCCTCGGCGATAGGATGTTCGACGACACCGAGACCAGGATCTCGGCCTCGGCCCGCGCCTCCTCGGTCTGCGGGATATGCAGGTTCATCTCGTCGCCGTCGAAGTCGGCGTTGTAGGGGGGGCAGACAGCCGGGTTCAGCCGGAACGTCTTTCCGTCCATCACGACGACCCGGTGGGCCATGATGCTCATCCGGTGCAGCGAGGGCTGCCGGTTGAAGAGAACGATATCGTTATCCTTTAACTGCCGCTCCACCGTCCAGCCCGGCTCGATCATCTCCGCGACCGTCTCCAGGTTCGCGTCCGAAAGACGCATCCTCCTGTTGTCCGGCCGAATAGCGTAGTTTGCGCCGCAGGGTGACCGGATGGTGGGGCGTTCGGGGCCGTTCAGGACATACTGCCTCATCTCTTCGATGTTGAACGTGGTCACCCTTATCGGAAGCGTCATCTCGTTTGCAATGGCGAGCGGTATCCCCACCTCGCCGATCGAGAGGTTCGGATCGGGAGAGATGACCGTACGAGCGGAGAAGTTCACACGCTTGCCCGAAAGCGAGCCGCGGAACCGTCCTTCCTTCCCCTTGAGACGCTGCGACAGGGTCTTTAAGGGCCGACCGCTCCGGTGCCGGGCAGGCGGGCACCCCGCCACCTCGTTGTCGAGGTAGGTGGTGACGTGATACTGCAGGAGTTCCCAGAGATCCTCGATGATCAGCTGGGGTGCACCGGCGTCCTGGTTCTCCTTGAACCGCTGGTTGATCCTGATGATGTCCACGAGCTTGTGGGTCAGGTCATCCTCGGACCGCTGCCCGTTCTCGAGAATGATCGAGGGCCGCATCGTGACCGGCGGGACCGGGAGAACAGTGAGGATCGTCCACTCAGGGCGCGCGACGTCCGGGTTGACCCCGAGAGCCCGGAGATCGTCGTCCGGGATCCGCTCGAGGCGTGCCCGGATATCGGCCGGGGTCAGCTTGTGCTCGACCTTTCTCCCGTCTTCCACGAAGACCTCGGAGAAGGTGGTGGGTTTCTCGAAGTTGATCTTGAGCTGCTGCTCCCCGCAGTGGGGGCAGACCCGTTCTTTCTTGATGTCTTTCTCGGAGACGATCTCGCCCGCGAGTTCGCTGTCCTCGGGTCCGATGATCTTCTCGACCTCTTCGGACGTCATCAGCAGCCGGGAGCACGACCTGCAGGTCACCCGCAGGAGTTTCCGGATCAGCCGGGTGTAGCCGACGTGGATGACGGGCTTCGCGAGTTCGATGTGCCCGAAGTGGCCCGGACAATCGGCCGCTTTCTGGTCGCAGGTCTTGCACCGGAGACCGGGGTCGATGACGCCCAGGTTCAGGTCCATCAGGCCCTGCGGGTAGGGAAACCCGTCGTCGTCATAGGTGTCCGCCCAGATGATCTTCCGGACGCTCATCTTGCGGATCTCCTTCGGGGAGAAGAGCCCGAACTCGATCCTTCCAACACGTTTTGGACTGGTCATAGTTTGATTGTGCCCCCTTTCTTACACCATATCGTCGAGTCTCAGGCGGGGAGCGATGCCCATGCTCTTCATCTCGTCGAGGAGGAGCTTGAATGCGTAGCTCATCTCGACAGGGTAGATATCGGTCTCACCGCCGCAGGCAAGGCACCGCGTCACCTTCCTCTTCCGGTCGACCATCGCCACCATACCGCACTTCGCGCAGACCCACTGGGTCACCTTGTCCGACTCATCGAGGAGACGTTCTTTTAAGGCCATGGCCGCGCCGTGGCCGATCATCACGTCCCGCTCCATCTCACCGAACCGGAGACCACCCTCGCGGGCACGTCCTTCGGTCGGCTGGCGGGTGAGCACCTGCACGGGGCCGCGCGACCGCGCGTGCATCTTACTCGATACCATGTGGTAGAGTTTCTGGTAGTAGATGACGCCGATGTAGATGTCGGCCGCAAACTGCCGGCCGGTGATACCGTCGTACATGACTTCGCGGCCGTTGTGCGAAAAACCGAGTTCTTTGAGTGAACTCCGCAGAGCCGTCTCGCGTTCGCCGCGGAACGCGGTCGCGTTGATCCGGTGCCCTTCGAGCGAGCCGACCTTGCCGCCCAGCATCTCGAGCATGTGCCCGATGGTCATACGGCTCGGGACGGCGTGGGGGTTGATGATCAGGTCGGGCGTCATGCCCGACTCGGTGAACGGCATATCCGCCGAAGGCTGGATCAGCCCGATGACGCCCTTCTGACCGTGCCGGGAAGCGAACTTGTCGCCGACCTCCGGCACCCGGAGGTCACGGGTCCTGACCTTCACCAGGCGCGAGGAGTTCTCGCCCTCGGTGATGATGACGGTGTCCACGATACCGTGCTCGTTGCTCCGCATCGTGACCGAGGTGTCGCGCCGTTTTTCGACGGCGATCAACTCGCTCGTAGGCTCTTCGAGGAACCGGGGCGGGGAGGTCTTGCCGATCAGCACGTCTTTCTCGCGGACGACCGTCTCGGGGTTGATGACGCCGTCGATGTCCAGGTTCGCGTAGAACTCGGCACCGTGCGCGCCGGAGACCTCTTCGTCCGGGATCTCGATCCGGTCGACCTGGCCGCCGGGGTATCGCCGCTCTTCGCCGTCGTAGGTGCGGAAGAAGTGCGAACGCCCGAGGCCGCGGTCGATGGAGGCCTTGTTGATGATCAGCGCATCCTCAATGTTGAACCCTTCATACGAGATGATGGCGACGACGAAGTTCTGGCCCGCGGGCCGATCGTCGGAGCCGATCACATCGGATGTCTGGGTGAAGGTGAGCGGCTTCTGGCCGTAGTGGAGCATGTGTCCCCGGGTGTCGGGGCGGAGTTTCATGTTCGATGCCGCAAAGCCGAGCGCCTGCTTGACCATCCCGGCACCCATGGTGACACGGGGACTGGCGTTGTGCTCGGGGAACGGGACGTGCGCCGCACCGATACCCAGGATGAGCGAGGGATCGATCTCGAGATGCGTGTGCTCGGGGGTGAGGTCCGCCTCGTTGATGGCGATGAAGAGGTCTTCCTCCTCTTCGGCGTCGACGAACTCGATCGCGCCCTTCCGCGCCACGTCCTCGAAGATTGTCTCGCCGTTTCGGAGACGCTCGATATCGTCGTCGGTTACCTGCGGAACACCGCCTTTGACCACGATCAGCGGCCGGCGTGCCCTGCCGCGATCGGTATGGATGATGACGTCGTTGTTGAAGTCCTTGTAGGATACGTTGACCTCGGAGGAGATCTCGCCGTGCCGGCGCATTTCGCGCATCCGCTCGACCAGTTCCCGCGGGTCGTCCACAAGCCCGATAAGGGCTCCGTCAACGAAGACACGTGACTGTCTCATGCCGTCTCTCTCCGGAGGGCGATGACGCCCATATCGTACAGAATGTTCTTCACTTCCTCTTCGTTGATTACACCCTTGCTGATCTCGACCATCTGGGCGAAGTTCTTCACCAGTCCACAGTTCGGTCCCTCAGGCGTCTCGCTCGGACAGATCCGCCCCCACTGGGTGGGGTGCAGGTCACGGGCCTCGAAGTGAGGCTGCGAGCGGGAGAGAGGCGAGATTACACGGCGAAGGTGCGAGAGCACCGCCATGTGATCCACGCGGTCGAGGAGCTGCGAGACGCCGGTGCGCCCGCCCACCCAGTTGCCGGTGGCAAGCGGGTGCAGCAGCCGCTCGGTCAGGACGTCCGCGCGCACGGCGGTCCCGATCGAGAGGTCGCGGTGGCGCATGCTGGCCCGCTCGAGCTGGTACTTCACGTCCCTCGTTAAGCGGTTGAGTGAGATCCGGAAGAGGTCTTCCATCAGGTCGCCGGCAAGTTTCAGCCGCTTGTTCGAGTAGTGGTCCTTGTCGTCGATCCGGCGCCGATCGAGCACCAGGTCGAAACAGGCCTCGGCCATGCGGCCGAGGAAGTGCGCCTTTGCGAGGCGGACGCCCTCGACTGCCGTCCGGTATCCGGGGTCTTCCTCCTTCAGGCCCACCGGCATCAGGTAGTTTAAGTGCGGGAGGAGGTAGTTGTCCAGAACGAACTCCGCACGTTTCCGCTGGTAGTCCCGGGTCTGGTTGGGTGCGAGTTTTTTCCCGACGTACATGACGCCTTCGTCGACGGTGTCGCACTCGCCCTCTTCAAGGTTCTGCATCATGAAGGTGAGGATCTCCTCGTCGGTCGAAACCGCCTCCACGATGTCGTGGTCGCCCTGCAGCCCCAGCGCCCGCATCAGGTCGATGAAGCGGAGGTGCCCGGCGACCGAAGGGAACGAGACCTCGAGCAGGTTCTTCCTGTTCCTCTCGACGATCACGAGCGCGCGGTAGCCCCGGTACTGCGAGAAGACCTTCGCCACGTAGATCCGCTCGTTGTATCGCTCGGTGAACTCGGTCATGATCTTGTTCGAGGCGAGATCCTCGAGCGTCATCAGCACCCGTTCCGTGCCGTTGACGACGAAGTAGCCGCCTGGATCGAGGGGATCTTCGCCGTGCTCGATCCGCTCGGGGTCGCTCATGTTGTAGAGGTTGCAGGCGGCCGACCCCACCATCACCGGCAACTGCCCGATAGTGGTGACGATCGGGTCCTGCGCTTCTTCGCCCTGGACAAGCGTCATCTCGAGTTGAATGGGCGCCGCATAGGTGAGGTTTCTCAGGCGCGCCTCGCTCGGGAAGAGTTCGGACTGCGATCCGTCCGCTTCACGGACAAGAGGTTTTTTCACCTCGACCTTGCCCAGTTCAACCCATACAGCCTCCTTTCCTTTCCCCCGAGTCTCGATATCGGTCTCGATGACGCGCTGCTCGTCGACGACTTTCTGAAGGTTGTGCAGGAGGAAATTGTTATAAGAGTCTAACTGGTGGCGCGCTACGTGCTCCCGCGCAAAATATGCTCTCGACAAAACACTTCTATCTAACAGATGGATCAGCTCCCGGCCTCTGAATTTATTTCTTCGGTCTCTTCACAACGAGCCTGTAGGCTTCGGCTCTGCCCGCGGTGCGACTGTCGCGAACGATCCGGATGACGTTCCCGACCTCGCCCCCGATAGCCTTCACTGCAGGATCGTCGTGGTAGATTTTCGGCAATTGCTCTAGAGTTATATGGTACGTCGCAAGAAGGTCGGCGACCTCTTCTTCGCCCATAATCTGATGGTCCGGAACCATCTCATGATTGAGTACGTCAAGTGAAGTCCCCATCACCTACACCTCACCGACGAAAAAGTTGCGTATCAGATACATCACCTTGTTAAAATCCATAGACATCGCCCATGGCAACGGGCCCAAGGGGATTTGAACCCCCGACCACCTGGTTAAAAGCCAGGCGCTCTACCTAACTGAGCTATAGACCCCGCGCGTACTGCCATCCAGCATTATTACAATGCGAGAATAGTATAAATAACTTACTTGCAGGCGTATCATATCATTCGCAGTCTAACGATATAAACCTTTCAATTATCAACCCACTGCAGACCTACCGGAATGTTTAATGCTCCTCGAACATCCTGTTTATATACGTATTCCCCGGATCAGGGTGCCCCATGATTCCCTCTAAATCCCATGCAGATAAGGCCATATCCGCCATATCATGGGTAACGCTGGGCATATACCTGCTCATCGCCATCTCGCTCTCCCTGCTCGCGATCTTCTCGTTCTATGATGTCGTTCTCCAGGTAGCGGCGCTCATTCACGCCGAAGACATGACGCAGGGCATACTCGGGGTGCTGCACGCGCTCCTTCTGACCCTCATCATCGTTGAGATCCTGGAGACGGTGACGGCGTATTTCAGAACCAACAAAGTGCTCGTGACGCCGATCCTGATTGCAGGCATCACCGCAATGGTGCGGCGGGTGCTGACCTTCGGGGTCGAACCCGTCGAACCCATCGATATCGGGATGACACTCGCGGCGATCCTCGTGCTGACGACCGCGATCGTCTATATCGGGAAGCGGGAACGCGCAGATGGCTACTAAGGACAGAAAAGGGCGGGAGCAGGGATCCGAAGCGATCGAGCCCGAACAGGACGCAAAAACTTCGATGTTGAGAGCGAGGACGATCAACGCGCCACGAAGAGCTCTTCAAACTGGTTGCGAACCTGATTCAGCCGCTCTTCCTGAATCTTGATGCTCACCGCCATGCTCTTTATGGCCCTCGTGATGTCCTCGCCCATGCCCGCCCGGGCATCCTTGATGCTGTAAGTGGTCTCTAAAATCTTTAAGAGGCGGCGGTTGATATCGACGCTTTTTGCGAGACGTTCGTACTCGTCGACGAGGTGCGAGTCCACGCCGGCTTCGCGCGCCCGCTCGATGTCGGCGGCGATGGAGTGCCGGCGCGCCAGCACGTGCTCGATGGCCTCGTAGAGCTGGTGATGGGTGGTGGGCTTGAGGATATAGTCCTCTATGTAGGAACCGTATTCGTTCGCCTCTTCGGGCGTGAGAGGTTTTGCGGTCAGCATGAGGACGGGGATATCCCGCGTTGCGGGGTCGGTCTTGATCCGCTCGAGCGTCTCCCAGCCGTCCATCGGCTCCATCATGATATCCAGAAGTACCAGGTCAGGAGGGGTCGCATTCAGGGCCTCAAGACACTCCTCGCCACTGAAAGCGGTGATCGGCCGATAGCCGCCACGCTCCAGCATGGTAACAAAAACGTCGACGATCATGGGGCTATCGTCGACAACCAATATCGTATACATCATGCCTCCTCCTCTCCGATCCTGACTGCTATATCCAATAACTGTCTCTGTACTGTGGGTAGATCCGCTGACTTATCAATTACCGCTGTGATCAGGGCGGCCTCCCCGACGCTCACGATGAGGATTGTAGCGTCGGCTGAGGTAACGGTGACCAGGAACGGGCGCTCCATGTTGACGCTGCCGCAGGCCGCCTCTGCCGATGCGAGGACCGTTGCGCACATTGCTGCGCAGAGCGACGATGTGAGGTCACCTTCCGGGAAGCGTTTACCCAAAATTCTGCCTTCACTGGATACGAGAGCGCATGCAGCAACACCGACAACGGACTGGATCTCATCGATGTGCCTTTGGGCACTCTCTTCCATGAAGGGATGACGGCTCATCAGATTAACCCCGAGATATCTCATTGAGGTATCTGCGTCGCATCATATATGAATATCGAATCTGCATTGCATCGAACCACTTTGCCAACTCGCTTTTACCACGCCCAATAGGGAATCGCAGTCCCTGAAACGAAGAACTCCGGTTGCCGCAACTCGACCAGGCCCGCGATATAATCGTGAAATCAGGCCATGGAAAAGCTCCAGACATTTTCCATTCAGGCTTTTCCGAGAAAAAGTATTTCCACCTTCAAAAATTGCATTTATCTCCTCCAAGCTAGAGGGGCAAATAAATAAGTTTATGTTTGAAAACTACGATCTATCCTTGAGACGGGTTTGGATGATCAGGGCCTACACTATCGCCTCCGGAAAAGGCGGAACCGGGAAGACGACCGTTACCGCAAACCTGGGAACAGCACTGGCTCAGCATGGCAGGGAAACGTGTATCGTCGATACGGATGTCGGGATGGCCAATCTCGGGCTGGTATTGGGGCTTGCAGAGACCCCGATCACGCTCCACGAGGTTCTGGCAGGGACGGCGTCAATCCAGGATGCAATGTACGTGGGGCCGTACGGTCTCAAGGTAGTACCCAGCGGCCTTTCGCTCCAGGGGTTCCAGAACGCGAACCCGGAACGGCTTAGAGACGTGATGTGCGATCTCACCGACCGTTGTGATTTCCTTCTTCTCGATGCACCCGCCGGTATCGGCACGGACGGAGTCATACCGCTCACCGTGGCAGATGAGGTTCTGCTGGTCGTGAACCCCGAGATCTCTTCGATCGTGGATGCTCTGAAGATCAAGATCCTGACAGAGACGGTCGGCGGCACCATCGGGGGGGCCATCCTCAACCGGGCGATACTGGAAGAGACCGACATGAACCGGAGAAAGATCGAGAAGACCCTCGGGGTATCGATCATCGATACGGTGCCCGAAGACGCAAACGTACGAAGGGCCGCAGCGGCGAAGACACCGGTCGTCGTCAGATCACCAGGATCCGAATCATCTAAAGCGTTCAGAAGAATCGCAGCCACGTTGGCGGGCATCCCTGTTCTGGAGGAGCCGCACAAGGTGCAGGAAGGATTTGTTGAGCGGTTCGCCCGCGCACTATTCAGGAGAGAACCATGATGACTATGGATATTAATGCAATCATGATAGTCCTGCTCTCGGTAACCATCGTCTGTCTGCTGTTTATCATGTACGTGATGTACGTGCGCATCCAGCAGCTCCTCAGGGAGGTCGACGCATTGTCAGGCAGGATGGAGATCACCGGCAGCGAACTGGAACAACTGACAAGAAGCGTCGAGGAGTATAAGAACGCCCGCGGATAGAGGTTTCACCCCGACTCCGCAAAGCGAAGATATATGTGCAATTCGAACATAGCTAATAGGGAAGGGGCCATAGGGTAGCCTGGCCATCCTAGGAGACTGGGGGTCTTCTGACCTGCGTTCAAATCGCAGTGGCCCCATCAGACCATTTTTTCTCTGTCCCCGACAGAGTTATTCGTAGCATGAAGCTGACTGCAGGCTGCACGGATTGCCTGATCAGCCGGGTCGAGTACGAGAGCCGGCTCTGCATCGACGATCCCCTGCGCGTCTCCGAGATCGTCGATGCGTGCCGGAACCTTCTTGGGCGCATCATCGCCGACCCGGTGCCCGCACCCGTCATCGCTAGCCGGGTGCACCGCCTTGCTTACCGGATGATCGGCGACGACGACCCCTACCG
Organism: Methanoculleus marisnigri JR1; assembly: GCF_000015825.1. Classification (NCBI taxonomy): domain Archaea; kingdom Methanobacteriati; phylum Methanobacteriota; class Methanomicrobia; order Methanomicrobiales; family Methanomicrobiaceae; genus Methanoculleus; species Methanoculleus marisnigri. Next base: position 270,211 of record NC_009051.1, on the reverse strand, counting down.
GTCATTGAAGAAGGGCAACAACGAGGACGCGGCGGCGGTCTGCCGGGAGGTGCGCGGCGATCTTTCGACGTTCCGCGACCTTGCGCTTGCGTCGGTCATCGGCAACACGCTGGACTACGGTTCGAAGGCCCATACCGTCACCGACAACTTCGTCGGGTTCTTCCGCCGGGAGTTTGCGGCGGGGCTGACCGTCGACGACACCGCCGCGATCGAGGGGCACACCTCCCGGGTGGTCTACCTCGCCGACAACTGCGGGGAGATCGTCTTTGACTCCCTTTTCGCCGACTACCTCAAGAAAAGCGGGTCGCACGTCACCTTCGCCGTCCGGGGAGCCCCGATCTTAAACGACGCAACGATGGAGGATGCCGTGGCGCTCGGGCTCGACCGCCGGGTCGACCTGCTCACCCCCAACACGGACGGAATCGCCGAACTCGGGCTCAACCGCGACCTCGCCCCGCCGGCGCTTGCCGACGCTCTCGACCGCGCGACGCTCGTCATCGCGAAGGGGATGGCCAACTACGAGTCGCTCTCGGATGACCGCGACCTCCCCCCCGTCGCCTACCTGATGTCGGTGAAATGCGGCCCGATCGGTGCGGATATCGGCATCCCGGTCGGTTCCCGGGTCGCCCTCCTTTGTGAGTGATCCGACGCGGGCGCCGGGTCCGGGTGCCGCCCGAAGACCGAGTATATAAATCATCCTGCAAAATTTTCCTGAGACGCTTGCGGGTCTTTCGATTAACGGTGAATTATAACATCTCTGTTTATTATTCCGGCATATATATTCGTTTAGATATTTATTAGCAAATAATATATATCAGTTAGAATAGATAATGGTGCGGGGAACTACCACACCCAGCATTCACCAATCATTCAATTCCATCAGCAATCACCACAACCAACTACATAACCAACTACACCGCCAACGATGCCAAGGGTTCGGTTCGGGGGCACGGGAGCCCCTGAACCAGCGTTCAGCAACCACAAGCGAGATTACGCCGGGCTGCAAGGCTTTCGGGTGTGGCCCCCCCACCTCATTCTATAAGGCCAACATCACCTCACTTTTATCATCAGCCGGATCGCAAACGGCTTAATTCGCGTTATTATACCGCAAAAGCTCCCCGTGCAGCGCAGCATCCGCAACTTCACCCGACCCGCCGACAGGGGAGGTGATACACCGTCACGTGCCGTGCAACGGAAGAGTAGCGGAAATCGAGAGAAAAAGGGAGGAGCGCTATACCCCTCAGCCGAAGATCTTCCGGGACATCTCCAGCGCTTCGATGGCGGGCATCTTCTTCCCGGTCAGGAACTCGATCGCCGCCCCTCCGCCGGTGGAGATGTGCGTAAACTCGCTCTCGAGACCGAGCCGCTCGATGGCCGCGCCGGAATGCCCGCCGCCCACCACCGAGAACTCCACGGCAGAGGCCGCCCTCAGAAGCTCGAAGGTCCCGACGGCGAACGGCTCCTCCTCGAAGAGCCCCGCCGGACCGTTCACCACAACCGTTCCCGAGCCCGAGATCGTCTCCGTAAGGCTCTCGATCGAATCGCTCCCGATGTCGAGCACCTGGGCGTCCTCCGGGACGGTGTCCAGGGGGTACTCGACGCGCTCGCCGTCTTCGCGGACGGCAACCGAGTGCGGCAGAGAGAGCCGGTCGGCGTAGGACTCCAGGAGAGCTTTCGCCTTATCGATCTCCGCCCGGTAGCCGAGATCGTCGATCAGCCGGGCCGACGGCCGCCCGATCTCGTGGCCCGCCGCAAGCAGAAAGACGTTTCCCACCACGCCGACGACGATCACGCGGTCAGCCGTTCCCCGTTCGAGAACATTCTGCGCGACCGCGATCGAGTCGTCCACCTTCGTCCCGCCGAGCACGAACGTGACGGGACGCGGGGCGCCGGAAAATACCCGGGAGAGGTTCGCGACCTCCTTCTCCATCAGGAGGCCGGCCACCGACGGGAGCACGAGCGGCAGCCCCACGATCGACGGCTGCGACCGGTGCGCCGTACCGAACGCGTCGTTGACGTACACATCGGCCATCGACGCCAGCCTCCGGACGAGGAGGGTCTTCTTCGCCTCCTCCGGTTTCAGGGTCAGGTTCTCCTCGGCGGCAAACCGGAGGTTCTCGAGCATCAGGACGTCCCCGCGCTTTGCGCTCCGGATGGCATCCCGGGCGCACCGCCCGAAGATGTCCTCCACATACGTCACCGGGCGACCGAGCAGCCGTTCCAGTTTTGCCGCATGCGCCTCAAGCGTCGTGAAATCCTTCTTGCCGGGCCTGCTCTGGTGCGTCAGGACGACAAGCCGCGCGTCCTCGAGCGCCTGCACCGTCGGCAGGTGTTCCCGGAACCGTTTGTCGTCTAAAATCTGGTTTGAGGAAGGATCGATGGGCGAGTTGAAATCAACCCGCAGCATCACCGTTCCCGTCAACTTCCCAGTATCTGCGAGCGTACCGATCTCCACCGGGTATCACCAGTCTCTCTCTTCAGGTGCTCCGTGCCTTAATCTTTTTCAGGCGGAAGAGCTCCTCGCGCTCCATCTCATCGAGCCGCATCTTGATGAAGTCTCTGGCCTCGGAGAGTTCCGGGATCACCTTGAACTCGAGCGCGTTCACGCGCCGCTTGGTGCTCTCGATCTCGTCGAGCAGCCGCTTCATGGTCGTCTCGATCTCGGCGGCCTCGATGATGGCCTCGAGCAGATCCTCGAACGCCTCCGCGGTCTCGTCGATGACGGCGGACGTGCCGAGCATCCCGTAGCCGCGGTCGAGCACGCCCTTCCGGACGGAGGACGCCTGGATCTCCGGGACGACGACGCCCATGATGTTCTTGCTTTTTAAGGAGATGGCGGGGACGTCCGCCGTCGAAAAGGCGGCGGCCTTCACCCCGATAGCGCCCTCGACGGTCTCCGCGAGGGCGATCATCTCCATTGCACGCTCGTAGCGCTCCAGCAGTGCGCCGCGGCTGTCTTTCGCCTGTTGCAGCACCTTGAAGAACTCCAGGATAAGCCCATCGCGCTTCATCTTGAGGATGTTATAGCCGCGCTCCGAGAGCTTGATCCGCCGTTTGACGTTGATCAGCTCCGAACGGGTCGGCTTGATATCTCGCAGCGCCATGGACGTTTACCCCTGTGCCTTCTTCCGGTACTTCGGGTGGTATTTCTGGATCAGTTCGCGGTCGATACGGACGAGCTGCTCTTCGGGCAGCGTCGAGAGGAGTTCCCAGCCGAGGTCGAGCGTCTCCTCGATCGACCGGTCTTCATACAGGCCCTGCCTGACGAACCGGTCCTCGAAGAGGTCGGCGAACTCAAGGAACATCCGGTCGCGCTCCGAGAGCGCGTCCTTGCCGACGATGGCCACGAGACCCCGGAGGTCGTTACCCTCCGCGTATGCCGCATAGAGCTGGTCGGAGACCTTCTTATGGTCTTCGCGGGTGTGGCCTTCACCGATACCGAGGTTCATCAGACGCGACAGCGAGGGCAGCACGTTGATCGGCGGGTAGATACCCTTCCGGTGCAGCTCACGGTTGACCACGATCTGGCCTTCGGTGATGTAGCCGGTCAGGTCCGGGATCGGGTGAGTGATATCGTCGCCCGGCATCGTCAGGATCGGGATCTGGGTCACCGAGCCCTTGACGCCCTTGATGATACCCGCACGCTCGTAGATGCTCGCAAGGTCGGTATACATGTAGCCGGGGTAACCGCGCCGGCCGGGCACTTCCTCACGGGCCGCGCCGATCTGACGGAGCGCCTCGCAGTAGTTGGTCATATCCGTCAGGATGACCAGCACGTGGTAGCCGAGGTCGAACGCCAGGTACTCGGCGGTCGTGAGCGCGAGACGCGGCGTGATCGTCCGCTCGACGGCCGGGTCGTCGGCAAGGTTCAGGAACACGACCGAACGCTCGAGAGCACCCGTCTTCTCGAAGTCGGCCATGAAGTAGTTGGCCTCTTCCCGGGTGATACCCATCGCCGCGAAGACCACGGCGAACTCTTCGGTCGAACCGGGCACCTTTGCCTGGCGGGCGATCTGGAGCGCCACATCGTTGTGGGGCAGACCCGATGCCGAGAAGATCGGGAGTTTCTGACCGCGGACGAGGGTGTTCGTCCCGTCGATCGTCGAGATACCCGTCTGGATGAAATCTTCAGGCGAGGAGCGGGCGTAGGGGTTGATGGCCGCACCGGTGATCTCGAGCCTCTTTTCGGGCACGATATCCGGGCCGCCGTCGATCGGCTTGCCGCCGCCGGAGAGGATGCGGCCGAGCATATCCTTGCCCACCGGCATCTTGATCGTCTCGCCGGTGAACCGGATGCCCGAGTCCCTGCCGATACCGGCGGTGGTCTCGAAGACCTGGACGACCACGATCTCGTCGCTCGTATCCAGCACCTGGCCGCGCTTGACCGTGCCGTCGGCGGTCACGATGTTGACGAGTTCGCTGTAGCCCACCGGCTCCGTCTTCTCGACGAAGACCAGGGGACCTGCAATCTGTGCAACCGTTCTGTACTCCTTCATGGTCACACCGCCCTCATCGCGTCAAATTCAGCTTCCATATCTTTCATGATCTTTGCAAGCTCGGGCTCGTAGTCCCTGATGAACTTGATCTGCGGAAGCTCGTTCTTGCTCCTGATGCCGATGACCTGTTGCGGGGTCGCCCCACCTGTCTGGGCGGTACGCGCGAGGTCAGCGTAGTGCTTGATCGCCTTCATCATGTCGTACTGCTTGGACATCGGGCAGAACGTGTCCACCGCATCGTAGGCGTTCTGCTGCAGGAAGATCTCGCGGATCATCCTGGCCACCTCGATGGTGACCTGCTCCTCGTCGGGCAGGGCGTCGGAACCGACCAGCTGAACGATCTCCTGGAGTTCGGCCTCTTTCTGGAGGACGCCCATCGCCCACGCCCGAAGCGGGTTCCACTCGGGCGAGACCTCTTTGTCGTACCACTCGTTGAGCGCGTCGAGGTAGAGCGAGTAGGAGTTCAGCCAGTTGATCGCCGGGAAATGCCGGCGCTGCGAGAGTTTCGCGTCCAGTGCCCAGAAGACCTTGACGATACGCAGGGTGTTCTGGGTGACCGGCTCGGAGAAGTCGCCGCCCGGCGGCGAGACCGCGCCGATGACGGAGACGGAACCGCCCTCTCCGTTCAGGGAGATGACACGGCCCGCGCGCTCGTAGAACTCCGAGAGGCGTGCCGCAAGGTACGCGGGGTAGCCTTCCTCACCGGGCATCTCCTCGAGACGGCTCGAGATCTCACGCATGGCTTCGGCCCACCGCGAGGTGGAGTCGGCCATCAGCGAGACGTCGTAACCCATGTCACGGAAGTACTCGGCGATCGTGATCCCCGTATACACGGACGCTTCACGGGCTGCAACAGGCATGTTCGAGGTGTTCGCGATCAGCACCGTCCGCTCCATCAGCGGCTTGCCGGTCTTCGGGTCCTCGAGTTCCGGGAACTCGGTCAGAACCTCGGTCATCTCGTTGCCGCGCTCGCCGCAGCCGATGTAGACGACGATCTCGGCGTCCGACCACTTCGCAAGCTGCTGCTGGGTGACCGTCTTGCCGCTGCCGAACGGGCCGGGGATGGCTGCCGTTCCGCCCTTCGCGATGGGGAAGAGACCGTCCAAGATCCGCTGACCGGTGATCAGCGGGATGTCTGGGTTCAGTTTCTGCGTCACGGGGCGGGGCACACGAACCGGCCAGCGCTGGAGCATCGCGATCTCGGTGCCGTCCTCGAGGACGCAGACGGTCTCGTCGACCGTGAAACTGCCGCCCGAGATCTTCTTGATCTTGCCGCCCTTCGCTTTGGGCGGAACCATGACCTTATGGACGATGTTCGTCTCCTGGACCGTGCCGAGGATGTCGCCGGCCTTGACTTCGTCGCCCTTCTTCACCGTGGGCACGAACTCCCACTTCTTCTCGTGGGAGAGGCCGGGAGCCGAGACGCCGCGCTCGATGAAGTTGCCCATCTTGTCCACGAGCACCTCGAGCGGCCGCTGGATCCCGTCGTAGATACTGGTCAGCAGACCGGGCCCGAGTTCGACTGCGAGCGAGAGACCGGTATTCCCCACCGACTCACCGGGTCTGATGCCGGCGGTATCTTCGTAGACCTGGATGATGATGTTCTCACCCTGGATCTTGATGACCTCCCCCATCAGTTCTTCATTGCCGACCTTCACCACGTCGTACATGTGTGCGTCGAGACCGACAGCAGTGACGACCGGCCCTGAAATTCGTTTCAGGACTCCCTGAGCCCTGTTCTCTTTTCCTTTATCCATTACTTCCACAGATCAACACCCACCGATCTCTTGATTCTCTCTCTCATCGACAGGCCGCCCTCTTCTCCACCGATCGCGATCACCGTCGGCTTGACGGAGTTCTCGAGGGTGGTGCGAAGCCGCAGGGGAATCCGCTCCATGTCGCTGCCCTTCAGCACGAGGATGCCGACGTCTCTGTCATCCAGCACCTGGTTGATATGCTCGACCAGCCGCTCGTCGGTCTCGGCCGCGTAGGTCTTTCTGACACCCGCGAGCCTGAAACCGAGGATGAATTCACCGGTACCGACAACTGCGATCTCCATTCTACATCACCAGGTAGCCCTGTAATCGCTCACCGGGGAGGCCGGCTTCCTTGCCCCGGGCAAGGGCGCGAAGATTCGCGACCTCGTACTTCTTCTTCTCCAGGTAGACGAGGATTGGGAGGATCGAAAACGCGTACCGCTTCGACATCCGCTCCATCTGGTCCAGCTGGACCCGGGTCAGCGCAACCTCGATCTCGTGGAGCGCGGTCTTGCCCCGGATCTCCTCTAGCGCGTTTAAGAGCGGGATCATCTTCACCTGTCTTTTTAAGGCGTCGATGAACTCGTCCTGGCTCTCGAGTCCCGAGAGCCGCTGCAACTCGTCCACCGTGAACGAACCGCCGGGGATCATCAGTTCCCTGACATCCTCGCGGACATGTCCGGCCCGCAGCCGGAAGAGGTTCTGGATGTTCCGGATATCGATCTCGAGCCGGATATACTTGAGGAAGATATCCCCGCCCTTGACGCCTCCTTTCGCGTCCGCGATCAGCCGCGCGTAGTAGCCCTTATAGAGCTCGTTCTCCAGGTGAGCAAACGATCCGGTCTCCGTCGCGCGAGGGAGTTCCCTCTCGATGACGGGGTAGAACCGCTCGCCCTTGAGCGACTCGGCGACCCGCTCCGGCGACTCTTCCGCGACAAGGCGGTCGAGAGCGACCCGATCGAGTCTGCCGGCCGGAACCAGGACCTCTTTGATCTTACCCGGCTGCATCTTCTGCATCTTCCCGCGCAGGACGGTGACGACGTTCTGGATATCCCAGCGGCGCAGGTAACTGGCGGTAAAGTGCTTCAGGTCTCCCGGAACCAGTTCCAGGATGCTCTGGTACTCCTTGGCGAGGTTCCAGCTCAGGGCCACCTCCACGAGGTTGATTCCGGAGAAGGAGGTGCCGAGTTCATCGATCTCCGACCGGTAGATGGTCTCGCCGATGAACCGGGTGATCTCAGGCAGGCTCATATTCAGCATGCGGAGATAATCCTCGCGTGGTATCAGCAGCGATTTACGCACCCGCATGCGGGTGCAGGCGTAAATGTACTGGGCCGATCCGCTACTTACTCCTGCCATTTATGAACCCTCCTCATGTAAACAGAATATCCGACGCATCCTTCAAACCGGATTCCCAGATCTCGTCCAGGAACGTGCGGTAACTGTAGTCGATCTGCAGTTCGCCGTCGTTGCTCTCGACGATGATGCCGCCGGGAATGTCGACCGGGGCACCCATGGTGTAGCCCGAGAACATCTTCAACTGGGAGAGGATCTCTTCGACAACCGGGGAATCCCGCTCGTTTGCATGGACGACGCCTTTCTTGATCTCCTTTACCGCTCTCTTCAGCAGGGCTGTGAGCGCCTTCTCCTGGAACTCGGCGGGCAGATCACCGACAGCGGCAAGCGAGGCCGAATAGACCTGATCGAGGAGCGTCTTCTGGGCGTTCAGGACCTGCCGCTTGACGACGAGGTTCGCCGCCGAGGCTTCCTGGTTGATGATGTGGGTGACTGCCCGATCCGCTTCCTCCTGCGCCGACGCCTTGATCCCGGCGGCGCGAGTCTGTGCGTCCACCAGGATCTCCTCGACGTCGGTCCGGGTCTCTGCCCGGATCGTCTCGACCTCCTTTCGCCCTTTCTCCCGGATCTCGTTGACAACTGCTTCGAGTCCCATGGTTCACTCCATCAGAACAGAAGCAGCAGTGCAACCACAAGACCAAAGATGACGATGGTTTCCGGAATCACCGTGAAGAGCAGTGCGAGACCAAACATATCCCTGTTTTCTGCGGTTGCTCCGACGGCCGCCGCACCGATGCCCATCTCTGCGAGACCGGTGCCGACGCCGGTGAGACCTACTGCGAGACCTGCGCCGACTGCGCTCATTCCTGCCTGCGATGCCTGTGCTATTTCAAGAGTTGTGCCAACATCTACCATTTTCTTATTCCTCCGTAAACTTTGATATCATACCAAACGGGTTGTACTTCTTGCCTCCACCTTTGTAGAACTTGGTGAAGAACTCAACATAATGAAGACGAATCGAATGCAGACCGCCGCCGAGGAGGCCAAGTGCCGTGTTCAGCACGTGCCCCATCAGGAAGACGAGAATGCCGACGATGATGAGGATCACACCGACCGGTGTGATTGCTTCGAGTTGGGGCTCTATCATCATCCCGATCGAGATGTAGTTGACCACCATCGCGATTGCGACCGAGGACAAGCCCACCGCCACAAGACGGGCGTACGACAATACGTGGCTGACGATCGTCGGAAGTTCGACGATCTCGAGCGCGTTCTCCTGCGCGATACCGATGACTCCCGCCACCAGCAGGACGACACCGATCACGGCGGCAACGCCGAACCCCATAGCAACGATGGGAAGACCTGTCAGGTCGGGCATCATCGGGATGGGGAAGAACGACCATATGATGAGGAGTATGCCCCACATGACCCCGAGCCAGCCGGCGTGTGAGATAACCGCCTTTGCCGCGTGCCTGCCGTGGTAAAGTCTCCGCGCATTGAGTATGCCAAGAACGCGCCCGAGCGTGATGTGCAGGATACCGATCCAGATCGCAATGACCATCAGTTCGACTACCTGCGGGCCGTGTCCTCCCGCATGCCCTCCGATATTGAGGTGTCGGGAGAAGACCAGCGGCTCCCACGGGAGCGAGAATCCCAGAAATTCACTGTAGAGCACGCCGAAGACGATACTCGAGATGCTTGCGTAACTGAGCACCTTGAGCAGGTTTCTTCCGCCTTCGCCCTTCAGGAACTTGCGTAAGCCAAGACTCAGAGCGAGCAGGACGGCTCCGTAACCCACGTCACCGAGGATCATACCGAAGAAGATGGGAAACACGATGGCTACCATCAGCGTCGGGTCGATCTCGGAGTAGCGGGGCCGCGCGTAGATGTCCATGAGCATCTGTGTCGGCGAAGCGAACGACGGGTTTTCGTACTCCACAGGGACACTGGTGTCTTCTTCGATCTCCAGTTCCTCGATGTAGATCCTCCCGTTGGTCGCTTTATCCAGCGCGTCCAGAATGTTATCCGCCCGGTCCTCGGGCACCCAGCCTTCGGTGATGAAGGTCTCCTCCGTGGTAGCAAACCGCAACGGGGCTTCCGCCCGCTCTACGTCAGCCGTGAGTAGTTCATCGCATGCTACCAGGAAGTCGGTGTGCCTCTCCCGGATTCCCGCGATCTTCGCGTTGACCCCGGCGATCTCGTCCTCGATCCGCCGGGCCTCTTCCAGGTGGGCCGTCAGGCGGTCGGTCGGCGCCCCGGTCTCCTCCGGGACGGGGATCGCCTGGAACCCGGCATCGAGGAGAGTCCGCTCGACCTCTTCGCGGTGCTCGTTCTGCACCACGACGACGATCATGTTGCCGGCCACTTTGTCGGAGAAGTACTTCTCGTTCGGGACGTCGATCCCGACGTCGTGGGTTATGTGCCCGGTAAAGACGGTAAACCGCGTATACCCGCGGTAGAACTCCAGATCAAGGGGAACCGCAGTAAACGGTTCAAGTTCCCTCGCGCGCTGCTCGTGCTCCTTCTGCCGCGCCTCCAGCCTCGAGCGTGAACCGACAAGATCTTCCGCTTCCTTCTGGATAACGGGCAGATCCGTCCGGATCATCTCCCTGACCTTCGATGCGGGGAGCTTCGTTTTGACTTCTACGTTCTCGGGATCTATCCCGCACGCATTCTCGATTGCCCTGACCTTGATGAGCGCCGAAGCAGCGTCGCTCGCCTCCGGAAGCGGGTGGCCGATCGACAGCGCTTCAGGCGAACTCTCGGGCACGAAGTCTTCGATGTGATAGACATTGTGCCGGTAGAGTTCTCTGATGATGGCGTCGATCTCACCTTTCGGGGCTGCGATAAGCAACCGGCGCATCCGTTCAGGCCTTAACATGCAGCTGCTCCTTAAACCGCGTGACAATAAAATCTACAGCTTCTGCAAGGTTCTTGTTCCCGGATGCTATCAGCGCCTCTGCGCGCGCTTCACCCTCCCTGACAATCTCCGCGTGTCTGTGCTGCGCCTGGGCTCGTGCCTCCGCCAGACGCTGATTCCTGTAATCCTCGGCATCCTTCTGTGCCTTGATGACCAGGTTCTCAGCCTCCAGTTCGGCATCCGAGAGGCTCTTCTTCCTCTCCGCCTGCGCATCACGGATCATCGCCTGATACTCTTCTTCAGTTTCCCTGATGCTTTTCAGGACATCGGTCTTCATCAAACCCTCCTTCTCACGGCGTATGAATATTTGATGAAATTGGGCATATATTTATTGTTGTTTGTCCGCTGAGGATTTTTCCGCATTCAGATGCACCATTTCCACCCCGGGGGGCAGGTTTTCAATCGTGACGCCCCCGGGAATCCCGACAAGCGAGAGCCCGGAAAACTCCGCGGACGAGCAGAGCAGGTGTTGCTCGGGGTGGGTTCCGCGCCGGATATCGCAGGCTAAAAGGATCGCCGGGGCGACCGAGACGACCATCGAGAGCCGCTTTGAGCCCGGATGATTTTTAGGGAGGACGACAAGCGGTATGTGGTAGCGCCGGACAAGTTCGAGCATCATGCGTGCCTGCTCGATGGGACCGCCTTCGGGCATGGAGACGGCGACCAGATCGTCGGGGTCGACCCCCTGGCAGTACTCGTCGTCCGGGGTCTCGATGCAGAGCGTAAACCGGGAGCCGGCTTTCGCCACAAGTAGAAAAGAGCGTTCTCCCTGGATGAGGAGAGGTTCGCCGCCGAGGGGCACGGTTGTCGCGCCCGCCCCGGCGGGGGGGGGCCCGGAAGCGCCGCCTTCAGATCTCTTCGACATCTTCCGACTGGCAGCTCGGGCACATCGGCCGCTTTCCAACGCCCTTGAACCGCTCGCCGCACTCTTTGCAGCGGTAATTCTTGCCCTTCACCCGATCGTCATCGAACTCGATATCGACGGGTCCACCGACTGTACACATCTGGCATCACCAGAAGAGAGGGAGGAAGGCAGAGGATAAAACCCTATCGCGGCAGCCTTGGAAAAACCGGTTCTGCGGCCCGGGGCCCGTTCATCTTCATGCACCGCCGTCCCCTATGGGTTTGCCTTCTTCTGCATCATCCGCCATCGCTTGAGAACGAACGCCTTGCCCGTCGCACCCTTCAGGCGGGGGGTCTCACGCGAAGAACGCGAAAAAGGACTATCAACACCTGCCTGGACTTCGCGCCTTCGCGTGAGTTGGCGGAGGCCATCAAAAAGCATGAAGCGGTCGAAAACCTTCTCAGATCGCAATCCCCACAAGGTGGAGCAGGACAAGAACCAGGGCGCCCGGCAGCCCTGCGAGGGCGCAGATGAGGACCGTCACCAGGTTGATCTGGATGTCGGGAGCGCCGAACCAGCTGAGGACATCGAAGTAATTCAGGAGCCCGAGCGTGATGAGCCCGGCGATGGCGTTGATGACGAGCGTCATGGCCTTCTTCATGAGGTAGTAGAGCGCCGCGGCTATCGCGACCGCGAGAAGGATGGCAAGGATCTCTTCCATCATCTATTTACCAATGATCTGCTGGTTATTTAACCGTATTGATGGAATCGTCAGACGTCCGACGCGCCTTGCGTCATTTCCGAGCCCCCCGATGCCCGCGAGCATCTCAAAGACATTCCCGGAGAGCATCGCCGTCCGGATGGGTTCAACGAGGTCTCCGCCTTCGATCCAGAAGGGGTTCGAGATCTCCACCGAGAAATCGCCGGAGAACGGGTTCGCGGTATGGGCGCCCACGACGTCGTGGATCCAGACCGCGCGCTCGTCGCCGGGATCCTTCACCCGCGGGCCGTCGATAAAGAGGTTGTGGAACCCGATGCCGGGCGGCTCGGCGCCGGAACGGACGGCGCTCCCCGTGCTCCCCTCGCCGTAGCGGTAGCCGGTCTTGAGATCGTAGGCGAACCGACCAAGCACCCCCTGCTCCACGAAGACCAGACGGCGGGTCGGAGTCCCCTCCGCATCGAAGGCCGTGCTCCCGAGACCGGGAGCAAACGGGTCGTCGTAGACGGAGAGCCGCTCGTCAAAGACCTGTTCGCCGACTTTGTCCGCAAGGAACGATCGGCCGGCTTTCACGTTCCGCCCGGATATGGCCGGGAGAAGAACCTGGCCGAGGAGGCTTGCCGCCGCAACCGGGGAGAGAACGACGTCGTAGCGGCCGGTCTCGATATTGCGCCCTGATAGAGAGCGCGCAGCAAGCGAGGCGGCCCGCTCCCCGACCGACCGGGCATCGATATCGGCGAGGTACGGGGAGGCGTCGAACTCATAACCCGTGGACTGCTCCCGGATTGCCTCGAGGGAGACCGCCGCCACCGTCCGGTCCATGCAGTAGAAGACGCCGCTCGAGTTCGCGACCGCAAGATACGACCGGGCAAGATCCGCGCCCCCGCCCACAACCTCCACCGGGTGCTCCGCCGCGCCGGCAAGGAGGTCGCCGACCATCCTCGCCGCATCCTCCACCGCGACGACGAGATCCCCGTCGGCCGTGGAGGGGGTGCCTGCGAGATCGGCCGGTTTCGGGAACCCGCCCCACTGTTGCGGGGTGGCGAGACGACCGCTCGCGAGCGCCGCGTCCAGGCATTCCTTCCACCGGTCGGGATCGCTCGTGGCCGAGAATCCTATCCGCCCGTCCCTGACCGTCCGGACGGCCATGTTCCAGGATTCCGACTCCTCGGCGTTCCCGAGGATCCCCTTCTTGATCTCGGTGCCGACGCTCAGCCCCCGGGCGTAGAAGACTTCGACCTCGTCCGCCCGGCGTTCTCCCTCCCGGAGAACCCTCTCGATCAGGTCTTCGCCGTTCATTCGCCGCGCCCCCCGATGGTTGCATTCTCGAGCAGGAGATGGGGCGCGCCGTCGCTGACCGGGACGCTCTGCCCGCCTTTCCCGCAGTACCCCGGGCTCATCTTCCGGTCGTTTCCGATCAGGGCTATGCTATGGAGCGTCGAGAGGATCTCGCCCGAAAGCGAGACGTCCCGGACCATACCGGCCTTCTCGCCACCCTCGATGAGGTAGCCATACTCCGCGTTGAACTGGAAGACGCCGCGGCCGGGGTCGACCTGGCCCCCACGCGACCCGATGAGAAGGATACCATCCCTGCACTCCTCGAGGATCTCGTCGTAGGCCGCGTCGCCGTTTTCGATGAAGGTGTTGCTCATCCGGACGATCGGCGGTGCCCCGTGCTCCGCCCGGGCGTGGCCGGGGATACCGTTCCCGACCGCCACGAGGGTCTCGCGGTTGTGGAGATATGAGGAAAGGATGCCGTCGCGGATGATCTCCGTGCGCTCTACCGCCACCCCCTCGGCGTCGACGGGCATGAACCCGAACTCGGGGAGGGAGGGATCGTCGACGATCACGAGCCCCGGACAGCCGATGCGTTCGCCGATCTTCCCGCCAAGGACCGATGCACCTTCGCGGACGAGGTCGCCCTCGCTCGCGTGGCCGACCGCCTCGTGGGTGAAGACGCCCGCAAGCTCCGGGTCGAGCACCGCCCGTTTTGTCCCGCCTTTCGGGAGTTTCGCGTCGAGCAGGGAGACCGCGACCTCGCCCGCCTTCCGGCCGAGATCCTGCTTGTTCCGGAGGTTGAACCCGGTGGTGATGTGGTCGCGTTCGCTCCCCATCTGCATCACGCCGTTCCTGGACGCGATGGCGACGACCGAGAACCCGGACCGGACGGCCTCGTAGGAGTACTCGTTCCCGCTCGAATCCAGGAACCGGACCGCGTCGATCCCCTCGGTGTAGCGCGCGCGGGTGTTTCCCACCCCGGCAACCCGTGCCGCACCTTCGATCCCGGCAAGCAGCCGGGTCTTCTCTTCGAGATCGACGTCCCGGGGATCTTCCCCGAGGGGCGGAACCGGGAGCACGCCGCGCGGCGCGTCGGCAAGGTCGAGATGATCCTCCGTGACGGCCGCAAGGCGCGATGCCGCCTCGACGAGACTCTCGACCTCGCGTTTCGAATCGATATCGACGTGATCGCGGGTGAGGATGCCCCAGCCTTTCGATCCCAGCACCCGGATCACGGCTTTATCGAAAAATGAGGTGCCCGCGGACTCGATTACCCCGTTGTCGATATCGACCAGGGTGATCTCGCCGCGTACGCACCGGATATCGTAATAGCGCACTTCAGCCATAGGTCATCAGACTACGGAACGCCCGACGTTCGGGTCGAAGAGAGCGGTCGGGTTGACCGCCAGTTTCCGGAGCTTCGAAATAAACCCGTCCCGGTTCTCGGGGACGAGCGCGTTCTGGAGAACCTCTTCGATGTGGTCGACCGGCACCACCTCGATCATCGCGCGGTAACGATCCTCGATGAGGACGTCGTCGAGGTTCGACCGCGGGATGATCACCTTCTTGATCCCGGCTTTTGCCGCCGCCTCGATCTTGTAGGTGACGCCGCCGATGGGGAGAACGTCGCCCCGGACGGAGAGCGAACCGGTCATCGCGACGTCCTGACGCACCGGGATGTTCTCGATGGCGCTGATCACCGCCGTCGCCACGGTCACGGAGGCGGAGTCACCCTCGACACCGCCGTAGGTGCCGATGAACTGGACGTGAATGTCCATGTTCCGGATGTCCTTGCCCGTGAACTTCTTGATGAGGGCGCTGACGTTCGTGATCGATTCCTTGGCGATATCTTTCAGCATGCCGGTCGCGATGACCGTACCGTTCGCCCCCTGGCTCGGGGTCACCTCGGCCATGACGGGAAGCACCGAACCGGAGTCGCTCCCCATCACCGCAAGCCCGTTCACCCGGCCCACCCGGGTGCCCTCGACGACGGTGATGTCGTAGTCGCGGCTCCGCCTGATATACTCGTCGGAGATCTGGTCTTCAATCGAGCGGGAGGCCGATTTCGCGGCGAGGACGTGCTTTGCCGAGGTGAACTCCGCACCTTCCTGCCGGGCGAGATCGCCCGCCACCCGGATGAGCCCGCCCATGTCACGGAGTTTCAGGGTCAGGTGGCCCTTCCGGTTCGAGCGGCGCCGGGCCTCGCGGAGCACCTCGAGCATGGCGGCCCGGTCGAAGTGGGGGATCTTCCCGTCGTTCTTGACCTCCTGCGCGATGAACCGGAGGAACTTCTTCCGGTTCTCCTGGGTGTCCTCCATCGTCTCGCGCATGTAGACCTCGTAGCCGTAGCCCCGGATACGCGACCGGAGCGCCGGGTGCATCCCCTGGATGGCGTCGATGTTGCCTGCCGCGATCATCACGAACCGGCAGGGAACCGGCTCCGTCCTGACCATCGCGCCGCTCGAACGCTCGCTCTGGCCGGTGATCGGGAAGGTGCCCTCCTGGAGCGCGGTCAGCAGGTTCTGCTGGGAGTGGGGGGTGAGGGTGTTGATCTCGTCGATGAAGAGCACCCCCCCGTGCGCCCGGTGGATGGCCCCACCCTCGACACGGTCGTGGGAAGGCGTCTCGAGCCCGCCGCTCTGGAAGGGGTCGTGCCGGACGTCGCCGAGCAGGGCGCCCGCGTGCGAACCGGTGGCGTCGATAAAGGGCGCCATGGTGTTCGAGTCGTGGGATATCAGGAGCTTCGGGACCATCGCCTCCTCGCGGGGCATCGAATACTTCAACGCTATGAAGACGAACGCGGCGGCGATGATGCCCATCAGCCACTGGTAGGTGATGATCGCGTAGCCGATGATACCGATGATGAGGAGCATGACAAGGGTGCTCCGCATCTGGATCTTCTTCCTCGCCTCCACCTTGTGGGCGTTGACGATCTGCTTGCCGCGGCCGGCAGGGACGGTCCTGATGATGGGATTATTGTTGTCCTCGGGATTCGGGTAGACCATAATGTCCTGCAGTTCCTCTTTGGGGAGGAGCTCGGCCATCGCCTTCGCCAGCATCGATTTGCCGGTTCCGGGGGTGCCGATCATCATCACGTGCCTGCGCTGGACCGCGGCCTTCCGGATCACCTCGACACCGTGCTCCTGGCCGATGACCTGGTCGATGAGATTCGGGGGTACGTCGATATCCGACGATGCGCTTAGCTCAAGACCGGAAAAGACATCCGTCTCCTCCAGATCGTCGGTCGTGAGCTCGATGTTGGGAATTTCTGTTGTTGGCGTCGAATCCATCGTCGAGTTTACCTCTTTGCTGCACTGGTACTTATATAATTTATTCATCCTCGTTCAAATACTTTCTAGCAAAGGTGTTTCATGAGAATAATCAGCACGGAACGGTCCCAGGTTCTTGCAGCCCGCGTTGCCGAAAAACTTGGGGCCCCACTGGTCGAGACGAAATTCACCCGATTTCCCGACGGGGAACTGTATCTTAAGTGCAGAGAACTGGACGACGAGACCCTGATCGTCAGCAGCATCGTGGACAACGATATGTTCATGCAGACCCTTCTCGCGATCGATGCCGCCGATCAATCGAAGAACACGCTGGTGGTTCCGTATCTCGGCTACTCCCGGCAGGACAAACGCTTCTCCCCCGGCGAGCCGATCAGCGCCCGGGCGGTCGCACGGGCCCTCTCGGCCGGCATCGAGCGGGTCTACGTCGTCAACATCCACGACCCGGGCGTGCTGGGTCACTTCGGCGTCCCGGCGAAGAACGTCACCATCGCCCCGGCCGTCGGGGGGTACGTCGGCGACCTGCGCCTGAAAAACCCCCTGGTTCTCGCACCGGACGAGGGCGCGATCGGCTTCGCTTCGGACGTCGCGGCGGTCGGCGGATGGGACTGCGACCACCTCGAAAAGACCCGGCTCTCGGGCGAGGAGGTCAGGATCGCCCCGAAGACCATCGATGCGGCCGGCCGGGACGTCGTGATCGTGGACGACATCATATCCACCGGCGGAACCCTCGCGACCGCCGCCTGCATGCTCCGGGAACAGGGGGCCGCATCCATCCACGCGGCCTGTGTCCACGGGGTGCTCACGAGCGGCGCCTACACCCGTCTGCGGGCGGCGGGAGTCTCTTCGGTCGTCTCCAGCGACACCTACGAGAACGCCTCAAGTTTCATATCTGCGGCAAGTGCTATCGTCACCGCGATCAGGGAAGATGCTCACCGTTGACGGATCACATCTCGAAGGAGGCGGGCAGATCCTCCGCCTGGCGGTCGCCTTATCAGCTATCTCCGCCACTCCGGTCACCGTGACCAGGATCCGGGAGAACCGGCCGAACCCCGGGCTTGCCCCCCAGCACATCGCCGCCGTCCGGGCGGTCGCCGGAGCCTGCGATGCAGAATGCACGGGCCTAACGCCGGGGAGCCGGGAGATCTCGTTTGCTCCCGGCCGGATCCGGCGGAAGGACCTCGCGATCGACCCCGGCACCGCCGGGAGCATACCCCTCATCGTCCAGGCGTGGCTCCCGGTCGCCCTTCAAGCCGGCGGGAGCATCACCGTTTCGGGCGGGACGGAGGTGCCGTGGAGCCCGACCATCGATTACCTGGATCGTGTCTTCGCGCCGGTGCTCCGCCGCGCCGGGGCCTCGATCGAGATCACGGTGCGCGAGAGAGGGTATTATCCCCGCGGAGGGGGGCGGGTGCACGTCCGGGTGGAACCGTCCCGCCCGGACCCGATCGCGATCCCGGAAGGAGAGGAGGGCGGCTGCGGAATCGTGTCCTGCTCGGCGGGCCTTCCCGCGCACGTCGCGGAGCGCCAGGCGGCGGCCGCTCAGAGTCTCCTGGATCGGGAACTCGGTCTTCCCTGCACCGCGGCACTCGATCCCCGCGAGGGCGGGACGAGTGTCGGGAGTTCGGTCACGGTCTGGAGCGGGGCGAAGGGTGCCGTCGCTCTCGGGAAGCGGGGGCTTCCCGCCGAAAAGGTGGGTCAAGCAGCCGCACGGGCCCTCGCCGACGAATACCGCAGCCCCGGCACGGTCGACATCCACCTCGCCGACCAGCTTCTCGTTCACCTCGCCTGCCACGGCGGAGAGTACAGCACCCATACCCTCACGATGCATGCAAAGACCGCAGGCTCTCTCCTCGCGGAGTTCGGGTACCCCATAGTCTGCCAGAAGAACGATATCGTGAGGTTCTCGGCATGACGCTTGTCCTCGACGCTTCGGTCTTTTTTACGGAGATCCCCTTCGATGGCCCGGCCTCGACCACACCGTCGGTCGTCGCGGAGCTCACCGACACCCACGCGAAATGCCGGTTCGAGGTTCTCACGGCCGCGGGGCTCCGGGTCCGGGAACCGCGCGAGGAAGATCTGGCACGGGTGGATGCGGCCGCACTCCGGACGGGAGATAGCGGGGTGCTCTCCGGAACCGACCGGGACATCCTCGCGCTCGCGCTGGAACTCTCGGCCGTCCTCGTCACCGACGACTTCGCCGTCCAGAACGTCGCCCATCGCCTCGGTATCGAGACCCGGAGCATCAGGCAACGGCCGGCCCGGCCGATCCGGTGGCGGTACCGGTGCAGCGGGTGCGGGCGGTACTGGAAGGGGCCGGGAGACTGCCCGATCTGCGGCGCATCAATCAAAAGAAAGCTTAAATAATCACCCGGAGATCTTTTCACCATGTCCGCGCTCGAAGAGCTGATCACGAAGGCAAAGGCGCTCCAGGCAGAAGGGCACACCCCCGGCCAGATCTCCGACGAGCTGGGTCTCTCGATGGAGACGGTCACCTGGCTGCTCACCCAGCAGAAGGGCATGGAAGCCCCGAAAGACGTCCACATCGATTGGGCGGCCGTAGGGAGCCACGGCGTGCTCTTAAACGACATGGCGATGATGATGCTCAAACGCTTCCTCTACCTGGAGGAGGGAGGAGACGTACGTGCCATCGAGGATCTTCCCGACACGGTCGTCGGGATCGCGCCGTCGGGTGCCCCGCTCGCCACCCTCATCGCCGCGGAGGAGGGGCTGAAACTCGCGGTATACCTCCCGGCGAAGCACAGCCGGAGCGAAGCACCAACCGGGTCGCTCTCGGGCACCTTCTCCGCGATCGCCGCCCAGCGGTGCATCATCGTCGACGACGTCGTCACGACCGGGACGACGCTTTCCGAGACGATAGCGTTTCTCCGGCAGCATGGGGCCACGCCGGTGGCGGTCTGGTCGCTCTTCGACAAGCGGGGGGCGAGGGAGATCGACGGAGTCCCGGTCCACTCGCTCTTCGTGATATCGAGGCTCGGGTGAACGGCCCGGCACTTTTTTTGATCCGCCCGAACCCGCCCCGGCGGGAGCGGCGAAACGGATCGCAACCGGTCCGGGGGATCCGGGCGCGTAACGGCGGCCGACAGGAGATACATCGCCGCCGTCGGGCCGGGGCGTCCCGGAAAGGACGGGTGCCATCGACCAATTTATATAGAACCTCTGAACAAACCTAACGAGCAAAGGAGGATTATACAATGCTTGCTGGACAGCCCATCATTATTTTGCGGGATAACGTTGAGCGCACTCGCGGATTCGAGGCGCAACACTCGAATATCATGGCTGCAAAAGCAATTGCGGCCGCCGTTCGGACGACACTCGGCCCCAGGGGAATGGACAAGATGCTGGTCAGCTCCAGCGGTGACGTGGTGATCACGAACGACGGGGCAACCATCCTGCACGAGATGTCCGTGCAGCATCCCGGCGGCAAGTTGATCGTCGAGGTTGCGGAGACCCAGGACGACGAGGTCGGTGACGGCACCACGACTGCAACCGTGATCGTCGGGTCTCTTATGGAAGAGGCGGAGACGCTGCTCGCACAGGACGTGCACCCCACCATCATCGCGAACGGCTATCAGCTCGGCATGGAGAAGGCCCTTGCAATCCTCGAGGAACTGGCCATCGCCGTCAGTGCCGAGGACAAGGAAAACCTCATAAAACTCGCCGGAACCGCCATGACCGGCAAGTCCATCGAGGCAATCAAAGACCAGATCTCCGGCATCGTGGTGGACGCGGTGCGCCAGGTCGCGGGCAAAACCGACCGGGGCACCTACATCGTGGACGAGGACGACATCAAGATCAAGAAGCAGGTCGGCGACTCGATGGACGACGCCGAACTGATCCGGGGCATCGTCATCGACAAGAAGCGCGTCTTCGAGCAGATGCCCGATAAGGTCACTGACGCTAAAGTAGCCCTGCTCGCCCAGCCGCTCGAGATCACGAAGACCCAGGTGAAGTCGAAGATCAAGATCACCTCCTCCGACCAGATGAAGGCGTTCTCCGAGCAGGAGCGCGCGTCCCTCCGAAAACTTGCCGAGCAGATCGTTGCCGCCGGCGCGAACGTCGTCCTCTGCCAGAAGGGAATCGCTGACGCGGTGCAGTATTACCTGGCAAAGGATGGCATCTACGCCATAGAAGACGTGAAAGAGGCCGACATGAAGTTCGCCGCGAGAGCGCTCTGCGGCAGCATCGTCAACAAGCCCGAGGAGCTCACCGAGGAGACGCTCGGCCACGCCGAGGCGGCCGAGGAAGTCCCCGACGCCGACCTGACGATCATCTCCGGGTGCGAAAACCCAAAGGCCGTCACGATCCTCCTGCGGGGCACCTCCCAACTCCTGCTGGACGAACTCGAGCGGGCGGTCTACGACGCGGCCCGGGTCATCCAGGACGCCATCGAGGACGGCAAGTTCGTCGTCGGCGGCGGATCGGTCGAGACCGAACTCCAGCTCCAGATTCGCGACTACGCCGCAACAGTCGGCGGCCGGGTCCAGCTCGCTATCGAAGCGTTTGCGAACGCTTTCGAGGTCGTCCCGAGGACGCTCGCGGAGAACTCCGGATTCGACACCATCGACAAGGTCGTCGCCCTCCGGAAGGCCCACGCCGACGGCGCGAAGCACGCCGGGCTCAACGTCTACACCGGCGAGGTCGTCGATATGTTTGAGGCCGGGGTCATCGAACCCCAGCGGGTGAAGACCCAGGCGATCAAGAGCGCGACCGAGACGGCCATGCTCCTCGTCCGCGTCGACGATATGATGATCACCCAGACCGGACAGCCGGCCGGACAATAAGTCACCCGCGTGAAGAGGCCAGGAAGATCCCGGCTTCTTCCTCTGCTATTTCTTCGTCCTGCGGAACGCTCCGCCCGCGGCAAAATATCAGCGCCGTATCCGGATTGAGACCGAAGGAGAGGAGGGCGATCTCATACGTGTCGCCCGGCTGCCCGCGGTAGACCAGCACACGACCGTCCGGAATAAGGGTGAATCGACAGAGCATTATCTCGATACTATTATAGTCGAAGAGCCTAAATACTCTAGGCTGATTCTGTGCCGAGGTAGTCTAGTCCGGGAAGGCGGTGGCCTCGAAAGCCACTGGTGTTCGGCACCTCGGGAGTTCAAATCTCCCCCTCGGCGTTTTCAGGTACCTCATATAGGGCCCGGCACGCCCCCCAGCGGGTGTACGCCCGGGCGGGGCGGGACCTGGTTTACCGGAACCTTTTCTGCGATCCCGGTATCGGCACGGATGCGGGCAGTTCCGGGAGAGATATTTATGGTCACGGTAAACCACAGTTGGTACGTAGCGCCTGCCGTCCGGGATCATCCCGCACCGGCCGATGGAGATCTCCCGTGTACCGCTGCTTTGACGAACTGGACGATGCCGTCGTCATTCTTGACCGGGATAATACCGTTGTGCGGCTGAACCGATCGTTTTGCGAAACGTTCGGGATCGGCGATGACGCTGCCCGCGGCATGGAGATAGGCGACCTCATCGCCCGCCACCTCGCACCGTTCTTCGAG
The DNA here is from genome assembly GCF_000015825.1 of Methanoculleus marisnigri JR1. Lineage (NCBI taxonomy): Archaea > Methanobacteriati > Methanobacteriota > Methanomicrobia > Methanomicrobiales > Methanomicrobiaceae > Methanoculleus > Methanoculleus marisnigri. Next base: position 248,084 of record NC_009051.1, on the reverse strand, counting down.
GAGGGGGACTCTGCCGGCCGGATGATCGAAGCACTCCGGCACCGGGAGGAGGTGACGCACGAGACTCACCGGATGCGAACCTCCACCGGTGAGGTGCGTCACTTCTCCTTCTCGTGCCGGGTGATCTCCGGCGAGCCCTCCGCCGGGGAGAGGCTTGCACGGTTCCGGGACGTGACCCCCGAACGCGACGAAGCAGTGCGGCGCGCCTGGGAAGAGAGCGCACGGGTCGGGGCCGAGTCGGTCTTTACCGCCGTCGGAGAACTGGTGCCCTACGGCTTCTGGGTATGCGGGCCGGACGGCAACGTGCTCTATCTTTCCGCCTCGTTCCTCGAACTGGTGGGAAGGACGATCGAGGAGTGCCGGCGCTCCGGATGGCCGGAGTGCATCCCGCTCGAGGATGCCGCAGCAGTGCGTTCCGACTGGAGACGGTGCCTCGATACGGGGTGCCGTTGGAATCGCGAGTTGAGGGTTCCGGATCCCGACGGGGAGTGCCGCACCATCCTCTCCCGGGGAGCGCCTATCCGTGACGGGGACGGGCAGATCGTCCTCTGGGCCGGAATCAACCTCGACATCACCGCAAGAAAACAGGCCGAGCGGCACACCGCCGTCCGGGCGGCGCAGCAGGCAGCCATCGCGGACCTCGGCCAGTTTGCTCTTGCAGGGGCGGAGCCCCCCGAACTTATGAACGCCGTGGTCCGGATGGTGGCGGAGCGCCTGGGAGTCGATTACGCCAAAGTGCTCCGCTACCTGCCAGAGGAGGATCTCTTCATCCTCGAAGCGGCGGTGGGGTTCGGCGGAGTCCGGGTCGGTACCGAGAAAGTGAACGGGGGAACCGATTCCCAGGCGGGATACACCCTTCTCTCCCATGAGCCGGTGATCGTCGAAGACTTCGACGCCGAGACCCGGTTCCAGGGGCCGGCCCTCCTGCGAAACGAGGGGATCCTGAGCGGCATCAGCGTCATTATCCAGGGTGACGAGGCGCCGTACGGGGTGCTCGGCGCCCATACCCGGACCCTGCGCAGGTTCACCCGGGACGACATCAACTTCGTCCAGGCGGCCGCAAACGTTCTGGCACTGGGATTCAAGCGAAAGGCGGCCGAGGAGGCGCTCAGCAAGAGTGAGGAGAAGTTCCGCCAGATAGCGCAGCGGAGTTTCGACATGATCTACACCTGCTACCACGACCGGGGGATCACCTATATGTCCCCGGCCGTGGCCCGCATCCTCGGCTATACCCCCGCCGAACTCATCGGCTGCAGGTGCCGTGACTATGTCAGCCCCTTATCGCTCGCCGCATGGGAGGAGGGGCAGAAGAAGATGGCGAGAGGCGAACCGACCGAAGGGCTCGAGGTCGAGTTCCGCCGCAAAGACGGGACGACGGCCTTCGTCGAGCTGAACGAATCCCCGATCGTGGAGAACGGAAAGGTGGTCGGCGTCCAGGCGGTGGGAAGAGACGTCACCGAACGAAAACAGATCGACCAGCTTAACCGGCAGGCGTTCGACCAGATCGAACGGAACATCGAGCAGTTCGCCGTCCTCGGCGATCACATACGCCAGCCCCTGCAGGTGATCCTCGGCATGGCCGACCTGACCGACGATCCGAAGACCTCGGCGGTCATCCACGACCAGGTCAGGCGGATCAACGAGTACATCAGGCAGCTGGACCGGGGATGGGTGGAGTCGCGGGAAGTTCGCGCGTTCCTCCGGCGGCACGACCGGGGGTGAACACGGTAATCCGGCTGAACACCCCCTGCGGATCGCTCATATCTAACGCCGGGTGAGCGGTTTCTCCGTGACCAGGCCGATCCCGACGTCGCAGTCCTGTATCGCGCCGTGCCCGGAAAAGACCGAACGGATCTCCTCAAGAATCCGCTCGGCCAGTATCCGTGCGTCGCGCTCCTGGTCGGTGTCCATCTCGATGAACCCGGTCAGTTCTATACGGAACTTTTTCATGCCTCTGCTTGCCTCCGTCTCCCTGCAGCATCTATTCCCGGCATCCTAATGCGCCTCTCCGATACTGCGGAGAACCGCCTGCATGACCCTGTCCACATGCTCCCACGTGGGGTTATCCGCGCTCATACCCGGACGCCGGACGATGAAGGGGCGTCCTTCGTCACCGGCCCTGCGCACATCGGGATCCAGAGGGATATTGCCGAGGTACGGCACGCCAAGGTCTTTTGCAGCCTTCTTCCCCCCGCCCTGTCCGAAGAGGTCGATCTCCTTGCCGCAATGCGGGCAAACCATGCCACTCATGTTCTCGACGATGCCGAGAACCTTGATATCCATCTTTTCAATGAATTTTACGGCCTTCGTCGAGTCGAGGACGGCAACCTCCTGCGGCGTCGTCACGACAACGGCACCGGCAACGTTCGGGGCGAGCTGGATGATCGATAACGCCTCGTCTCCCGTGCCCGGAGGCAGATCCACCACGAGGTAGTCAAGGTCTCCCCAGTTAACATCCGCGAGGAACTGTTTGATGGCCTGCATCTTCATGGGACCGCGCCAGATGACAGGAGTGCTCTTATCCGGCAGGAGAAACGCCATCGAGACGACGCCGAGTGCCGGCACCACGTATACCGGTTCGATCGTCGTGCCGTTCGTCGACGTGAGTTTCGTCTCCTCGATGCCCAGCATCTTGGGGATGTTGGGGCCGTGGATATCGAGATCGAGAAGGCCCGTCTGGTAACCGTGGTTCGCGAGCGCCATTGCAAAGTTCGCGGCCACCGTGCTCTTCCCGACGCCTCCCTTTCCGCTCAGCACCAGGATAACGTGCCTGACACTCACGGCGACCTTTTCAAGCGGGTTTTTCTGCTGCTGTCCGGCATCCTTCGTTGTATTGTCTGCTTCTGCCATAACGTACCCCTGGCACCCCATCTCCGGAGAACGGACGATCCCGTTCACCGGTCACGAAGTGATTGTGAGCCCGCACGAGTGTTCTTCCCGAACAGGATCGTGCACCACGGCTCGCATAACAAAGTTAACAGTGTTAACAGAAAACGATATTGATGCGTACATGCCTGACCCCCCCGGTGCGAGACGATCCACGGCGCTCACCGGATCTGCTCCCTGAACGGTTCTCCGGCGGGAAAGGGCGGAGATCGGTTCGAGACCCGTCTTGCCGGGAACCCCACGTTAAAGAGAGGGTATTGACACAGGGTAGAACGAGGGATGTGTGATGGCATTTGATCTATCGAAATGCGACTTCTCCCGCTGCAGGGGAGAATGTCTCGTCCGCTGCCCGTACGTATCGTACGACGAGGACGACGCAAAGAGAGCGATGAAGTCCCTGATAGAGGGAGAACGCCACCCGATCCTGAAAGAGTGCATCACCTGCGCAGCGTGCAACGATTTCTGCCCGCTGGGCGCCGACCCGTGGGACCTCATCGCACGGCGGCAGGAAGAGACGGGTGTTCTCGGCATCCCGGCGGACGCGAAGCCGTCGAGCGACTGGCTGACGAAACCGGCCGTAGTCATCCGGAGAGGAAAGCCGGGAGGGGCGCTGATCTCGGCCGGCGGGATTTACGAGGTGGTGCCCCAGGCGGAGTTCCTGACGGGGCAGGTGTTTGAGGACGCAACCGTCATCGGGGGAGGGCCGTACGCATGCGGGTTCACCGAGACCCACCTCGGCCGGGCGTCCCGGCCGCTGAAGAACCTCCCGCAGTTCATCGAGAATCTCGCGAAAGCGGCCGAAGAGTTCGGGGTCGACGAGATCGTCTTCACCCACGACGCCTGCTACAACGTGGCGACGACCCTCGCGACGCAGCAGGGGATCGAGGTGCCGTTCCGGCCGGTCCATATCCTCGAGCACATCAGGAACTGGCTGCGCGACCACCCCGACCGGATCAAAAACCCGCTCGGCCTCAGCGTCGCGGTGCAGGGCGGCTGCACGACGCGCTACGCCCCGAGAGGCGGGGACCGCGAGATCTGGTCGGACTGGCTCGCCGATATCTTCGAGATGATCGGTGTAGAGTCCGTCGAGGAGAAGCGGACGTATACGGGAGATGACCGGCTCTGCTGCGGGTGCGGGATCTTCCACACCCAGCACGAGCGAGCGGTCGATATCCAGCGTAAAAACATCGGCGATGCCGCCGAAGCCGGCGCCGAAGAACTCGTCTTCATCTGCCCGGCCTGCATCTCCGTGATGCGGGCGACCTGCCGGAAGATGGAGATCGAACCGATTTACATCACCCAACTCGTGAAACAGGCGCTGGGCGAGGAACTCGGCCCTGCCGGAACCGCCGCGTTCGGGTATCCGGTGAAGTAGCCAGACGAGGTGAGAAGAATGGTGAAGTTTACGAAGGAGATGAAAGAAGCCCTGCGGGTTCCCGGCAAGGGAGGGAGCCTGATCTACCTCTGCACGTCGAGCAGGGACGGCAACCCGAACATCGCCGCGATGCGGTTCGTCGCCACGCACATGGACGACAAGATCCTGATCGCCGATATGTTCCTCTTGAAGACGAAGGCGAACATCAAGGAGAACCCCGAGGTCGCGGTCACGATCTGCCACCCGCTCGACGAGGGGCGGTGGTGGGTCTTCAAAGGTAAGGCCGTGGACATGGAGTACGGGTTCCCGCGCGATTTCGACTGGTACGGCGCGAACGCGACGGATATCCTGAACGAGTGGGGGAACTGGAACAAGGCCGAACCGCCGGATGAGGTGCCGCCGGACATCGTCTTCCCGAAAGCCGTCCAGCGCGGGGTCGTGGTCGTGCATGTCGAGGAGGCCTACTCCATCGAGCCGGGGAACGTGGGAGAGAAGGTTCTAACGGGGTGATCGAGATGACGGTAAACCTTACAGACAGGATGAAGGCCTGGATCGAGGCGATGGGCTGCCACCTCTGCGTCGCGACGCCGGAGGGCGTGCCGTTCGTGGTGCTGGGCCGCTACGCAAAGGCGACGACCAACGGCGAGGTGGCGTTCGCGCTTGCACAGGACGAAGCGAAGGTGATCGCGCCCGTGCTGTCGGAGAACCCCAGAGTGGCGTTCGGCGTCTCGCGCCAGGGGGGTATTCGTGCTGCGTACCAGTTCAAGGGAACCGGAGAACTCCTCCGGTCCGGATCGGTCTTCGACACGGTCGCGGCACAGGCGAAAGAGGAAAAAGGGATCGACGCGGAATTGGTGCTCCTTGTCCGCCTGACCGAACTCTACTGCACGAAGCCCGGCTACGAGGCCGGGCAGAGGCTCGACGGCATGACGCCGGAGGAACTCGACGCCTGGGAGCGGCAGCGCTGGAAGGACGTGCCGAGAAAGAGGGACTGAGGTCTGATGAGCAGCGACGAAAAAAAGATGCCTAAACAGTTCCCCTGGATCATCCCCTTCTCATGCGAGGGGTGCGGCGACTGCGTCGAGGCCTGTCCGACCGGCTCGATCGAGCTCGTGGATCTCGGAAAGAAGATCGACAAGGCCTGGATCACGAATCCGGAGACCTGCATCGGCTGCGGGAAGTGCGCCGATGCCTGCGTCGTCGGCGCCGTGCAGATGACGTCGTACGTCGAGAAGGCGCTCGAGCGCTACCGCGAGAAGACGAGCCCGGAGTAATTCCGGGATCAGGCTCCTTTTTTACGTTCCATGAGTGGTGTCTCGCTGTCGATGGAAACAAGGGCATCCTGAAACACACACCTATGAGAGTGTGTTGGGCCACAGCACCTACCAGTACGCTGGACCGTGGTGGCTGCGCACCTGATGGTGCTCGAGCTCCTGCCCTTCGGCCAGTCGCTTATCGCCATTGGGGGAACGACTGTCCGCAGGACGCGACAGTTCGCTAGAACTGGAGCGTGAGCACCGAAGGTGCGAGACAGGAGTTCGAGAAACCTGAAGGGGTTCGCTGTGGGGCTGACAGGGAGTGCGAGCGAAGCGAGCTTGAGCACCGGAGGTGCGAGTGCGATGCTCCGGAGGAGCGGAGCACGAGAAGCCGTGAGGCGTCGAGGTGCGAACGGAGTGAGCATGAGAAACTCGAAGAATTTCGAGGGGGGAGCGAAGCGAACACGAGAAGAACGAAGTTCTTCGAGGGAGCATCCCCCCCTCCCCTGTCTCTACTCCATAAGGCTATACCTGTGACCCCCACCCCATCCGGCCTCCGGCCTCCTCCCCCGCACCCTTGGGGGCGGGGGCAGTGCGTGGCGATAGCCGGTGGGAAGCCGTGTCCCGGGAGCGAGTTGGGATTCTGTTCTTTTTCGGGATCTCCCCATACTGTGGACCGTGGGGATATCGCCACGGGGGTGGGGCTGACGGGGAGGGGGCTCGCCCCCTCCCCTGTCTCTGCCTCGTGTCTTCAGTGTCCAGAATCAATTTCTACAGATAACTATACGCCTGTAACCTCCACTCGAAGACCTTCGGTCTTCTCAAGCTCCGGACGTCCTGTCCGTCGCACCCCGCCCCCAGGGCGGGGGCAGTGCGTGACGATACCCGGGAATATCGGTTGATGGGGTTATGTGAGTAGAACGGAGTTGCCCTGAAATACTTCCTGAAGAAAGTAGAGGAGTTCAACAGAGCCCTTGAATCCAGACTCATACCTGGTTCTACAGAAACCCGAACGACTCAAGCAGCACGTCGGCATTCAGCCTGCCGAAGTGATGGACTTCGCCGCTCTCCGAATCGTTCACCGTGACCTCTGCCGGCGAGAAGGCAAGCAGCGAGTCCACCTTGAGGAAGTCGTAGCCGGCATCCTTGAGCACCCGGGCAAACGGCCTCCCGTAGTCGGGGGAGGTCCGGGAGGGGAGGGTCGCAAAGACCGGGTCGTAGCCCTCCGCGACGAGGGAGACCGAGCCGTAGTAGATGTTGCAGTCGTTGGTCGTCCCCATCGCCTCGATGCCGGTCCGCTTTATGGGCGCGATCGGCGATCGGCCCGCCGCATGGCTGATCCGGAGGACGTCGTATCCCTTCTCCTCGAGTTTGTGGAGGGTCGCCGTGACGACCCGGCCGGAGATCTGCACCGAGCCGACCAGGCTCCGGGTCGGGGCGACGAGGACGTAGAGGTTTTCGGGTTCGATGCCGCACTTCTCCGCGATGAAGCCCGTGACCTCCTCGTCGGGCAGGGAATCGGCCTCCAGCGCGAGGATGCCGGTCCGGGATGTGTCGCGGTAGCCAAGCATTTTGTAGGTATTTTTCGGCTTTAAGGAGAGCGCCCGCGCCGGACCGGAAGCCATCGCGGAGTAGCCCCCGGCCTTGAGCACCCATCCCGCCTTCTGCGAACCGAGGCACGCGAGAGCGGGGCGGCTCACGGTGAGGTGCAGGAACGGGACGGGCACGTCCCCCACCCGGCCCATGGTTATCGCCGTCGTCGCAAGCCCCGCAAGGCAGGTCTCCACGAAGAGGGCGCCCGCCCGGTAACTCCCGGGGACGTGCACGCCGCAGTCGATGCACGTTGCGCCGTTCTCCTGCTCCGCGACCGCGATCCCGTGTTCGTCCCGGCGGTCGATCAGTTCTCTGACGGCGGGCATCGCCGTGCGGTTTACGCTGAGCATCGTCCTCACCTATCTCAGCGGTAGGGTGCAGATCGCTTTAGCAGTTCCCCTCCGGGCATGCAATCCGGTCCGACGCGCACCCGGCAACGGCCGGCTTTATGCAACTGCCCGAGAAATAGGTAAGTACCTATGCCGGACAACACGAGAGAAGGCTCATCGGCACGCTTCGTGGACGGCGCGATCCCCGCCGGCCTCCTTGCCGCCGTGCGGTCACAGCGGCCGCTGGTGCATCACATCACGAACGGCGTCACGATCAACGACTGCGCGAACATAACCATCTGCGCCGGGGCCGCTCCGGTGATGGCCGAGGCCCCCGAGGAGGTTGCCGGGATGGTCGCGGCCGCCGGCGCTCTCGTCCTGAACATCGGGACGCTCTCGGCTGCGCAGGTCGAGGCCATGCTGATTGCCGGCCGCCGGGCAAACGAACTCGGTATCCCGGTCGTCCTCGACCCGGTCGGCGTCGGGGCGACGGAGTTCAGGACAGCGACCGCACGAAAACTCCTCGATACCCTCGATATCGCCGTCCTGAAAGGGAACGCCGGGGAGATCGGCGTCCTTGCCGGGACGGGCGGGAGCGTCCGGGGCGTGGATTCCGGCGGCGTTGCGGGAGACCCCGTCGAGACGGCGCGGGAGTGCGCACGCTCGACCGGAACCGTCGTATCGATGACGGGGGCGGTCGACGTTGTGACCGACGGTAGCAGGGTCTTCCTCGTCGGGAACGGCAACCCCGCGATGGACCGGCTCTCGGGGACGGGGTGCATGGCCTCCTCGGTCACCGCGGCGTTCGTCGCGGTCGCGGAAGATTACGCGGTCGCGTCGGCCGCGGCGCTCGCGGCCTTCGGCCTGGCCGGGGAGTGGGGCGCGGCAGGGGCACGCGGCCCCTACACGTTTCGGACGGCACTCTTCGACGAACTTGCCGGCCTTTCACCCGATGACCTTGCCGGGCATGCACGGATCGAGGAGCGCTGATGGGATACGACCTCTACGTAGTCACCGACGAGACGATCGGGCGCGGACGCACTCACACGGATCTCGCCCGCCTCGCCGCCGCCGGCGGCGCGGACGTGATCCAGCTCCGTGACAAGAGGCTCCCGGGCCGCGACCTCCTCAGCGCGGCCGTAGCCATACGTGAGATCACCACTGACGCCGGCGCGCTCTTCATCGTGAACGACCGCCTGGACGTCGCCATCGCGGCCGGTGCCGACGGGGTCCACCTCGGCGCAAACGACCTCCCCGTGGGCGAGGCACGGCGCATCGTCCCGCCGGGGTTCCTCATCGGGGCATCGGTCGGGTCGGTCGCCGCGGCTGTCCGGGCCGCGGCGGAAGGGGCCGACTACGTGGCGCTCAGCCCGACGTTTGCGACCGGGTCAAAGGACGACGCGGGGCCGGGGTGCGGGCTTGCCGCACTCAAAGAGATCCGTGCCGCGGTATCCCTCCCGCTCGTCGCGATCGGGGGGATCACCGCAGCAAACGTCGCCGACGTCATCGCCGCGGGGGCGGACGGCGTCGCGGTGATCTCGGCGGTCGTGGGAGAGGGCGACGTCACCGCCGCCGCACGGAGCCTCCGCGACCGGATCGCCGCCGCGAAAGCGGAAGGCCGTTAATCCGCCGGGCAGGTCGCCGGGGAAGCAGGCGTCCGCTGGTGGAAGGCCGCCCGCCACCGGCCGTCGCTCCGTGTATACACGGTCGATACAAAGATCGTCTGCCCGCCGAAGGAGACGGTATACGCGAGGACGGCACCCTTCTCCCCGAGGGGCACGACTTTCGGATCCGTGATGACATACGCCGGTAGTTCATTGGGGTTCTCTATGAGATCCCGGATGATCCCATCCCGGTCCAGGACCGCGCAAAGAGTGACGACGAGGGCTTCCGGAGCGAGGTACTCCCGGTAGAACTCCACGTCCCGGACATCGGCAGCCTTCCAGGCCCGCTTTTCGATATCCAGCAGAGTAGATAACAGGTCTTCCATAAGGAGCGTGTGAACGCACGGGTCGATAATAATCGTTTCCCCGGGTCCAGTCCATCCTGAGAACAGCAAGATTAAACAGGGAGGGTATCAAGTAAAACAATTTAAAATAACTCAAAAGTAAAACAAATCGCTTTAATACCGGCAGGGCGGGTACTGAATGGTATCCATGTTCAAAAATACCATAGTACTGGTCACGCTCGCCCTTCTCCTCTTCGCGGGGGGGTGCACCACCGTCACCGGGGATAACACCGCTGCCGGCGACGACGCCACACTGCTCGTCTACTCCGGCGCCGGCCTCAAGAAGCCGATGACCGAGATCGGGGATGTGTTCGCCGAGAAGTACGGCATCGACGTCGAGTACACCTTCGCCGGTTCGGGCACACTCATCACCCAGATGGAACTCTCCCGGAAAGGCGACGCCTTCGTACCTGGAGGAACACCCGACTACCGGATCGCCCGGGAGAAAGGGCTGGTCGAAGAACCCGGCTACGCCGCCTACCACGTCCCGGTGATCGTCGTCGCGAAAGGAAACCCGAAGAACATCACCTCGGTCGACGACTTTGCCCGGCCCGGGCTGAAGATCGCCCTCGGCGGCGCGAACACCACCGCGATCGGCAGGGCCGGCGACAAACTCTTCCAGGCGCACGGCACCCTCGACGCCGTCGAGAAGAACGTCGTCCTCCGGGCGCCGACGATCAATGAGGTGGTCGTGGCGATGAACATGGGCACCGCCGACGCCGCGCTCATTACGCTCGACCTTGTGAACCCCGAGACGATGGACACGATCGACCTCCCACAGGAAGACGGACTCACCCTCATCGTTCCGATAGGGGCGACCACATTCACGGAGCAGCCGGACGTCGCTCAAACGTTCGTCGAGTTCGTCACCTCCGACGAGGGGAAGGCGATCTTTGCAAAACACGGGTTCCCCGTCTACCCCGACCCGGCATACGCGGGGATCGAGCCATGAACGGCACGGAGTATTCCTGCAGGACCATCGGCGTCGCCCGGACGGCGTTCACCGACCCGGCCGCCACCCCGATTCAGGCCGCCTTCTCCACCGCCTGCGGAACGGTGGAGGTCTACCCCGAATTCCGTGACGGCCTTTCGGCGCTCGCGGGGTTCTCCCACCTCATCCTCATCTACCGGTTCCACCGCGCCGCCGGTGAAGAAATCGCCGAGCGACCGCTCATCGACGGGGCGGAGCCGCACGGCATCTTCGCCACCCGGCACTTCAACCGCCCGAACATGCTCGGGATATCGGTCGTCCGGCTGGCCGGGATCGACGGGGGCACGCTCGTCGTCAAGGGCATCGACCTCCTGGACGGGACACCGATCCTCGACATCAAACCCTACATCCCGGCGTTCGACTGCATCGGGGGCGCTTCCTCCGGGTGGGTGACGTCGCAGCACGTCGAGCGGATCAAACTGCAGAGCGCGTCCTTTCAGGTAGATTAGCCGTGTTCCGGAACCGGGCCGCCCTCCCCCGCCTCACCCCGTTCAAGGCGATCTTTCTTGCCGTCTCATTCGCCCTGATCGTCTACATGCTCGTCGTCATCGGCGGGCTCGTGGTCTACCCGCCGCTCCCGGCCCTCATCGAGAGCCTGCTCTCCCCCGAGATCCTCTTTGCCGTCGAACTCTCGCTCGTCACCTCGGCAGTCTCCACCGCCTTCTGCGTCGTCGCCGCCGTGCCGGTCGCCTACTCCCTCGCCCGGTTCTCGTTTCCCGGCAGAGGGGTGGCAAACACCATCTTCAACATCCCGCTCGCTCTCCCGCCGCTCGTTGCGGGCGTGGCGCTGCTCATCTTCTACGGTCCCTCGACGTTCGGGAAGATGCTCTCGGAATGGGGGCTCGACGTCATCTACACCCCGCTCGGGATCGTCGTCGCCCAGTTTTTCGTCAACCTCCCCTACATGGTCAGGGTCGCCCGGTCGGCCTTCGAGACGATCAATCCCCGCTACGAACACGTCGCCCGGACGCTCGGGTGCACCGAGTGGGGAGCGTTCCGCCAGATCACCCTTCCTCTCGCAAAGAGCGGTCTCATCGCGGGCCTGGTCATCACCTGGTCGAAGTCCATCGGTGAGTTCGGCGCCGTCCTCATGCTTGCGGGAGCCACCCGGATGAAGACCGAGACCCTGCCCATCGCGCTCTTCCTGAATATGTCGACGGGGGATCTCGACCTCGCCGTCGCCGCATCCGTCATCCTGATCGTCATATCGGTGATCTCGCTCGCGGTCTTCGAACGCTACACCGGCGGACGGGGGGTATTCTAGGTGCTCGGGACCGCCGGGCTCACCAAACGCCTCGGGGACTTCACCCTCGACGACGTGGATCTGACCGTCGCCGACGGCGAGTACTTCGTCATCCTCGGGCCGACCGGCGCGGGAAAGACCATCCTCCTCGAGACCCTGGCGGGGATCTACTCCCCGGACGCCGGAACGATCGCCCTTGATAACCGCGACATCACCCGCACCGACCCAAAAGACCGGGGGATCGGCATGGTCTACCAGGACTACATGCTCTTCCCCCACCTCACCGTCGGGGAGAACATCGGGTTCGGCCTCAAGCAGCGGAAGGCCGAGCCCGCCCGCATCAGGGAGAGCGTGCAGGAGACCGCGGCCCTCCTCGGGATCGGCCACCTCCTTCACCGGACGACAGGGACGCTCTCCGGTGGGGAGCAGCAGCGGGCGGCGATCGCCCGGGCGCTCGCCCTCCGGCCCCGCGTCCTGCTCCTCGACGAACCGCTCTCGGCGCTCGACACCGTCACCCGGGAACGGCTCAGGAGGGAACTGAAGGCGATCCACCGGACGACCGGCACGACGGTCATCCACATCACCCACCACTTCGAGGACATATTCGCCCTCGCTGACCGGGTGGCGGTGATGCAGGACGGAAGGATCGTCCAGACGGGCACGCCCGACGAGGTCTTTAGGAGACCCGCCACCGAGTTCGTCGCCGCCTTCACCGGCATGGAGAACGTCTACTGCGGGGTATCCCGCGTCCGGAACGGGGAAGCGACGATCGACCTCGGGGAGATCGTCGTCCGGACGGTCACTGCGATCGAGGGGGACGTCTGCGTCGGCATCCGGCCGGAGGAGGTGATCCTCTCCCGCCAACCGTTCGAGTCGAGCGCCGCAAACACCTTTTCGGGCACGGTTGCTGAGATTCGGCAGAACGGCATGTTTTCGCGGGTCGTCGTGGATACGGGACTGCCCTTCGTCGCCGTCCTGACCCGGCAGAGCGTCGCCCGCCTGGGCCTCGTCGAGGGGGAGCCGGCAAATGTCACTTTCAAAGCCTCCGCGGTCCACGTCTTCAAGCGGTAGTATTTATCCGGTCCCCCGGCGCAGGGGCGAACCGATGGAGACCGACGAGATCCGGGATGAAGCCGCCCTCGCCGACCGGTTCGGAATACCCTCCGACGCGCTCGTCCCCCTTCTCGCTCCGGCACGGGGGCGACTGGAGCTACGCCGCGGAGGGCTTCACCGCGATATCGGCCGTCACGAAGACCACGGTCTACGACGAGATGGAGCACCTCGCCGGGCTCGAGGTCCGCGGGGAGGGGCTCAGGGTCTTCCGGTTCGGGTGAGGGAGTTTGTGCAACCGGGAGAATAGAACACTATACAACGTTCTCGTGAGAACACACACCCCTAAAAGAGAAGATGTGTTGTGGGGGGCGGCCCCGAACCCCTTACGCCTTCCGAAACAGGTTCTTCTCCGCACCGCACCGGGAGCATGCCCAGGTGTCGGGCAGGTCTCCAAACTCTGTGCGGGCCTCGATCCCCTGGCCGGGCTCGCCGGCCCTGGGGTTGTAGACGTAGCCGCAGAGTCCGCACCGGTATGAATCCATCATCTCCTTCACCTCACCGCCCCGACCGGCCGCAACGTCCGACAGGGGCACGGCCCCCATGTACCCTCCGAAGGATAAGTACTCCGGTCGGGAGATCGGGGGATGAGGTTTTCTGCCGGCAAGCCCATCGGGGACGGCCGGCATACTGTCCCCCCGGGACGCATCGCTCCTCGAGGCGGGGGACACGGAGCCCTTCCGACCCAGGTGAGAGAGCAATACGCTAACCGGCGTGCGCCACCAGAAGAAAAGACCGGGATCCGGTCAGGAACGGCTCTCCCTTACACCTTCTTAAACCGGCTCTTCGGCGCACCGCACCGGGGACATTTCCAGGTCTCGGGAAGGTCTTCAAAAGCCGTGCCGGGCTTGACGCCGTGGTCGGTGTCGCCAATTGCCGGGAAGTAGACGTAGCCGCACAGAGTGCACCGGTATGAATCCATGACTTCTTCACCTCTCCGCCCACCGGCCGCGAGGACGGCAGGGCATACGATCTCCTGTACTCCCCGATGAGGATAAGCGCTCCGGTCACGACACCGGGAAGAGAAGTTCTTTCCCGGTGCAGCCGTCGAGGACGATCGAGCGTTCTCCCCGCTCCGAGGCGAACCGGATCAGGTAGACAGGATAGTAGATCGTATCGAATCCGACGATCTCCGCCGTTGGCTCAAGCCCCTTCAGGATCGTCCGGAGGGAGGATTCCGTGACCTTCGCCTCGAGAGGCTCCTCCCGGAGCGACTCCATCGGGAGGTCCGCTCCCCGCCTGAGGGAGGAGAGCGCCGGGACATCCGCCGCAAGCAGGGGCACGTAGACCTTCGTGTCGCCCACTGTCTTCATCTCCGTGATGAGTTTCACATCGGCAAGGCTCTTCATCGCCTTCTTCACCACGCCGGGCCCAAGATGGGTGTCGGCCTCGATCTCGGTCAGGGTCGAGCCGCCGTTCGCGAGCCCGGCAACGATCTTCACCGCGGCCTCGTCGAGCCCGAGAAGCTCCGAGAACCCCGGCCTGATCTTCATCCCCCGATCCACCTCGATGATACAGCCGGTACAGCCGTCGAGGACAAACGAAGCAGTTCTCGTCGATTTCCGGAGAAGTCCGCCGATGTAGCGGACCTCCACCCGGTGGAGCGGCCGGTAGACCCGATCTCCAGAGACGATCCGCTCTTCGGGCTCGAGGAAACGGAACCGGCGTTTCCGTTTCCCCTTCGCGATATCGAGCGCTTCCTCGCGGAGCAGCACCGGGATCACCGCATTCGCGGGTGCGGGCGGCACCTCAGGTTCTTCCCGGGGGATATCCTCAGGAACGCAGGGTTCGGTGCGGGTCGGTTCCACCCGGGAGGGCTTAGCGGGTTTGGCGGGCTCGATTGGCCGCGCGGGCACGAGCCGGGGCGTCAACCCCCGGTGTTCGCAGAGCCGGGCCCCAAAGCGCATCTTCGTCGCGTTCTCCCTCGAGAGCTTACCCATCACGAAGAACTCCCCGGGCTCGAGATCCGCGAGTTCCCCGGCCTCTTTCCGGGACGAAAAGAAGAGACTGACCGCTTTTAAGTCGTTCTCGATCGAGAGCTTCCCGAGGATCTGACTGTTGCACTGCGAGAGAACGTTCTTCGTCACGAGCGACGGCCGCTGGGTCGCGACCAGAAGACCGAGCCCGCGCTTGCGCCCCCGGCGGGAGATCTCCTCGATCTTTTTGATGGATTCCCCCGACTGGGGAATGAACTTGTCCGCTTCCTCCACGATCAGCAGGAACGGCTGCTTTAACTCGCTCTCGAGGTCGTAGAGGACTTCCGCGAGGTAGGATACCCGTTCCTGCATATCGGCTTCCGAGACGTCGAAGATCACCGCCGTCCGGGAGCAGATCGCGTTCTGCATCAGTTCCCGGAGGTTCACCTGTCCGATATCCACGTCGCAGTCGTCGGTGGAACCAATCCAGAGGAGGGGGAACCGGTCCCTGAGCGAGAAGTACTCCCCCTCCGTATCGATGAGGCAGAACCCTACCCGTGCCTGCAGGAGCTGCTCGCAGAGAACCGCGATGCCCCAGCTCTTCCCGGCACCCGACTGCGCGATGACACAGGTTCTGCCCGTGACGAGTTCCTGGGCGTCGATGGCGACGTCGCGGTCGCCGTTCTTTCCGATTACGATCTCCATCAGTTCAAGAAGATCACAGGACGGCGAGAGGTTTAACGCTTCCTTTTCGTTTCAGGGATATTTGTTCGGGGGATCGGGCACCTCTCGTCAGCATTTATTCCTGCGGAGCGAGAGGAGGACCCCGAAAGCCGAGAGAACCGCAAAGGCGAGGAAGATCAGCCGCAGGCTCGCGAGGAACTCAGGGAATATCGCCGGGGTAACGGTCGTCGACCCCATGATGACCGCAAAGACCACGAGAACCGCCCCCATGCTCAGCATCATCCCGAGCGACCGCATCATGGCCACCATCGCCGACGCGCTTCCGTAGTAGCGTTTCTCCACGCAGCCCATGATGGCGGTGGTGTTCGGGGACGAGAAGATCCCGAGCCCCACGCCCAGCAGCACCAGGAGGGCGAGGATCGCGGCGATCGGCGTCGTCTCGCCGAGCAGCGAGAAGCCGAAGAGGCCCACGGCCGTAATCCCCATCCCCACCGAAGCGACGAGCCCGGGCTGCATCCGGTCGGCCAGGCGGCCCGCCACCGGGGCGACGAAGACCTGGACGATCGGCTGGAGGAGGAGGAGGGTGCCCGCGGCGACGGGTTCGTAGCCCCGGATGTACTGGAGGTAGAGGGAGAGGAGGAACCCGACCGCGAACGTTGCGCTGTAGTTGATCAGGGCGGCGGCGTTCGAGGCGGCAAAGACCCGGTTCTTCTCGAGAAGCGTGACCGGGAGAAGCGGGTTTTGGCGGCCGCGCTCCACCCGGAAGAAGACCGCCCCGAGCACCAGGGCCGCCGCGAGGAGCGTTGCGCCCGTCGGGGTGGTCACCCAGGCCAGGCCCAGGAAGAGGCAGAGGATCAGGGCGGAGGAGAGGATCAGACCCGCGACGTCGAAGTGCTCCCGCTGCCGCTCGTTTAAGAACGCCGGGAACTTCCCGGCGTAGAAGAGGACCGGGACGGCGAGGAGCGCGGTCACGATGAAGATGCTCCGCCAGCCGAGGAACTGGGTCAGGGCGCCCCCGAGGAACGGCCCGAGCGAGAGCCCGGCGTAGACCGCCGTCGTATTCAGCCCGATCGCGTAGCCTCGCTCGCCGGGCGGGTAGAGGTGGGTGATCAGGGCCACGCTGTTTGCGTAGATCATGGCGCCGCCCATCCCCTGGATGAACCGGCAGACGAGGAGGAGATCCATCGTGGGCGTGAGGATGGTGAGGAGCGACCCGGCGGTATAGACCACGATCCCGGCTAAAAAGACGGTGACCTTCCCCCGCGAGTCGCCGAGCCTCCCTGCCGGGAGGAGGAAGATGACCGATGCGAGGAGATAGGCGCTCGTGACCCAGGCAAGCGTGGCGGCGTCGGCGGAGAACTCCCCGCCGATGGCGGGCAGGGCGAGGTTGATGGCGGAGCCCGTGAAGGGGTTTAAAAACGTGGCGACGGTGACCAGTATGAGGATGAACCTTCGCGAATACGATTTGCTCTCTTCCTGCTCCACGGTATCCCTCGTGCCCCTGAAACATCCCGATCCTGCCCCGGGTATGCGTGATTAAGTGTTCGCGGCGAGCGCAGATAAGAGCACTGCCGCCGCCCGCGGATTACTTTAATGAGAACGGCACCGGAGAGAGTATGCCCGACCCTCCCCCCGAGACCCGACAGGATCTCCGCGATCTCTCGATCCGGCTCATCCTCCTCCTCGGCGCGGCAAGCCTCTGCGGGAGCCTCGTCTCGAACGGCGCCAGGAGCGTCACCGGCCCTTACATCCTCCTCCTCGGGGGAAGCGCGGCAATCGTCGGGCTGGTCGCCGGAGCCGGCGAGTTCATCGGGTATGCCCTGCGTTCGGCCACCGGCATCTACGTCGGCAAAAACCACCGCTACTGGAAGGCGGCGACGGCCGGCTACGGCCTGCTCGCCGCCATCCCGCTCCTCGCCGTCGCCGGACGGTGGGAGACTGCGGCCGCCCTCATCGTCGCCGAACGGATAGGAAAGGCCGTCCGGACACCGGCGCGCGACACGATCCTCTCTCACGCGACGACGGCCGTCGGGAGAGGGTGGGGATTCGGCGTCCACAAGGCGCTCGACCAGGTCGGTGCGGTCGCCGGCCCGCTGGTCATGGCCGCCGCCCTGGCCGTCACCGGCGGCTACGGCGTGGGATTCCTCCTGCTCGGGATTCCTCTCGCCGGAGTTGCAGTCGCTCTCTTCCTCGCGCAATCGGAGGTGCCGAGGCCGGGGCGCCTGGAGGGAGAGGGGGAGGGGAACAGGGACAACCTGCCCGGGATCGTGCCGTATGCCGCGTTCGTATTCCTCGGGATGGCCGGGTTTGCCAGTTTCCCGCTCATCTCCTTCCACTTAAAAGCTCAATCGATCGTCCCCGACGCCGCCATCCCTCTCTTCTACGCCGCCGCGATGACGGTATCGGTCGCCGTGGCGCTGCTCGTCGGGCGGGCCTTCGACCGCATCGGCACCCACGTCCTCCTCACCATCCCGGCCCTCAGCATCGCGACGGTCGCGCTCGCCTTCTCGCCCGAACCGGGCGCGGCCGTCGCGGGATCGCTCGTCTGGGGAGCCGGGATCGGGATCTTCGAGCCTGTTCTCCGGGCGTCGATCGCAGAGTCCACGGCGCTCGACCGGAGGGGGAAGGTCTACGGGAGCGTGAGCGCGGTCTTCGGGACGGCGTGGTTCGTAGGGAGTGCCGTGATGGGCGTCCTCTACGACGTTTCGATCGGGCACATCGTCGCGTACGTCGTCATCGTCGAGGCCGCGGCGATCGCCGCCTACCTCTGGATGTGCCGCTCCCGGATCGTGGTGAGGCTCCAGGAGGGGCTCGGGGAGATCATCCCGTAACGTTGCGGCGCGATACCATCCACGTTTTCAGCGCCCCGCCGATCGCGCCGCCGACGGCGCCGAGAATACCGAAGTAGAGGGCGAGGGCGAAGAGGAGGGCGGCGATCCCGAGGCCGATGAGGGCCCCGATTGGGCCGAGGAGCGCTGTCCCCCCGACGACGGCGACGACCGAGAAGATCGCGGCGACGACGAGCCCGCCGATAAGTCCGCCGAGCGCGCCCCGAGCTGCCCCCGGGGGCCCGAGGTAGCCGCCGATGATCCCCCCGACGATCGGGCCCCCTACCGGAAAGAACGGGCTGATGAAGAGCATGAATATGATGCCTACAAGCGGAGAAAGCCAGTAGGGACTGTCCTGTTTCGCCAAGCGCGCCTCCGAAATAAGATGTTCCGGGGAGAAGAGCCCCGACGTTCAACCTCCGATTACCGCCGGATCGCCCCGGCGATGACGCCGCCGATCATGGAGAGAAGACCCTGGTAGACGAACGCCATCACGATGATGACGAGCGATGTCCCGAGGCCCGCGATGAACCCGAACGCCCCGAGAAGAACCGTGCCGCCGACCAGGAGCAGCACCGCGATGACGATGGCGCCGAGGATCCCGGCAAGCAGCCCGGCCTTTGCACCGTTTCCTATCCCGCCCCGGACCATCCAGCCGGCGACGAACCCGCCGATCAACGGTCCGATGACCGGCAGCAGGAAGCCGAGAATAAGCCCCACGAGCCACCCGACGATGACACCAGTCCAGAAGTTATCCGCCATATCCTTTTATCACCGGCGGGAATTCGGGAACGTGGTATATAAGCGTTGGGGCGGGTGGCCGTTACAGGTGGATCCGGGTTCCGGCCCGCCCGGCAAGGGCCACCGACGCCTCTTCGAGCGATGCGATGATCACCCGCTCCCCCCCGGTCTCGAGGAACCCGACGGCCGCCTCGATCTTCGGCCCCATCGTCCCGGGCGGGAACTGTCCCGCCGCGAGGTGGCCCCGTGCTTCGCGGACCGTCATCTCGCTGATCTCCTGCTGATCCGGCCATCCGTAGTTCAAGGCCACACGTTCGACGTCGGTCAGGATCAGGAGGTCTTCGGCACCGACGAGCCGGGCGAGGAACGCCGCGGTGTAGTCCTTGTCCACGACCGCCTCGACGCCCCGGAGGGCGCCTCCACCGTCTGCGACCACCGGGACGCCGCCCCCGCCCGCGGCGATCACGATCGCCCCGGCGGAGACGAGACGGGCGATCGCCCGCTCCTCCACGAAGGCGATCGGGCGCGGCGAGGGGACGACCCGCCGGTAACCCTCCCCCGGGATCCGGACCATCCGCCAGCCCTTCTCCTCCTGCAGCTTCTTCGCCTGCATCGGCGTGTAGAACGGGCCGATCGGTTTTTCGGGATTCTCAAAAGCCGGATCGTCGCCGTCAACCAGGGTCTGGGTGAGCAGCGTCGCGACCGGGCGGTCGTACCCGGCCTCCCGGAGCGCCTCCTGCATCGACTGCTGGAGCATGTAGCCGATCATCCCCTGGCTCTCCGCCCCGCAGACGTCGAGCGGCATCGGCGGGAGGGTGTCCTTCGCGAGCTCGTTTCGGAGGAGGATGTCTCCCACCTGCGGCCCGTTCCCGTGGGTGACGGCGACGGCGTAGCCTTCGGCCACGATCTCTGCGATGCGGCGCGACGCCTTTCGGACGTTTTCGAACTGATCCTCGGCCGTCCCGGTCTCCCGGTGCTGCAGGATGGCGTTGCCGCCGAGCGCGATCACCACCGTTCTTTCCGCCACCCCGTCACCCCCGCTCCAGCGTGCAGGTCATGCAGTGGGGGCCGCCGTAGCCTCCCGTCAGGTTCTCGAGGTGCAGCGGGCAGACTTCGATGCCGTGCCGGGAGAACTCCGGCTTGTGCGGAAAGACGTGCCCCCCGTTCTGTATCCGGCGATAGTCTTCCTCTGCGTGGCGTAAAAGCCGTCCGTAACGCTGCGGGTCGCGGGCGGCCTTCCGCTCCAGGTTCGAGAGCACCGTCCGCATCACCCGTTCCCCCTCCACCGCAAGGATGCTTCCGTCACGGACGCAGAGGACGTTCGCGGCGTAGGAGAGCTGCTCGAGAAGAGAGAGCTCAATCACGGAGAATCCCTTCGATCGGATGTAGTCGTAGAGGGTCGTCGTCTCGCCCGACGGCTCGTAGCCTCCGTCCGACCGGTGCCGGACCTCGAGGCGCGCCCTCCGGAGGAGGCGCTCCGAGCCGAGCACCACCCCGCTTCCCGCGACGTTGAAGTAGGTGTCGAGGTGCATGTCGACCATCGGGTCGGGCCGGTCGCCCGGGATGAGCGGGTGGCCCGGCTGGTGAACGATACCGATCTCGTCGAACCCCGGGGCGAACCCGAGGAACTGGGATGCCCCGTCACGGTTCGTCCGATCCCCGGTGCCGACGAGAGCGAACTCCCCCATCGGCATGAAATCGCCGCCCTCGAACGTCCCCGGCGCCTGCACTGTCCCGGCAATCGGGATGCCGAGGATCTCCCAGAGGAACCGGGTGATCTCGGGCTCCCTTGCCCGCTGCCGCTTTGCCGGGCGGCCGACGACGAGACCGCGGGCGGTCGCTGCCTGCTGGTCGCGCATGAAGTAGAGGTTTGCAAGCGGTTCCTGCCCCAGGATCCGGACGTCCACCCCGCCGGCGGCACCCCTCCTGCCCACGTCGATGACCGGGTTCAGGAGCAGGAGGGTGAAGAAGTGCAGCGAGTCCAGGGCATCGGCGTTCTGCTCCATACTCCGCCGGGCCTCCGCCACCTCCCTCACGTCGCCCCGGACGGCGACGGTCTCGTGCGCCCAATCGACGAGCCGCCGACGCACCGCCGGGTCGCGATCGGCTGCATCGAGAACCGTCTCCTTGAGCCGGAGCACCCGGACCCCGAACTCTTCCCGGAGCGTGCGCTGGAGAGCGTCGTGCTCCCGCCGCGCCTCGTAGCGGCTGAACGCCCGTTCGTAGAGCGCTGCGTACGGCTCAAGCAGCCCGAAGAACATCTCGATCCCCGGGCGGTGAACGGCCACCGTCCGGAGCCGCTCCCACTCCGCCCGCACGCCCGCCGCCATCCGGCTCACCTCTTCCCCCGGGGAGCGGCGAAGAAGTAAGCGATCATCACCCCGACCGCCGTCGCTGCCGCGAGCGCCCAGTTCACCCGGCCACCGAGGGTGAAACTGATGCCGGCAAAGACGGCGAACGCAAGGATGCCGTAGAGAAGGAGTTTCGCATACCGATGCATCGGAAGAGTCTCCTCTCCCGGAGAACGGATAAACCTGTCGCGGGCCGGGGCCCGGATCCGGAAACCGCAGCAAAAAACCCGGTGTCGGGGTCTCGGATGCGGCCGTATCCGGCCGGCCGGGAAACAAAACCACAAAAATTATCTTTTGGAGAAACAACCAACACTCAAATAGGTATGTTATCCGGCACAGGGAGGTGTTCATGTGAGGATCAGACGGTATAAACCCCCAATCTCGACAACCGCGAAACCGTTCAGGGTAGTACGGAGACTGCAGCGCAACCCGACCTACACCCCGGTCAGGATCGGTCCGGTGATGAACGCCGCCGTGCTCGCTGTCCTTTCGGCGACGTCCTCCATGTCGGGACTGACCATCGGAGCCTGTATGCGCCTTGCAGGCCTCTAGAAGAGGGAAATTCGTTAACACCGCTTTTTTTTGGAGGGCGTCACATCCCGAGGATGTCCATCACCCGAAACCCGAAGAGAACCATCCCCGTCCGCAACATTCCGAGGAGGTTGTTCCCTTCAATCGTGGCCGTGCCGTTTTGCATCGCCGCCCGGAAGGTGTCGAACGGCCGGTCGGAGACCATGACTGCCTCCACCGTCGCGACGTCGGTGGTCACCGTGACGATCGGGTCCGGGCAGCCCTTCGCGTCGAACTGGATGACCTTTTTGTCGTGAAACGTGATCCCCATGACCAGCACGCCGTCGGGAGACGTGACGTAGAGGTTGACCGTCTCGTCCGCAAACGGCCCGGTCACCCACCCCGGCAGCCGGTCGGCGTACTCGTTATAGGTCAGAGTATACTCCCGCATCGCGAAGAGGAGGTTCACCTCCGCCGGGGTCAGGTCGGCGTTCTCGACCACGAGTCCACTCGCCGGCGCGGCGAGAGCCAGCGCCGCGAGGAGAAGGACGAGGGCCGTCCGGAGGCGCGGGGTCATCGTCCTCCTCCCGCCCGCTCATCGTGCTCCGGTGCGCCGGCCCCGGGAACGACGCTATACGCGTAGCAGACCCGCTCGTCACCTCTCCAGGTCCGCAAACACCTGCCGCACATGCCGTCTCCGAGGATGGATGGCTGGTTCTGGTATTTCAGGGTATCTATGCGGCACGGCTGCCGAAGGGTTCCGGGATGCATTTGCCGCCCCGGCCGCTACCCCTGAGAAGCGGCGGAGGGAGGAGGGGGGTAATCGCGCGAGTCCGTGTGCGGGTTCGTGCATCCCGGGAGGGAAAAGGAGATATGACGGCACCGTGCATGGAGGTACAAGAGCGCGGGAGCGGATGGCAATCGATGGGAGGGGACGATATCATCGAGGTACACGACCTCGAACATGCGTTCGGCAACTTCGCGGCGGTTCGCGGCATCAGTTTCACCGTCAAAAACGGCGAAATCTTCTCGTTCCTCGGCCCCAACGGCGCCGGCAAGAGCACCACCATCAACATCCTGACAACCCTCCTCCCCCTCCAGAAGGGTACGGTACGGGTGGCCGGTTACGACGTCGCACGGGAGCCAGGGAAGGTCCGAAAGGCAATCGGCATCGTCTTCCAGGAGGACGTGCTCGACCGGGATCTCACCGTTCGGGAGACGATGGAGTTCCACGGCCGGCTCTACGCCATCCCCCGGGAAGAACGGCGGCGGCGTATCGACGACCTGCTCCGGATCGTCGAACTTGAGTCCAAACGGGACGAACGGACGAAGAATCTCTCCGGCGGCATGAAACGGCGGCTCCAGATCGCACGCGGCCTGATGACCCAGCCGGAGGTGCTCTTCCTGGACGAGCCGACGCAGGGGCTCGACCCCCAGACACGGATGCGGATCTGGGACTATATCCGGCAGGTGAACGGGACCGGGACGACGATATTTTTAACGACGCACTACATGGAGGAGGCCGATATGCTCTCCGACCGGATAAGCATCATCGATCACGGCAGGATCGTCGTCTCCGGAACCCCGGCCGAACTGAAGAACGCCCTCGGCGAGGACGTCGTCTACCTGGAGACCGAAGACGACGAAAAGGCCAGGGCTGCTCTTTCTGGGATCGAAGAGATCCGGTCGGTCACGGAGTCGCCCCGCGGCCTCTCGGTCACGATATCGGCAGACGGGAGCCACTGCCTCCCGCAGATCATAGAGCGGGTGCGCGGCGCCGGGATCGGGATCTCGAACGTCAACCTGAAAAAGCCGACGATGGACGACGTCTTCGTCCACTACACGGGGAGCGAACTGCGCGATACGGGGGCGTGAACGGATGGCATGGGAGTTCCTTACCGTCTACTGGCGGGAGATGATCCGGTACGTCAGGTTCAGGACGCAGCTCTTCTCGTCGCTTCTGCAGCCGGCGCTCTGGATGGCCTTCTTCGGCATCGCGATGTCCTCGAACT
The DNA here is from genome assembly GCF_000015825.1 of Methanoculleus marisnigri JR1. NCBI lineage: Archaea > Methanobacteriati > Methanobacteriota > Methanomicrobia > Methanomicrobiales > Methanomicrobiaceae > Methanoculleus > Methanoculleus marisnigri. The sequence continues at coordinate 224,251 of NC_009051.1, read as the reverse complement.
TCGACCGGTTCACGTCGTCGATCCCGGCTCCTGCGGGAGTCGTCCCCCTCGACTACCTCACCTTCATGGCCGCCGGGGTGATCGCGATGACGACCCTCTTTACGAGCCTTTTTGGAGGGATGAGCCTCCTCTTCGATAAGAACTGGGGGCTGATGCGGGAGATGCTTGCAAGTCCCATGCCCCGGACGCACATCATGCTCGGGGTCAGCCTCTCGGGGATGACGAAATCGTTCATCCAGGCGTCCATCATCATGGCCTTCGGTCTCCTCCTCGGGGTGCAGTTCTTCCCGGGGTATTCCGCCGCCCGGATCGCCCTCTCGATCCTCGGGATATTCGTGTTCGTCGGTGTCTTCTCGCTCGGGTTCCTCCTCTTCTCCTCCACCATCTCGATGCGCCTCGAAAGCCCCGAAGGACTGCAGGGAATCATCACGCTTCTCACCCTGCCGCTCTTCTTCGTCTCGAACGCCCTCTACCCGATCCAGGCGTTCCCGCCGTTTTTACAGACGCTCTCGATCTTCAACCCGCTGACCCACCTGGTCAACGGGATCCGCTACTTCGCTCTCGGAGGCGATTTCTTCGCCGTCGGCGCCCGCTACACCTCCACCACGGCCGACGTCCTCGGATCGTTCGCGTACCTGGTGATCTTTGCGGCGGTGATGTATCTCCTTGCCCGGCGGACGTTTGAGAGGGCGGTCGTGACATAAGGGCCCTGTTGAAATGCTTTCCACAACCCCTGGATAACACTCGGTTGCCGATAGAGGCGGGTGATGTGGGTCTCACGCGAAGTGCGAGCGCAGCGAGCTTGAGCACCGTAGGTGCGAGCCGCGACTGTCCACAGGACGGGAGCGTGAGAAGCCGTAGGCTTCGAGCCGCGACTGTCCACAGGACGGGAGCGTGAGAAGCCGTAGGCTTCGAGCCGCGACTGTCCACAGGACGGGAGCGTGAGAAGCCGTAGGCTTCGAGCCGCGACTGTCCACAGGACGGGAGCATGAGAAGCCGTAGGCTTCGAGCCGCGACTGTCCACAGGACGGGAGCATGAGAAGCCGTAGGCTTCGAGCCGCGACTGTCCACAGGACGGGAGCGTGAGAAGCCGTAGGCTTCGAGCCGCGACTGTCCACAGGACGGGAGCGTGAGAAGCCGTAGGCTTCGAGCCGCGACTGTCCACAGGACGGGAGCGTGAGAAGCCGTAGGCTTCGAGCCGCGACTGTCCACAGGACGGGAGCGTGAGAAGCCGTAGGCTTCGAGCCGCGACTGTCCACAGGACGGGAGCGTGAGAAGCCGTAGGCTTCGAGCCGCGACTGTCCACAGGACGGGAGCGTGAGAAGCCGTAGGCTTCGAGCCGCGACTGTCCACAGGACGGGAGCGTGAGAAGCCGTAGGCTTCGAGCCGCGACTGTCCACAGGACGGGAGCGTGAGAAGCCGTAGGCTTCGAGCCGCGACTGTCCACAGGACGGGAGCGTGAGAAGCCGTAGGCTTCGAGCCGCGACTGTCCACAGGACGGGAGCGTGAGAAGCCGTAGGCTTCGAGCCGCGACTGTCCACAGGACGGGAGCGTGAGAAGCCGTAGGCTTCGAGCCGCGACTGTCCACAGGACGGGAGCGTGAGAAGCCGTAGGCTTCGAGCCGCGACTGTCCACAGGACGGGAGCGTGAGAAGCCGTAGGCTTCGAGCCGCGACTGTCCACAGGACGGGAGCGTGAGAAGCCGTAGGCTTCGAGCCGCGACTGTCCACAGGACGGGAGCGTGAGAAGCCGTAGGCTTCGAGCCGCGACTGTCCACAGGACGGGAGCGTGAGAAGCCGTAGGCTTCGAGCCGCGAAGCCGCGAAGGGAGACAGTCAATACCCATCCAGACTTCGCGTTCTTCGCGCCTTCGCGTGCGTCGGTGAGACATGGATTATCCGGAGATAATTCATCCTCCGGGAGAGGGTTTCAACAAAGCCGACATAAGGGTAATCTCCTATCGAAGCAGAGAGAACGGTCATGCAGGGAACCGTATACGCGGTGCTGGCCCTCGCCGTCCTCGCCACCGTCATCGCCGGATGCACCGGGGTGCCGGGCGTCGAGGAGACGGAGCAGTTCGACCGGACGGTCGCGGTGGAGCCGGAGAGCGGTATCGTCGTGATCAACCACAACGGGAACGTCGCCGTGAACGTCCGCGAGGGGGAGGACGTCGGCATCACGGCGGTCAAGCGATCCGTCTACGGCCGTGGCGAACTCGAGAAGGTCAGGATCGAGGTGACGGAGGGCGATCCGCTCAGGGTAGAGACGGTGCACACCACCTTCGACCCGCGGGTGAGTGTCGACTACACGATATCCCTGCCGCCGACCGTCGTCCTGCAGAGGATCGAGAGTTCGAACGGCGGGATCGAACTCTCGGGGGTGCGGCTTGAAGAGACGGAACTCCTGACGTCGAACGGCCGGATCGAGATCCGCGGGGCCGAAGGATACGTCACCGCGACGACCAGCAACGCCGGCATCACCGTGGAGGACTGCGGGGGGATCGCAGGTCTCGCGACCTCGAACGGGGAAGTCACCGCCGAACTTTCAGCCGTCCGGGGAGACGTGACGGTTTCGTCGAGCAACGCCGGCATCACGCTCAGGTTCGCAGAGGATCTGGACGCCCGGGTGGTCGCCACCACCTCGAACGGCGGGATAACGGTTCACGATCTCATGCTCCGGCTCGAAGAGTCGACGGGAACCTCGGTCTCGGGAACGCTCGGCAACGGGGGCCCGACCGTCACCGTCAAAACCTCGAACGCCGGCATCGACCTCTTCGGGCCCTGACCGGCGCACCCCCCGTAACCTTTTATTCGCCCGGGACCAATCTTCGAGCATCCGATGATCCGCCATGACACACCTTCTGTCCTTTACCGTTGAGGGGCTGACCTGCGCTCTCCCTCTTGCCGAGACCCGGCAGGTCGTCGGCATGGTGGAACTCCAGCCCGAGACCGGCAAACGCCGCGGGGGAGCGGGGACCATGAACCTGCACGGCAGAGCCGTCCCGGTCTACTCGCTCCGGAGACTCCTCGGGCTCGCCGACCGCCAACCTCTCCCAACCGACGTCCTCATCATCGCTCACCCCACCCGGGAATGCGTGGCGCTCTGGGCGGACGGGGTACGGGGGGTGCAGGAGAGCCCGGTCGAACTTCCGCCCGAAACCGACGCCACCTCCCCTCCCGGCATGCTGCTGACCGAAGAAGAGGAGATCATCATCTACGATCTCGGCGCGTTCCTTGCAGCGGAAGAGACCGCGCAGCACTCCCTCCCGGGCACGGCCGGTACCGGGGAGGAGGCGCCTCCTTACGACGACGGAAAGGGCGATGAGATCCTCGCAGAACGGGCGCGGGCGTTCGCACGGCCGGAAGAGGAGGCGGGCGGCGAGACCCCGTTCTCGGAACTCCTCACGTTCAGGCTCGCGGACCGGGAGTACGCCATCAAAACGCAGTACATCCGCGAAGTCTTCATCATGCACGAGATCACCCCGGTCCCGGGGGTTCCCGACTTCGTCGCCGGGATCTGTGCCGTCAGGGGAGAGATCATCTCCGTCGTCGATCTCCGCGCACTCTTCTCGATCCCGAAGCACGGCCTGACCGACCTCAACCGGGTCATCGTTCTCTCCGACGGAACGGTGACCTTCGGAATCCTTGCGGACTACATCACGGACATCTACATCAGGCCGACCGACCAGTTCTCCCCCGTAGAGCCTGAAACGACCCCTATCGAGCAGCGTTACCTCCTGGGCGTCACGGACGAATCGGTGCTCGTCCTCGATGCGGCGGCGATCCTCGGCGACCCCGCAATGGTGGTCGGCCAGACCAGAAAATAAACAGATTTTATCCGCCCATTATGGGTAACGGGGACCCTGGAGCGCCATTCGCGGGACAGATCATTATTTAACCCGGGGTGTGCATCAATCTATTAAGTCGTCTTACAGGAGCGAGTGGAACGGAAGTATCATGCTCACATTTTTTTCAGACATGAAAGTCGGGACGAAGATCCTCGTCATCTGCCTGTTTCTGGCGATCATCCCGACGCTTATGCTCGGCATAGTGGCGTATACCAGCTCAAGCGGTGTGATTAACGAGCAGATCGAGACGCTGCTCGAGACGCAGGTGCACGACGCGCGGGGATGGACCAACGACGTCTACAAACTCACGCGCAATAAGGTGAACAGCGATCTCAACGTCCTCCACGAGAACTTTTACGCCCGGGGAACTCCCGAGATCATCGACGAGGAACTGGCCCTGGTGGACGGGACCGGCAACCCGTATGTCATCAACGACAACTTCGAGATCGTCGACCAGGTCCAGTCGCTGGTCGGCGGCGCGGCGACGGTCTTCCAGGTCTACGACGACCACGCCGTCCGCGTCTCCACAAACGTCATCGGGACCGACGGGACGAGGGCGGTCGGGACCGAGCTGACCCAGAACGTCTACGACGTCGTGGTGAACCAGGGGGAGACCTACTACGGGAGCAGGGACCTCTTCGGCAAGCGCTACGTCACCGCGTACGAGCCGATACGGGACAGCCGCGGAAACATCGTCGGCGTTCTCTTCGTCGGGACGGAGGAGCAGGAGACGCTCGACGTCGTCAAGTCGAGCCTCAAGGATACGGTCATCGGCAGAAACGGCTACATGTTCGTCGTCGACAGCAACGGCCAGCTGCTCGTGCACCCGTCCGAGGAGGGGGAGAACAAGGCCGACGAGGGTTATATCCAGGAGATGATCGAGAATAAGGTCGGCATCATCCGCCACCAGGTCGACGGGACGGATATCATCGATGCTTACACCTACTACGAACCGCTCGACTGGCACATCGTCTCGCGTGCCGAACTCTCCGACTTCACCGGGCCGATAGACACCATCAGGAACACGATCGTCATCGTCGTCCTGGCATCCATCGCCATCGGCGTCGCAATCGCCATCCTCTTCGGCCGCTCGATCTCCGATCCCCTGCAGCAGGTCGTGTTGATGCTCAAAGAACTCCGTAACGGCCACCTCTCCGCACGGCTCAACATCAGGCGGCAGGACGAGATCGGGGTCATGGCCAGAACAATGGACGAGTTCGCCGGCGATCTCCAGGAGAACGTCGTCGGGAACCTGAGGAAGATTGCTCTCGGCGAGTACGTCCAGGAGTTCCCGGTCGCCGACGAAGGCGACGAGATCCGTCCCGCGCTCGCGATGATGGTCCAGTCGCTCGACCACCTCCACAAAGAGACGCTCAAACTCACCGACGCCGCCCGTGCGGGCGATCTCTCCATCCGCGGCGACGAGAAGGCGTTCCGCGGCGGCTACCGGATGATCATCGCCGGGTTCAACAAGACCCTCGAGTCGATCACCGAGCCGGTGAACGAAGCGATGCGGCTTGCGCGATTCTACGCATCCGGCGACTTCACCGCCCGGTTCGACGAAAATATCCCGGTCGCCGGGGAGTTCGTCGCCTACCGCGACGCCCTCAACACCATCGGGATCGAACTCTCGCGGCTGATGAAACTGATCAGCGAAGAACTCTACGAAGGCGTCTCGGTTCTCTCGCTCGCTTCAAACGAGATCCTGGCGGTCACGAGCCAGCTCGCCGCAGCCAGTTCCCAGACCGCCGCGACGGTGAACGAGACCTCGGACTCGGTCGAGAGCGTCAGGAAGAAGACCGAGCTCGTGAACCTGAAGACGAAAGGCGTCTCCGAGAAGGCCATGCGGGCGCTGGAGGTCTCGAAGGGCGGCCAGAAGTCCGTGCGCGAGACCCTTGAAGGTATGAACCAGATCCAGCGGCAGATGGATATCGTCCGGATGAGCGTCATCCGGCTCTCCGAGCAGAGCCAGGCCGTCGGCGAGATCATCGCGACCGTGAACGACATCTCCGAACAGTCCAACCTGCTTGCGGTGAACGCTTCCATCGAAGCCGCGAAGGCCGGGGAGTTCGGGAAAGGGTTTGCCGTCGTCGCGAACGAGATCCACAACCTTGCCGAGCAGTCGAAGAAAGCGACCTCGAACATCCGGGCTATCCTCACCGACATCCAGCAGGGGGTCTCCTCGACCGCGGCCTCGACCGAACAGGGGATCCGGTCCGTCACGGATGCGGCCCAGCTGACGAGCAACGCACAGGAGGTTATCGAGGTGCTCGCCCAGTCGATAGCGGACACCTCGCAGGAGGTCATCGAGATCGCCACCTCGATCCAGACGCAGGCCTCAGGAATAGACCAGATCTCGCGCGCGATGGAGAATATCCGGGACGCGGCGCAGAAGAACCTCGAAACCACCCATAAGGCGGAGAAGACCGCCGAGGACCTGCACGAGCTCGGTGCCCGCTTAAAGAGGATCACCCAGCAGTACCGGGTCTAACACGACCTTCCATGACCGGACCGGACGACGTATTTCGTGCCCGTCTCCTCGAGACGTTCCGCGAGGAGGCGGACGAGTACCTTGAAGCAATCACCGAGGGGCTGATCGCGCTGGAGAAGGCCGGGCCGACGCCCGAGCTGGTCGAGCGGGTTTACCGGACGGTCCATAGCCTGAAAGGAGCGTCGCGCGCGGTCAATCACCGGGAGATCGAGTCGATCTGCCAGAACCTCGAGACCGCCTTCTCCCTCATGAAGCGGGGCGAGTACGTCCCGGGAGTGGACGATTTCGACCTCTTCCACCGGACAGTCGCGGTCATCAAGAGCCTTCTCCGGGGAGAGAGGCCCGATGCCTCGCCGACAGAGATCAACGGGGCACTCCGGGCCATCCCCGGCGGGACCGGTCCTCCGGAAGGCCGGCCGGGCGAACCGGGTCCGGCCTCCCGGGAGAAACACACTTACGACGCGCCAGGAGGTTATAACAGCGGCGAGCAGGGGGCCGACCGGGGCACGGTGCGGATTGCCGCCCATAAACTCGACCGGCTCACCGCAGGAGCCGACAGTCTCCTCACGACCCGGCTCTTCATCACGCAACGGATACGCGAGCTCGAGGAGATGATGGCCCGTTTCTCCCTCTGGCAGTGGAACCACTCCCAGGCGTTCAACGACCTGCAGACGATCCGCAGGAAGGCCTTCGGGGAAGAGAAGGCAGCCATTCCTCCCGATCTCGTCCTGCCGCTCCAGCGGGCGGTCGAGTTCCAGGAGTACAACCGCGAGTTCGTGACCAACCTGCAGCACGACCTCGCCACGCACCTGCGGTCCATGGAGTTCGACCGGTCGGCGCTCGAGACGAGCACCTCCGAGATATCCGACCTTGTCCACGATGCCGCACTCCTCCCGGCTTCAACCATACTTACCCCGTTCTCCGCGTTCGTGAGAGAGTTTTCCCGCACCTCGGGGAAATCGGTCGACCTCACGATCGAGGGGGGCGAGATCGAGGTCGACCGCCGTATCCTCGATGCGTTGAAAGACCCCATCATGCACCTCATCAGGAACAGCATCGATCACGGCATCGAGAGCCCGGAGGCCAGGAGAGCCCGGCAGAAATCCGCCACAGGCTCCGTGCGGATCCGGGTCTTCCCCCGGTCGGGGAGCAGGGTCGGCATCGAGGTGGCCGACGATGGCGCCGGCGTCGACAGTAGCGCGATCCGGAGAACCGCCGTCGAGAACGAGGTGATCACGGCGGACGAGGACGCAACCCTCACCGACAGCGAGGCAATCTGGCTCATCTTCCGGTCGGGGATGACCACGAGCCGGATCGTCACCGACCTCTCGGGGAGAGGGCTCGGACTTGCAATCGTTGAAGACACCGTCTCCCGTCTCGGGGGGGAGGTGACGGTCTCCTCGACCGTCGGCAGGGGGACGGCGATCACCCTGACCGTCCCGGTGAGTATGGCCACCCTCCGCGGGCTGCTCGTCCGCTCCGAACGGCAGGTATATGTCCTCCCGATGCAGCAGGTGAAGCAGGTTCTCCGGGTTCGCCCGGATTCCCTGGCCGTCTCCAGGGGCCGGCCGACGATCCTTCTGTCGGGAGAGACAATCGAGGTCATCCGGCTCACCGACGCCCTGGGTATCCCCCTGTCCGGCCCCCCCACGGAGGAGGGGCAGCCAAAACCCCTCGTCATCATCGCATACGGGGCCGGGCAGATCGCGTGTATAGTCGACGAAGTGATCCGGGTGCAGGAGATCGTCGTCCGGCCGCTCGGCAGTCAGCTCACCTCCGTGCGACGGATCGACGGGGCCGTGATCCTCGGGGACGGGCGTCTGGCGCTCGTGCTCGATCCCCTCGACCTGATCCAGGACGCGATGCAGGCGGAGCGGCCGGTTTCGGCATCCACACTTCCACAGGAGGCAGAGCGGCGGGTCATGGTCGTCGAGGACTCGGTCACCTCACGTGCCCTGCTGCAGGCCGTCCTCGAGGGGGCCGGATATCAGGTGGAGACCGCTGTCAACGGGATCGACGCATTCGCAAGGCTTAAGCAGCATGAGTTTGATATGGTCGTTTCAGATGTTGATATGCCTCGGATGAACGGTTTTACGCTCACCGAGAAGATACGTGCCGAGGGCGGGCACCTTGCCGGGATCCGGGTGGTGCTGGTCACTTCGCTCGATTCGCCCGAAGACCGGGAACGGGGAAAGGCGGTCGGGGCGGATGCATATATCGTCAAGAAGAGCTTCGAGGCAGACGAGTTTCTCAGGATAATCCGGCGTCTGGTGCGTCGCCGCGAGGGAGAGATCCAGGAGCGATGATATGGAAGGGAAGCATGAAGGAGGAACGAAAATGAGCGTTCTGGTGGTAGAGGATAGCAGGACGCAGGCCGAGTTCATCCGCCACGTCCTCGAGACGGAAGGATACGACGTCACCCTGGTCGCCGACGGCAACGAGGCGATACGGCGCATGGAGGTCGATATGCCCGATATCGTCCTGACCGACATCATGATGCCCGGGATGGACGGCTACGAACTCTGCCGCCGGATCAAGCAGCAGAACCCGGATACACCCGTCATCCTGGTCACCAACCTCTTCGATCCCGCCGACGTGCTGAAAGGGCTTGCATCGGGAGCGGACAGCTTCATCGTCAAGCCCGTCGACCCCGAACACGTCCGCTCCCAGATCGAGGCCGTCATGCGGACGCGGGAGATACCGGAACCAAAAGAGTCTCCCGCCGAACTGGAGATCCCCTTCGCCGGCAGCACCTATACCATCGCCGCCGGAAGGCTCAAGATCTTGAACACCCTCCTCTCGACGTATACCATCGCGGTGACGAAGAACACCGAACTCCAGGAGGCGCAGGAGCAACTGCACTCCTTGAATGAACAACTCCAGGAAGCCGTCGCGGATCTCTCCCGCAGCAATGAGAGCCTTGCTGAAGAGAACCGGGAACGGCGACGCGTGGAGAAAGCGCTCGCGGAAGCCAACAGGAAACTCCAGCTCATGGCGAGCATCACCCGCCACGACCTCTTGAACCAGCTCGCGGCGCTCTGGGGGTATCTCGACCTGGCCCAGGTACTGCGCGAGCGGGAACCGGCAAACGCGTGGCGCCACGTCGAGAGCGCTGCCGAGATGGTGAACCGGCTCAACAACACCGTCCGGTTTACGGCAGAATACCAGAAGGTGGGGGCGACGGCTCCAGTCTGGCAGGAGATCAGGACACTTGTGGAGCGGTCGGAGAAATATGTCTCGACGGGCAAGATAACCCTTGAGAACGCCATTCCGGCGGGGGTGGAGATCCTCGCCGACCCGCTCATCGAGAAGGTCTTCTCGAACCTCATCGAGAACTCGCTGCGCTACGGAGAGACGGTCACCGCCATCGCCTTCAGCCTCAAACAGGATGGAGGGACCTACACCATCCTCTGTGAGGATGACGGCGTGGGAGTTCCTGCCGACGAGAAGGAGAAGATCTTCACCTACGCGCACGGCATGAATACCGGACTCGGCCTCTTCCTCGCGCGGGAGATCCTGGCCATCACCGGGATCACCATCCAGGAGACGGGAATCCCCGGGAACGGAGCCCGATTCGAACTCCTCTGCCCGGCAAAAGTGATCCGTGCTCCCGACCGGCAGACCGGATGAACCGAGACCATAACCGCAGGCTCCCCTCATGAACGTCACCGACATCCAGACCACGTTCGTATCCGATACGCGCAACCGCATCGCGATCATCGCCGGGCTAGCCGTGCTGACCCTCGGCGGGAACCTGCTCGCCCTGATTCTCGGCGCACCGGAAGAACTCCTCCCCCTTCCCACCCTCCCGCTCACCATCCCGATCATCCTCGCGAGTTACTGGTACCCGCGGCGCGGCATCCTCTTCTCCGTCTGCTTCGCGTCCATTTACGCCGTCACGACCTACTTCCTCTCCCCGCCGGGCCCCCTTCTGGCTTACACCATCGTCCTGCGTGCGATCCTGCTCGTCCTCATCGGCGGCGTGGTTGCGTTCCTCGCAACGAAACTCCGTGAGTCCGAGCAGGAGATGAACCAGATCATCGAGTTTCTGCCCGACGCGACCTTCGCCATCGACCGCGGGGGGGAGGTCATCGCCTGGAACCGCGCGATCGAGGAGATGACCGGGGTGAAGAAAGTGGCCATGCTCGGCCGGGGGGACTACGAGTACGCCGTGCCCTTCTACGGCGAGCCGCGGCCGCTGCTTGCAGACAGGATCCTCCAGGGCGATCCCGAGGCGGGGTATCCGTCGGTCAGGAGGAGCGGCGACGTCCTCGTCGCGGAGATCTACACCCCACTCCTCAGGGGCGGGCGGGGGGCACACATCAGGTTCGCGGCGACCGCGCTTCTCGACCGGAGCGGACGGGTCACCGGAGCGATCGAGTCCATCCGGGACGTCAGCGACGAGGTCATGACGGAGGCCGCACTGCAGAACGCCGGCCGCCAGCTCAACATCCTCACGGGAATCCTGCGCACCGATCTCTCGAACCGGCTTGCGGTCCTGTACGGGCACCTCTCGGTGGGTGCGATGAAGTTCGACGACCCCGAGATACTCTCCTTCATCGACGACTTAAACGATGCCGCAAATGGGATCCGGCGACAGATCGAGATCTCCCGCGAGTTCCGCGACATCGGGACGTCGCCGCCGGCATGGATCCCCGTGCAACAGGCCGTCGGGAAGGCAGCCGCCAGCCTCTCCTTCAGGGACACCTCTCTCGACGCGTGGACGGAACGGCTCGAGATCTTCGCCGACCCCCACCTCGCGACGGTCTTCATCCATCTCTTCGAGAACTCGCTCGCGCCGGCGACGAAGGCGAGCAGGATCGTCGTCACGTATCAGCTGCGCCCGGAGGGGTGCGCAATCATCGTCGAGGACGACGGGACCGGCATCCCCGACGCGGAGACGGAAGATCTCTTCGTGCAGAAGGCGGAGAGCTACGGGCACGGGCTCTTCCTCGCCCACGAGATCCTGGCCATCACCGGGATCGCGATCCGCGAGACCGGAACGTTCGGGACGGGAGCAAAATTCGAGATCCTGGTGCCGTCCGAGGGCTACAGGATTGTCTGAGGTGAAGGGAATGATAACCGCTGTTCTTCCAGAACTGAACACTAAACCGGCCGGGATCCGGCCGGAGGTTCGTGAACTGACAAGCGCGGAGTTCTCCGCCGCGGAAGAGGTCTGGCGCGAGTACCACGGCACGGCCGGCGATCCCGCACGGGACCGGATCTTCGCGACCTTCCTTGCGGGGCAGATCGTCTCTCTCGCCCGGTGCAGGAGGCACCCCGACGGCCTGGAGATCGACGGCGTCTTCACGCCCGAGGACTGCCGGAAAAAGGGGTATGCCCGCACGACGATGGCCGCTCTGGTCACGGCCTGCCACAACGACGACCTCTACATGTACGCGGTCGAGCGCCTCGCCGGGTTTTACGCGGAGTTAGGGTTCATCTCAATACCGGAACGCGACCTCCCGCCCGGGATACGGGAGCGTTACACCTGGGCCGCGGGGAACATGGAGGGCGCCGAGGTCCGGCCGATGTTCAGGAGAGCCGGGTTGTTGTAGGCCCGGCGCCTCACGGACTTCCACCGCACTCGCACCTCCGGGGCCCAGGCTCCGTTCCCTTCGAGAAAAGGGAAGTCGACGGGTTGACCTTTTGAGAACGACCTCAGCCATTTCAGCGAAGTACTGAGACTGTATCGTTATCCCCGGCAAGTAATTCACGCGAAGAACGACATTCATCGCACCTAACGGTGCTCAAACTCCGTTCCTGACGAAACGTCGTAAGTCACACCTCCGGGGCCCAGGCTCCGGCCCTCTGGCCCGTCGCATTCGAAGATGCTTCGCATCTTCTCGAGCTCCTGCCGTTCCGGCAGTCGCATCCTACGGACAGTCGCCATTCGAAGATGCTTCGCATCTTCTCGAGCTCCTGCCGTTCCGGCAGTCGCATCCTACGGACAGTCGCCATTCGAAGATGCTTCGCATCTTCTCGAGCTCCTGCCGTTCCGGCAGTCGCATCCTACGGACAGTCGCCATTCGAAGATGCTTCGCATCTTCTCGAGCTCCTGCCGTTCCGGCAGTCGCATCCTACGGACAGTCGCCATTCGAAGATGCTTCGCATCTTCTCGAGCTCCTGCCGTTCCGGCAGTCGCATCCTACGGACAGTCGCCATTCGAAGATGCTTCGCATCTTCTCGAGCTCCTGCCGTTCCGGCAGTCGCATCCTACGGACAGTCGCCATTCGAAGATGCTTCGCATCTTCTCGAGCTCCTGCCGTTCCGGCAGTCGCATCCTACGGACAGTCGCCATTCGAAGATGCTTCGCATCTTCTCGAGCTCCTGCCGTTCCGGCAGTCGCATCCTCACGCCCCGCCGCCTTCCTCCTCGAAGTAGTGCAGCGCCCCGGGAACCTGTTCGCGGATCAGCCGCAGGAAGTGGTTCGCAAGGCCGGGGTCGGCCACCCAGAACGAGTGCTGCATCGCCCGCTCCGTCTCCTTGGAAAGCCCGCCTGCCCGGTCCATCTCCGCTCTTATGTTGTGGACGGCGTTCTCGACCTCCGCTTCGCTCTCCCATTTCAGCACCGATATTGTTCGTGCCATTACTCTTCACCTCACGGCGCCGCCGTATGGGGGGAGGTTCTATTTCAGGTTAACCCACCGGGAGGGTCGAAAAAAGAGGTCAGGCTTCTCCCTGATCGAGGAGCATCTTTTCGGCTTTCTCGCTGACGAGCGCGCTGTTCCCGGCAGGGTCCTCGAGGATGACCGTGAACGGGAAGGCCACCTCCCGTGCGGCGGCGATCGTCTCCACCATCCTGAGTGCGGCCGCCCGCTCGTCTTCGCTCTCGGGGTTTGCCAGGATCGTCTCCACCGCCTGCTCGAAACGGGAGAGGACTCCCTCGATATTGGTGACGAACCCCTCGCAGGCGGTGCCGGGTTCGACCCGAAGACCGAGTTCCGGGATCTCGATCGTCCCCGTCGTGCTCCGCGCCACCCGGATGGCGAGGTCGCCGGGCTCCTCCACCCGCACCGTCCACCGGACCGGGTCGCCCTCCCCGAGGATGATGGTGTCGGTGTGCCGGAAGCCGCAGGCGTCGCAGGCGATAGAGACGAGCAGGATATCGGGAAAGTGGGGGATGTCGAGACGGTGATGGACGATCCGGATCTCGCCCCCGCAGGCGGGACAGGTTCCCGGATGGGACTCCCGCACTAGAGGCCCCCGCCGATCTTCTCGCGGGAGACCTTGACGGACATGGGCGTGATGACGACGTATTTCTGCTCGCCGAGGCCGACGATGTCGCCGTTCACGTCCTTTGCGACGTCGCGGAGATCCTTTAAGACCCGCTCGAACGTCACCTTGTCCATCTTCAGCCGCCCGATGTCGACGATGACGATATTTCCGTTGTAAACCTCGTCTTTGACGCGGGGGGTATCTTTGAGGTCGGCGATGGTGGCGATCTTGATGTACATGGATGCCGGCTCTTCGTCGTTCGATCCCTCGTAGGAGGCGAGATCGAGTTCCATGTAGTCCTCTTCGTTTCTTGCCGGACTTTTGCCGAGGATGCTGTCAAAGAGTTTTTTAACCATAGAAAAATTGAGGAATGAATTTTATTTAATAGTATCCATTATTTTCTCCGTCAGATCTCCAGATTCCAGAGATCGTCCCCGACGTAGTGGACGCTTTTAACGGACTTGCCCTTCTCCTGCCGCTCCATATCGGCCGCATCGAAGAGCGCAATCCCCACGGCAAGCGGTTTTCCGTGCCGTTCCTCGACGACCTGCACCGGGTGCCCCGCACGGATGTCCGGCGAGATCGATACGATCCCGGGGCGCATGGCATCCGCGCCGTTTGCGACGAACCTGACCGCGCCGGAATCGACCACCACCCGCCGCTCGGGGATCGGGTGCTCGACGAGCCCCCGCAGGGTCGGGAACGCCCAATCTTCAGCTCCCATCAGGAGGGGCTTTTTATCGACGAGGTAGATTCCGACGGGAGCATCCGTCTCCACCCGCTCGATCCTGTCCGACCGGAAGAGGTCGGCCGATGCCCCGATCTCGTCCGTGAGCCGCTCGAGAAGTTCGCTTATCTGTGATTTCCGGATGACGTGACGCTTTTTTACAGTAATCCTTGCCATGTCTTGAAACCTCGGGGTGCGCTGACTTTCGCGCAGCAACGCGGTTATATTTAAGTAGCTTCCTCACTCAAATATATTACTCCAGAATGGACGGCAAAGGGTAATCATATGACGCCAAGACCGTTGGATATTTTAGATCAGGTACTGAATCGTCAGCCCGTCATCATCAGCCTGAAAGGTGGGAGAGAGATCCGGGGGATCCTCCAGGGATACGACGTTCACATGAATCTGGTATTGGACAAAGCAGAAGAAGAAGTGGACGGCGCGGCGCAGAAACTCGGCACGTTGATCGTCCGCGGTGATAATGTGATCTACATTACCCCTTCAGTCGAATAAACAGTAGGTGAGAGAGAATGTCAAAAGGCACACCATCGATGGGCAAGCGGCAGAAACGCACTCACATCGCCTGCAGGCGATGCGGCAAGATCTCGTTCCACGCACAGCACAAAGTCTGTGCGGCCTGTGGATTCGGCAAGAGCCGGAGAATCCGCAGTTACCGCTGGACGGAGAAGAAGGCAAAGGTACCGACGCATTAGAGTTGCATCATGTGTGGTATCGTTGGCATCGTCGATGCTGGCGGTGTCTCGTTTCCGTTGTATTACGCCCTGTATGCTCTCCAGCACCGGGGGCAGGAGAGCGCAGGGATCTCTACTTTTGAAGGCACGACCCTGTACACGCACAAAGCCCAGGGGCTCGTTGCCGAGGTCTTCAACAGCCAGACCCTGCAGGATCTGCGGGGCAACGCCGGAATCGGACACGTCCGCTACCCGACAACCGGGTCGAAGGTCCCGGAAAACGTTCAGCCGTTCAATTTCCGGTACCGGGGGCTCGATCTCTCGATCGCCCATAACGGCAATCTGGTCAATACGGTCGAACTCCGTGAGGAATACGAGCGCCGGGGGCAGATCTTCTGCACCACGACCGATACCGAGATCATCGGCAACATCATCGCCGATGCGCTCCGGACCTCCAAAAGTATGGAGGATGCCGTCCTGCTCTGCATGCGGCGGCTGCGGGGCTCCTACGCCACCGTAGCGCTCCTGAACAATACCGTATACGCCTTCCGCGACCCGCTCGGCATCAAGCCGCTCTGCATCGGAAAACTCGACAACGGTTACATCGTCGCGTCGGAGAGCGTGGCGATCGATGCGCTGGACGGCACGTTCGTCCGGGACGTGCGTCCCGGCGAACTCGTCCGGATCGATGAGTCCGGGCTCACCTCCACCCAGATCGCGACCGCGAACCGGAAGGCGTACTGCATCTTCGAGTACGTCTACTTCGCCCGCGCCGACTCGGTGATGGACGGGACGCTGGTCTACGACGTGCGGCGCCGGATCGGGCAGAAACTCTACGATGCGAATCCCGTCGAAGCGGATACGGCCTGCCCGGTCCCCGACTCCGGGATCGCATACGCCGCGGGCTACGCCGAGCAGTCCGGGATCCCGTTCATCGAGGGGCTGATGAAGAACCGTTACATGGGCCGGACGTTCATCATGCCGACCCAGGAGCAGCGGGAGCGGGCGGTCCGGATCAAACTCAACACCGTTCGGGGAAACCTGAAGGACAAACGGGTGGTGCTCATCGACGACAGCGTCGTCCGGGGGACGACCTCCCGCCGGATCGTGAACATGATCCGGGATGCGGGGGCCGAAGAGATCCATCTCCGGGTCGGCTCCCCACCGATCATCGCCCCCTGCTACCTCGGGGTGGATATGCCCACCCGCACGGAGCTGATCGCGAGCGGCAAGGAGGTCGAGGCGGTGCGCGAAAGCGTCGGCGCGACGTCGCTCACCTACATCCCGCTCGATGACCTGGTGGAGGCGATCGGGTGCGGTGAGCGGAACCTCTGCACCGGGTGCCTGACGGGGTGCTACCCGGTGGAGATCAACGGGGAGAAGAGCTGCCACTCTATCGTTGACTACGTGGCCGGCACCCACCAGTCCGATCTCTCGACCTTCAAGGCCGGGAAGGAACGGACGTAAGCGATCTTTCCGGATCACCGTTCTATTTTTCCGGCATGCCGGAATTTTTTCTTCTTCCGGATTCGAAAGAACCTGTACGCATTTTGCGCGCCTCAAAGCCCCTATTCCGGGCGAATCGGCTGCAGGCGTGCATCCCTGTCCGGGAAGAGAACCATCAGGGTGCAGGGGACGGATAACGAAGAAAAACGTGCAAAAACGCAGAATTGCCTTTCATAGCGAGGGATGGATTTGAACCATCGATCTACGGGTTATGAGCCCGCCGGGATATCCTGACTACCCCACCTCGCTTCTGACTTGTGAGGTATACACATTGTTTTTCGGGGGATATATATCTTTGTGCGGGCCGGACCGGCGCGAGTCCCGGGCGCCGGTCCCCGGCGCGGAGCTAACCATTTAATATGGGCGAGCGGCATATCTCCGTCATATGGAAGGAGAGAGGCCGCTTGACGACGAACTGCAGCGTCTCCGGGAAGAACGTCTCCGGAAACTCGAGGAACGGCTTACAGGCACGCCGGGCGGCGTCATCGAGATCGCCGACGATGCGTTTCAGACGACCCTGCAGGAGCACCCCGCCCTGGTCGTCGACATCTGGGCGGAATGGTGCGGCCCCTGCCGGATGGTGGCCCCGGTCGTCGAGGACCTTGCGCGTGACTTCGCCGGCAGGGTGACCTTCGGCAAGTGCAACGTCGACGAAAATCCCAAAATTGCGGCGAGTTTCAGCATAACAGCGATACCCACGCTCCTGTTCTTCGCGAACGGCATGCTGGTCGACCGGGTGGTCGGTGCACTCCCGAGAGAGGCCGTCAAAGCACGAGTCATGCGGGCGTTCGGCACCGGTTAGAGGAACGCACCCTGCCGGCACCGGAGCCACTCGGAGAGCCGTGCGGCCATGATGAAGTCGTTGCGGGAGAGTCCGCCGATGGCGTAAGTATACCAGGCGACGTCCACGTACCTCGCAGCGTGGATGCCGAGATCCGGGAGATGGTTCTCTCGCGCGGCAAACCCGGCGACATCGTTGAGGAACGTCACCGCTTCATCGAACCCCTTGCAGGCGAACCGGGCGGCAAGCCGCCCGTCTTCGAGCGACCAGTCCGGAACCTCCGGCAGGAGGTCGGCGATCTCCCGCCGGGTCAACGGTGCCGTATCCGCGACATCCAAAACGATCGCCTCAGACGAAAGATCCATAGTGATCCCTCATCGGAGAGGATGAAAAAGGTTATTCTCCGGAGCACCGGTGCTTGAAGACTTTCAGGTTGCTTGAGCACCGATAGGTGCGAAGAACGCGAAGGCTGCGCGTCCTTCGCGCAAGACCGTATCGTCATCTACACTAATAACTCACGCGAAGCCGCGAAGACCCGGTTGGTTGAGAGTTACACTCCTTCACACCTAACGGTGCTCATGCTCCTGCCATTCTGGCAGTCGCACTTCGCGGCTTCGCGCTCTTCGCGTGAGACCATGGTTGCCGTCCCGGTACATGCAAGAAATTTCTATAATAAGATGACACGGTGCACTAGCGCAGTTTCCTGATCAGGAACGCAACGTTCTCGGCGAACCGCCGGACCGTTCTCATTCCTTCCTCGTCGCCCAGGGCTTCTCCCGGCGTCCTCCCAAAGACCATGTTCCAGTAGGTCGAGCCCGGCACGATCATGTCGTTGATGAGGTAGAACATCAGCAGTTCCTGGAGCGTGGCGGTATGCCCGCCCCGCCGGGCCACGGCGATCGGGCCGCCCACCTTCCGGGAGAGGAAGGAGTCGGACGACATCGAGACCATCCCGATCCGCTGCAGGGCCGCCGTGACGTCGCCACGGGCGGTGCCGAAGTAGACCGGGGTCCCCACGATGAACCCCTCGGCCTCCCGGATTTTCCCGATGATCTCGTTCAAGCCGTCGTCGAGGGCGCACTCCCCTTCGGTGCAGAGCCCGCAGGCGGTGCAGGAGAAGATACGCTTCTCCCCGAGCAGGACGGTCTCGGTCTCGATACCCTCGCGCTCGAGGACCTTCGCGCACTCCCCGAGCACCTGTGCGGTGTTCCCCCCGGGCCGGGGACTCCCGCAGAGCAGCACTACTTTTCCGGTCGACATCTCACACCTCGATCAGCCGGTAATCGGCATCCCCGAGCCCAATGGTAGCCGCATACTCGAACTGGTACCTGCCGTCCGTGTAGTCCCAGGTCCCTTTAAACTTGTCTTCCCCGGGAGCGAAGTTCCGCCCGAGCTGCGTTTGGGAGAACCCCTGCTCGCTGTTGACGAGGTCGAAACTCGCGTGATCGATCGCGACCGGGTCGGTGGAGGCCAGGATCCCGATGTCGGGAACGATCGCCGCGTCGCTCCAGGAGACGCAGTCGCAGTCCGGGGTGATGTCGAGGAGGAAGTTGACGTAGCCGACCCTCCCGGGTTTGGTGCGGACGGCGCCGAGGGCGTATTCGCAGAGCCGCTCTATGAACGGCCGGATCTCCGTCGTCCAGTCGAACTCGATCGCGCCCTCGGGACAGGCACGCATGCAGTCGCCGCACCCGACGCAGTGCTCCGGGTTGAGCACCGCCCGCCCGTCGGCGAGGGTCATCGCCGCCTGGGGGCAGACCGTGGTGCACTTCCCGCACCCGCCGCACCGCTCGATCTCCACGTACGGCCTGCCCGCGTGCTGCTCCGCCTTCCCCGACGGCGGGGCGCAGCCCATCGCCAGGTTCTTGATCGCCCCGCCGAACCCGGCGAGGTCGTGGCCCTTGACGTGCGAGAGGACGATCATGCTGTCGGCGTCGAGGATGCTCCCGGCGATCCGGACGCGTTCGAAGTGATTCCCGTCGACGGCGACCTCCCTCCAGTAACCGCCGGTAAGGCCGTCGGCAATGATGACCGGGGCGCCGGCAACCGCGTATGCGAACCCGTGCTCGATCGCGGTGACGGTGTGCCGGACGGCGTCGGCCCGGCTCCCGGCGTAGAGGGTGGCGGTATCGGTGAGGAACGGCTGCGCTCCGCGCTCTTTTATCGTATCGACCACCTGCCGGGCGAAGAGCGGGTGGAGGTAGGTGTCGCACCCGCGCTCTCCGACGTGCAGTTTGACGGCCGCAAGGTCTCCCGGCCGGATAGCCGCGTCAAACCCGGCCGCATCAAAGAGACGGCGGATCTTCGCGGCTTTGCTCTCGTGCGGACCCCGTGCCCTGAGGGGGGTAAAATAGACGTCTGCCATCGATCTAATCTCTGGCTGCCGGAGGATAAGAATTGTGCCGGATCCCGGTAACCGTTCAAAGGGGGAGGGGAAAAACCCTCACCGGATCTCCACACCCTTCAGCCGCACGCCGGGCTCCTCCGTCACCTCGCCGACAACCCGGGCGTCGGGGACGATTGCCCGGATTGCGGCGACACTCTTCTCCGGGGCGACGAAGGCGTAGCCCATGCCCATGTTGAAGGTCCGGTACATCTCCGTATCGCTGATCTTCCCATTCTCCTGCAGCCAGGAGAAGATCTCGGGAACCGCGAGGGGATCGGTGAAGGAGAATCCGTACTCGCTGAGCCGCCTGAAGTTCAGGAGGCCGCCGCCGGTGACGTGGCACATCCCGTGAACCTCGCAGGCCTCCGTCACCCGGAGCACCTCGGCGTAGATCCGTGTCGGCGTCAGGAGCTCTTCGCCGAGGGTCTTGTCGTTCGAAAGAAGGGTCTCGTAGGATCCGCAGTCCTCGACGACTTTCCGGGCGAGGGTCAGGCCGTTGCTGTGGACGCCGCTCGAGGGAACGGCGACGATCAGGTCGCCGGGAACGACCCCCTCGCCGGTGACGACCTTCTCCTTCTCCTGGACACCGAGACAGGTCCCCGCGAGGTCGAGGCCGTTCACGAGCCCCTTGAGGGTCGCGGTCTCCCCGCCGACGATGTTCATGTTCGCGAGGCGTGCCCCCTCGTTCAACCCCAGGCCGATCTGGGCCATCTTCTCCGGCGAGAGGGCGTCGGTCGCGATGTAGTCGACGAACGCCACGGGCTCGAGGTTCATCACGTAGAGATCGTTGACGTTCATCGCGATGCAGTCGATCCCGACGGTGCTCCAGTCGCGGAGCGCATCCGCGACGAGCATCTTGGTGCCGACGCCGTCGACCGCGAGCGCGAGGACGTACGGGCCGAAGTCGATCAGTCCGGCGAAGTGCCCGACCTTCCCGAGCATCGAGAAGTCGCCGGATCTGCGGTAGGTGAGGGAGTCGATCAGCGCCCGGACCGCCCGGGCCTCGAGGTCGATATCGACCCCGGCTTCGCGGTAGGTATGTGCTTCTTCAGTCATCTGAGTTCTCCGAGAGACGGAATTCGTCGTGCAGCACCTGGAGGGCCCGTTTGCCGTCCCCGGCCTTCACGACGAAGGAGACGTTCACCTCGCTTGAACCCTGCGAGATCATCATCATGTTGATGCCGGCCCGGCCGATCGCCGAGAAGATCCGGCCGCCGGTTCCGGGCGTCCCGGCCATCCCCGCACCGACGACCGCGACCGCGGCGACGTCGTGGTCGTAGGTGACCTCGCGTACGATGCCCTGCTCCACGAGCGGGTCGAGGGCGCCGAGCGCGGCGTCCAGGTGCGATTCGTCGATGATGAGGGAGATGTTCGCCTCGCTCGAACCCTGCGAGATCATCATGACGTTCACCTCCCGCTCGGCAAGCGCGGAGAAGATCGTCTTTGCCACGCCGGGACGGCCGACCATCTGGGCGCCGTTGATGTTGACCAGCGCCACCTTCTCGATCAGGGCGATGGCCTTGACCACCCGCTTTTCCTGGTGCTTGTCGCGGAGGACGAGGGTGCCGGGGACTTCGGGCTTAAACGAGTTCTTGACCCGGATCGGGATGTCCTTCTGCATCGCGGGTTCGATCGACCGCGGGTGGAGAACCTTCGCGCCGAAGTAGGAGAGTTCCATCACCTCAAGATAGGAGATGTCGTCGAGCACCCGGGCATCGGGGATGATCCGGGGATCGGAGGTCATCACCCCGTCGACGTCGGTCCAGATCCAGATCTCGTCGGCATCGACCCCGGCACCGATGACGGCGGCGGAGTAGTCGGAACCGCTCCGGCCGAGGGTGGTGATGACGCCCTGCTCGGTCGCCCCCATGAAGCCCATGATCACCGGGACGGCGTCGGCGAGCAGCGGGGCGACCCGGGCACGAATGTTCTCCGCGCTCACCGGGAGGGCGCGGGCGTCCCCGTGATTCGCCGTCGTGGTTATCCCGGCCTCGGCACCATCGAGGGCGACCGAAGCGATGCCGCGCTGACGGAGGGCGGCCGCGACGATCGGGGCGGAGAGCCGTTCCCCGAACGAGACGATGTAGTCGCGGGACCGGGGAGTCAGCTCCTTTAAGGTGTGCACCGCGGTGAGGATGTTCTGCAGCCGGGTGAGCCGGTCGTCGATGACGGCCGTCACCTCGCGGGCGTGGTCGGGAGCCGTCTCCTTGAGGAGCCGGGTGTGGCGCTCCCGCATGGCGTCAAGAAGCGTCCCGATATCGGGCTGCTCCT
The DNA here is from genome assembly GCF_000015825.1 of Methanoculleus marisnigri JR1. NCBI lineage: Archaea > Methanobacteriati > Methanobacteriota > Methanomicrobia > Methanomicrobiales > Methanomicrobiaceae > Methanoculleus > Methanoculleus marisnigri. Next base: position 202,334 of record NC_009051.1, on the reverse strand, counting down.
TGCTTGCTATGACCTCGTCGGCCACCGCGATGATCCGGTCGGTGATCCCGGAGCATGCCGATACGACTACCGCGACCTCGTCACCTGCGCTACGATGCGATTCTACGATGTCTGCGACCCTTCCGATACAGTCCGCCTCTCCGACGGAAGTGCCGCCAAATTTCATTAAAAGCCTCATTCTGGCTCACTAGTCCCCTGCAATTACTTTATGGTATTATACAACGCACCGACTAATAAGATGCATGTAGACGAGATTGTGGACGCGCATGTGCTGGTTGTCGGAAGCGGCGGCGCCGGGGTGCGGGCCGCCATCGAGGCCTCCCGGTACGGCGGCGTGGTCATGGTCTCCAAGACCATCGCCGGCAAAGGCGGGTGCACGACGATGGCGGAAGGCGGCTACAACGCCGTGCTGCGGGACCGGGACTCGGTCGACGTCCACCGCGAGGATACGCTCTCGGGCGGGGCGTATCTCAACGACCCGGCACTCGTGGACGCGCTGGTCCGCGAGGCCCCCGAGCGGATGGCGGACCTTGTCCGGTGGGGCGCCGTCTTCGACGTCACGGAGGCGCGAGAGGTCGCGCAACGGCCGTTCGGCGGCCAGCGGTTCCCCCGGACCTGCTACGCCGGGGACCGGACCGGCCACGAGATGATCATGACCCTCCTCGACCGGCTCGACGCGACCGATACGCACCTCTACCAGGAGGTCTCGGTCGTCGACTTCGTCAAGGACGAGAACGGGGCGGTCGCCGGCGCGATTGCTCTCGACCGGGACGGAGACGTCGTGCTCTTCCGCTCCGACGCGACGGTGCTCGCGACCGGCGGAGGGACGCAGGTCTACGATATATCCACGAACTCCGCCGCCGGAACCGGGGACGGGTTCGCGATGGCCTACCGGGCGGGGGCGGAGCTGATCGATATGGAGATGATCCAGTTCCACCCGACCGGGGCGGTCTACCCCTACGACGCCCGTGGCCGCCTGGTGACGGAAGCCGTCCGGGGCGAGGGAGGACTTCTCCTGAACGCGCGGCGGGAGCGGTTCATGGAGCGCTACGACCCCGAGCGGATGGAACTCTCCACCCGGGACGTGGTTGCGCGGGCGATCGCGACCGAAGTGCTGGAGGGCCGGGGGACGGGCCGCGGCGGGGTCTACCTGGACGTGACCCACCTCCCGGCAGAGACGATCGAGACACGGCTTCCGGTGATGCTCGAACAGTACCTCGCCTACGGCGTGGATATCCGGCGGGAGCCGATGGAGGTGGCCCCGACCGCCCACCATATCATGGGCGGGGTCAGGATCACCCCGGAGTGCCGGACGACCATCCCCGGCCTCTTCGCCTGCGGCGAGGTTACCGGCGGGGTGCACGGCGCAAACCGCCTCGGGGGGAACGCCCTCGCGGACACGCAGGTCTTCGGAAAGCGGGCCGGGGAGTTTGCCGGGAAGGCGCCCGCACGGAGCGGCCGGATCGATCCCGCCCGGATCGATGAGGTGACCCGGATGCTCGGCGGATTCTACGAGGGGGCAATAAGCCCCGCGGATGTCAGGAAGGACCTGAAACTCACGATGTGGAACCAGGCCGGAATCTTCCGGAGCGCCCCCGACCTCCGGACGGCGCTCGGGCACGTTCGCCGACTTGCCGACAAACGGCTCTGCGCCGCCTCGACCGTGAACCTGCTTGAATGCTGCACCGTCCGGAACATGTGCACCACGGCATCCCTGATCGTCCGGTGCGCCCTCCTGCGGCCGGAGAACCGGGGAGCCCACGTCCGGCGGGATGCCGACGTGGCGACCGAACCGGCGACGTCGCCGTTCTCCCACACCTACGTCTCGCTCACCCGGGAGGGGATCGAGCGGCGGGAGGCGGCGGCATGAAGACGATCACCCTCCGGGTCTCGCGTTTCGACCCCGCCGCGGACGCGGAGCCACACTTCGAGGAGTACATCGTCCAGGTCAACGAGGGCGCCCGGGTGCTCCACGCCCTCCACGCCGTCCGCGACGAGCACGACCCGACCCTCGCCTACCGCTACTGCTGCGGGTCCGGGCAGTGCGGGAGCTGCGCTGTCCAGGTGGACGGGAAGCCCGTCCTCGCCTGTATGGAGGAGGCCCGTGACGGGATGACGGTCGAGCCGCTGGCGCTCCCGGTCTTGAAAGACCTGATGGTCGACCTGGAGCCGGTGATAGCAAAGATCGCCCGGATCTGCCCTGCGCCGGACGCTGCCCTCCCGGCACGGGAGGAGATCGAGGCGATCAAGCCGCTCCGGGACTGCATCGAGTGCCTCTGCTGCGTATCGGCCTGCCCGGCGCTCCAGGTGACGGATTTCGCGGGGCCGACGGTGCTCCGCCAGGAGATGCGCCTCGCCCTCGACCCCCGTGACTCGGGTGACCGGATCACCGACGCGATCGAGAAAGGGCTCTTCTACTGCACGACCTGCAAGCGCTGCACGGAGGTCTGCCCCAAAGAGATCGACGTCCCGGGCAAAGCCATCGAAAAACTCCGCGAGATCGCGAACCGCCGCGGCCTGACCCTCCCCCGCCACCAGGAGGTGGCGCGGCTGGTGCAGGAAACCGGCCGGAGCGTGGAGCGGACGCAGCCGACCTTCCTCGAACAGGTGCCGGAGGTGATCGAGCCCGACGGCCCCGTCCGCGGCGAGGTGGGGTTCTTCGTCGGGTGCATGTTCAACGGCCGGGTGCCGCAGACGGCACTCGACGCGATGGAGGTCATGAAGCGCAACGGCATCCGGGTGATCGTCCCCCACGACCAGGTCTGCTGCGGTTCGCCGCTGATCCGGACGGGGCAGACGTCATTCGTCGACGACCTGAAGCAGAAGAACATCGAGGCCTTCGCCAGCCGTGGGATAAAGACCGTGATGACGATCTGCGCCGGATGCGGGGCGACGCTGAAGAACGATTACGAGACGCCGTTCGAGGTGAAAGACGTCACCGAGATCCTCACGGAGTACGGGATCGAGCTCCCGTCGAAACTCGACGTCAGGGCGACCTACCACGATCCCTGCCACCTCCTCCGCGGCCAGGGGATCAGCGAGCAGCCGCGGACACTCCTGCGCCTGGGGGTCCGGGAGTTCGTGGAGATGCCGACGCAGTGCTGCGGGGCCGGCGGCGGCGTCCGCTCAGGGGTGCCGGAAGAGGCAAAAGCCCTCGGGGCGAAACGCGACGAGTGCGTGAAGGGAACCGGCGCGGACGTCGTGGTGACGGTCTGCCCGTTCTGCGAGTTCCATATCGCCGACTGCACGGACGTGCCCGTCAAGAACCTGACGACGATCCTGCTCGAAGGGTACCGGAAGAAGGACGCGGAGCGGAAAGGATCTTCATAATACTCTCTTTTTGGTGTAACCCCGGACAGCCGCCGGCGAGATGGTCTCCGGCGATCCGGGGAGGGTGAACAGGGACAGAAGAGACATAAACATCCCCCGTAACCGGTACAGAACACGAGATGAGATCGTGCCGGGGTTTCCTGGAGGCTTCGGTCACCGGGAATGGCTGTTGAAAGAAGACAAACATCTACGGGACAATTGATATACTGAGGGACCGGGGTGCATGCAATTAATGCTGTGCCCGGTAAGACTCTACCAGAGGAAGGGAAATGCAGATCGCGAATGCTCCCGACGGCACCATCCGCGTCGACGGAAAGGTTGTGACCTCACTCGATCGTTTTGTGGCCTCGGTGACGAGCATCATCGAGTGGTATACGCGCTACGTGATCGTCAGCGGGTACGTTGCAATCCTTTTTGGAAGAGCCAGAGGTACGGAAGATATTGATATTTTCATCGATTACATGGATTACGATACGTTCCGGCCATTTTCAGAAGACCTTCTGGCGCAAGGGTTTTACTTCCTGAATTCCGACGATATCGAGGAGATCTACTCGATGCTCTGCGACAGGCTTGCCGTGCGGATTGCCGGAGCCGGGAGGATCATCCCGAATATCGAGATGAAGTTCAAGAAAGACGACTTCGATCGTTATGCGATGTCCAGGGCGAAGACGGTAGAGTTCGACGACATCCGGTTCTTCGTATCGCCCATCGAGCTGCAGATTCCCTACAAACTCTATCTTGGGAGCGACAAGGATATCGAGGATGCAGTCTATCTCTGGGTGTTGTTCCGGGAGATGCTGGACAGCGAACTCCTGCGATCGTTCATGGAGCGCCTGCAGGTCCGGGGGGAACAGTATGGAATTGAAGTTTGACCGCGAGAAGAACAGGCAGGAGCGGCTGGCCTTTGTCCGGAGACATGCCCTCCGGGTCAGGGAGGTCCCAAACGAGGTGTGGAGCCGCGAGCAGGCCGACCTGATCGACGCGTTCTTTGAGAATGCCGAAAACTTCGCTCTTTCCCGGTCCGAATACCTCCGGATGCACCGGGTTGCCCGGCACCGCCCCGAACCGGTGCACGGCGACGGGTAACTTCAGGCTGGGGGAACAGGTCCGTTTCCAGGTATTGGTTCAAATGTGTTCCATGTGGAACAAAATGCGTCCATCCAGATCGCTGCTCTCCTGACCCGGGTCACCTGCACCTCCGAAAACCTGCCGGGGATTCGGACATTTCATGTGACGCACCCGCGACGGATGAACCGGCGTAAACCGATGCTCACTTTTGTTGTTTGCTTCCCATATATGCCAGCGGGTGAACGTGCGCCCCAAAAGCCGGCACGACACCCATCCTTACACCGGCGGCGGACCTTCTCCTCACCTCACGAGTGGCCGATACCAGACGTTCATGCTCTCGAACCCGCCGCAGATGTTGGTGTTGTTGACGAGCGTCCCGCCCCACGCATACCCCGCCCGGGCGAACGTGGCGTTGATCGGGTAGGAGAGCGCCCGGGCGATGGTGAAGGCGGTCTTCATCCCGGCCGCCCGCATCTCCCCCTCCATCCGGGAGAGGAGCAAGCCCGAGAGGTTTTGGCCCCGGAAATCCGGGTGCACGGCGAAATCGGTCATCTCGACGTTCTCGTCCTCGCGGTAGATCTCCGCCGAGGAGGCCGCGGCAAGCCGGCCGTCGGCGGTGCGGACGGTGAAGTAGCGGTAGTCCCCGGCCATCGTCTCCCGCAGGTAGCCGGGATCGGCGATGGGAAACGGGTAGGTCGCAAAGACCTCGCCGTAGAGCGCGGCCAGGTCGTCGGCGTCGTCCTCTGACCCGGGCGCATACTTCCAGCCCGGCGGGAGGCCGGCGGGGCGGGCATCGCCGGCCTTCTCGCGGACGGCCGCGATGACCGCGGCGACATCGGCCGACTCCTGCCTGCGATCCGCATCGAAGAACTTCGCCGCGAAATACCCGTCCTCCCTGCCCCGGAAGAACCGGGGAACCCGCGCCTCGACGATGTAGCCCCGGGCGATGAAGAGCGGGAGGGCGGAGGCCGGCACTTTTACAAATATCTTCGTGTAGCGCTCTCTCTGTGCGAGCGCATCGAGGTCGTCGAGAATTCCAGGAAGGTCGGCGGGCGAGAGGTGCATCACGTAGATCCGGTCGCTCAACCGTCCGTGCTGGACGAGGGTGCCGTCGATCGTCGTGACGGTATCAGGACTCATTTCTCCGCTCGAACCGCTCGGTGTGCTCCGGGACGAGTGCTGTCGTCGGGTCCTCGTCCGAGAGGAGTTTGACGATCCCGACCGCTTTGGACTCGTCCGCGCCCTCGAGCCTCAGGTACTGCCCGCAGGTCGCGCACTTGCGGTCGCACCAGACCGGCTCATAGGAGTCGGGCTCGCGGTAGGTGGTGATCACGCCCTCGAAGTTGCGCAGCACCACCCGGTTCGTGGACCAGGAGATGAGGTACTGGGGCATCACCGGGATCTTCCCCCCGCCGCCGGGGGCGTCGATGACGTAGGTCGGGACGGCAAACCCGCTGGTGTGCCCGATGAGGTTCTCGATGATCTCGATCCCCTTCGAGACCGGGGTGCGGAAGTGAGCGAGCCCCTCGGAGAGGTCGCACTGGTAGAGGTAGTAGGGCCGGACCCGGTTCCTGACGAGTTTGTGCACCAGGGTCTTCATGATCCGGGAGCAGTCGTTCACCCCCGCCAGGAGGACGGTCTGGTTGCCGAGCGGTATGCCGGCATCGGCAAGCCGTGCGAGCGCCTTCTGCGAGGACGCGGTGATCTCCGCCGGGTGGTTGAAGTGGGTGTTCACCCAGAGCGGGTGGTGCCGGGCAAGCATCGCGCAGAGTTCCTCCGTGATCCGGTAGGGAAGGACGACCGGAGTCCGGGTGCCGATCCTGACCACCTCGACGTGCTCGATGTCGTCGAGCTCGGTCAGGATCCAGTCGAGGCGGTCGTCGGGGAGCATGAACGGGTCGCCCCCGGAGAGGAGGACGTCCCGGATCCCGGGGTTCTCCCGGATGTAGTCGAGGCTCTCGATGACCTCGGCCTCCGAGGGGATGGAGTCGACGTCCCCGACCTTCCGCTTCCGGGTGCAGTGCCGGCAGTACATGGCGCAGACGTTGCTGACTAAAAAGAGCACCCGGTCGGGGTAGCGGTGGGTGATGCAGGGAGCCGGGTGGTCGGCGTCCTCGGCAAGCGGGTCCTCCATGTCGTCGGGTTCGACCTGCAGTTCCGCCGGCGACGGGAAGCATTGCATGAAGATCGGGTCGTTCCAGAGATCCTTCGCATCGATGAGCGAGAGGTAGTACGGCGTTATCCTCAAGGGGAATCTGCTCGCGGTCTCTTCCAGCTCCCGCCGCTCGTCCTTCCCGAACGATACGCCGAGCAGCCGCTCGAACGTGGAGATCTCAGTGATCGCATGCCGGACATGCCACCTCCAGTCCCGCCAGACTTCCGCGGCGGCACCTGCATCGATTCTTTCTGCTATCTCCTGCTGGTTGGTTGATAAAATGGCCATTCGCAGTTCCTCCGGGTCACACTGTATCACCAATCATATATAACTGGATCGATCTCCCCAAAAAGGGCCCGGAAATCAAAACAGAGACCTATAAATCGGGATCAATGGACGGAGCGCCGTGCCCGGCGGGGGTCAGCCCTGCTCTTCGCCGCGTTTCAGGAGCACCATGCTCGTGAAGATCCCGGAGAAGACGACCTGCATCCCGGCGAGGAAGAGTGCCAGTGCCCAGACGGCGTTTGCAATCTGAAAGAGCGGGCCGAACCCGGCGGCGGCCCAGTCCCGGAGGATGCCGAGCCCGACGAGGCCGCCGCCGGCCATCAGCAGGATCCCGGCGAGGAGTTCCCGCTCGAGGTTGTGGTAGTTCATGAGCCGGGAGAGGAACGGCCCCGCCTCGCCGTAGCCCTGAACGGCCGAGTAGACGGCGATGTTGATCCCGGCAACGAGCGCCTGGAGCCCGCCGACGAAGAAGAGGGCGGCGAGGATGAAGGAGTGGATGAACGAGGTCTCGACGTCCCCCCGGAAGGCGAAGATGACCATCAGGAAGAAGCCGAAGACCGTGAAGAGCAGCCCGGGGACGGTGATGAACGGGATCGGCCGGTAGAGGAGCATGAACCGGACGTGCCGCCAGCCGTCGGAGAAGCTCTGCAGTTTCGAGGGCGCGACCCGGGCGGAGTAGGTGATCGGGACTTCGTCGATCCGGAGATTGGCCTTCGCCGCCTCGATGATCATCTCGCTTGCAAACTCCATCCCCCCGGTCTTCACATTCATCCGTTCGAGCGCCTCCCGCCGGAACGCCCTAAACCCGGTGTGCGCATCCGATATCCGGATGGAAAAGACCCGGTTCAGGAGCCAGGTGAGGAAGGGGTTGCCGACATACTGGTGGAGGGCGGGCATCGCCCCCGGCCGGATCTCCCCCCGGAGCCGGGAGCCGAGCGCCATGTCGGCGCCGGCATCGAGCAGGGCGAGGAGTTTCGGGATCTCGAGGAAGTCGTAGGTGTCGTCCGCGTCCCCGATGACGATGTATCTCCCCCGGGCGCACGCGAGCCCGGCGAGGTAGGCGTTGCCGTAGCCCCGCTTCTCCGGCCGGACGACCGTGGCGCCGAGGTCCCGGGCGATCGCCGCCGTCCGGTCGTCGGAGGAGTCGGCGATGATGATCTCGCCGTCGATCCCGAGATCGGCAAAGACCGTCCGGATCTTTCCGATGCACTTGCCGATGGTGGCTTCCTCGTTGAGCGCGGGGAGGACGACGGAGAGGGCGGGGGCGTTCATTTTCTGGAATAGTATCGGGCTTTCGCCGTATAGAGTGTATCGATTGGCGTGCGGGGTTTGGGGGGCCGGCACCTATCAGGATTCTATGTCTGCTACGGAGAACATACCCGTATCGGAAGAGATAATCAGATCCTGGATCTCAGGCGCCCGGACGAGACGCTCAACGACACGCTCGCGAGGCTGGTGGAGAGCGCTAAAAAAGCAACGGCTCACGGACGATATCGAAGAAGTCATGGCCCGCAATGAGTTCGTGGAGTTAAACCTGTGACATTCCGCCTCATGGTGGATAAGCGTGCGCTTGATTTTTTAAATTCTCTCGACGCCAGAGATCGACGGGTTATCAAAGCCAAACCGAGAATCTTACGGGAGAATCCCTATCCCGGTTCGGATGAGGACAAAGAGAAACTCCACACCAATAAAAAGCGTGAATCGTACCGACTCCATATCGCACGTACGTTCACCGTAATCTACAATATCAATTCTGACGAAAAACCCGTTTATATCACCCACATCATGCCCATTGAAAAGGCACATCGAAGATACGGGCGCATTTGAACTCCCCGGCGGTAACCGGGACACGAGGTAGAACAGCCCGAGTGTTGTGTTGAATAAGTCCGGTCACCCGACCACAAACGTAAAGATGACGGGTGCCCAGACCGGACCACCGGCGCTTACCGACGGCCTCAAGTGGGTCGTTGACGAGAAAGTAGTATACTTATGGGTCAACGTTCCTTTGTGAACCGGGAACGTGAACTGCAGTTCCCATCCAATTATAGCGCGGAGACCCCGTCTTCAACCGGGGAGAGGCAGCCCCGTCAGAGAGGAGTTACCGGGTAGGTTCGCTATCGAGCATCTCCTCGACCACCCCCGGGCGACATTCATCGAGGGAAGCATCACCGACCTCGATCTGCTCGTGGAGACGTGATGGCCCGGGAGGCCGGAGCGACGGGAGGATCTCCTCCCGGTTCACTCCAGCGCGCAGTCGTCACTCCGGGAGGAGGCGGTCCCGGAGTATCATCCGAACCAGATCCCGGTACCGGTTTACGATCGGAAGGTCGTCCTGAAGCACCCCGTAGACTTCGTCCAGGTTCAGCCGGCAGTAGAGGTGGACCAGAACATTCCGAAAGCCCGCGAGGTCTGAGAGCCGGACCGCGAGGTCTTCCGGGATCAGCCCCCCGTCACATAAAATCGCGAAACTCTCCCGGTAGGTCTCGGGCCGCCTGGAGCTGGAGGCCGCGACCAGGTGGTTGGCGATATCGATCGATGCCTGGATGCTGACGAGGAGTGCGTGCAGCACCATGTTTCGTTTGTCCCGGTCGGTCCTGAGGTCTTCAAGGGTGATGGATCGGTAGCGTTCCCAGTCCAGAGCTGCCTCGTCCAGTTCCCGGAGGTGACCGAGAACCCCTTCGTCCATGATCATTCTCAGGCCCTCGTGAGCAGAACCCGGTCGAACCAGTCGAGCGTCTCCGCATAGTCGAGATACCGGGAGAGCACGCCTGCCTCGTACCGGACCCTACGCTCTCTGTCGCGGGAGAGCACGAGTCTGCCGCTCTTGATGACCTCGTACTGGAAAGAGACCGGGGCGGTGTTGAGAACCTTCACGTCAGCCTCAAAGCGGTAACAAAACCCCCGTTCGAGCTCCCGCTCGACCCGCCGCGCGAACCGCATCGCCTGGTAGGGGGCGGGCTCGCCGGTGACAAGGATTGCCACGTCCACGTCGCCGAAATCCCCTCTGCAAAACGTTCCGAAGACATACCCCACCTCTATCTCGTCAAACCCGGCGAGGATCATGCGGATGGTGCGGAGAACCTCTTCTTTCTCTCCGGCTTTTAGCAGGTGGCGGCGTCTCATAGCATTGTATCTCTTCCCGCATCGCATATCATTCTTTCCTGCTTATTTCCCGGGGCATACCGGACACTCCTGAGGATGTACGGCGCGAGAGCCGGCTTGACGGTATCGCGGTCGACTCTCCTCCTGAAGAGATCTTCGAGGAAGAACTTGAAATCCATATACGCATCAAACGAGCGTCCTCCCTCCTCGAACTCGATGAGGATATCGATATCACTCTCTTCGCGCTCTGTTCGAAACCCATCGGGTTTCTCAAACTCCGCTCTTTCGCACCTTCGGTGCTCCTGCTCCGTTCCTCGCACCTGACGGTGCTCAAACTCCGCTCCTCGCACCTGACGGTGCTTACGTTCGCTATCGCTCACGCCTCGAAACCCTCTGGGTTTCTCGAACTCCGTCCTTTCAGGACGTCGTTCTCCGGAGCGTCGTTCCTATCGGGACATCGCACCCTTCAGCCAGTCGCGTTCCAGAGCGTCGTTTCCCCCCGGACGAAAGAGCCAAAGAGCCCGATCCGCCGGATGCCGAGGCTCCTGATCCGCTCCCGATGCTCCGCCAGCGTTCCGAGGATGCTCTCAGCCGTAAGACTCGCACCTGGCGGTGCTCGCGCTCCGGTCCTCGCACCTTTGGTGCTCATGCTTACTATGTTCGCACCTCGAAACTCTCCGAGTTTCTCATGCTTACTATGTTCGCACCTCGAAGACCTTCGGTCTTTTCGAACTCCGCTCCGCGAAGCGTCGTTCCTACCGGACCATCGCGCATACCCGATCATACTTCTGTCACCCGCCGATCAGGATAACGCTTTTCCCCGGGTTTGCCGGTCGCGATGAGGGAAGGGCACAAACGCTACACCGGGGGGGAGACGCCCGGCAACGATCCACCTGATAGGCACACTGCTCCCGACCGGCGACAATGAGTCATCTTTAACCATCCCAAAGCCCAATTCTGACGTAACAGACCGGAGGATCGCGGAAAGATGCGGATAACAGTCGTCGGCGGGGGGTACGTCGGCCTGGTCACGGGGGCCTGCTTTGCCGAACTCGGGCACACCGTCGATATTGTCGAGATCGATGCGAGGAAGGCGGCGGCGATCAACGCCGGGCGCGCCCCGATCCACGAGCGGGGGCTCGATATGCTCCTTGAGCGGCACGCAGGCGAGCGGCTCAGCGCGGGGACGGACTACGGTCCGGTGGCGGAGGCGGACCTCTCGTTTGTCTGCGTCGGCACCCCGCCGGCGGCCGACGGGAGCGCCGACCTCTCGATGGTCGCCGCGGCGAGCCGGTCGATCGGGGAGGCGCTCCGCGACGGGAATGGTTTGCACACCGTCGTTGTGAAGAGCACCGTGCCGCCGGGGACGACCGCGGGCCTCGTCGTGCCCGCGATCCTCGAACACTCCGGCCGGAACGAGATCGGGTTTGCGATGAACCCGGAGTTCCTCCGGGAGGGGCGTGCGGTGGAGGACTTCCTGCACCCGGACCGGATCGTGATCGGGAGCCGGGATGACCGTTCCGGCGAGGCCGTCGCCGCGGTCTACCGCGGGCTTTCTGCCCCGGTGGTGCGGTGCGGCCTCACCGCCGCGGAGATGATCAAGTACGCCTCGAACGCCCTCCTCGCGACGAAGATCTCGTTTTCAAACGAGGTGGGAAACGTCTGCAAGCGCCTCGGAATCGACGTCTACGAGGTGATGGAGGGCGTCGGGATGGATCACCGGGTCTCGCCGCACTTTCTATCCGCCGGCGCCGGGTTCGGGGGGAGCTGCTTCCCAAAAGACGTCGCGGCCCTTGTCAGCCTCGCGGAGTCGCTCGGCGAAGAGCCCGCACTCCTCCGGTCGGTCCTCGACGTCAACGACCGCCAGCCGCTCCGTCTGGTGGGGCTCCTTGAGGAGAAGATCGGCGATCTTGCGGGGAAACGGGTCGCCGTCCTCGGCCTCGCCTTCAAGGACAACACCGACGACATCCGGGAATCCCGGGCGATCCCGGTCATCGCCGAGCTCCTCCGGCGGGGGGCGGCGGTCGCCGCCTATGACCCGCTTGCTGTACCTTCGATGCGGCGGGTCTTTCCCGGGATCGACTACGCCGCCTCGGCCGCGGACGCCCTCCGGGGGGCCGACGCCTGCCTGGTGATGACGGAGTGGCCGGAGTTCTCCGATCTCAACGGGGAGTTCGACCTGATGAAGTCCCGGGTCGTCATCGAGGGGCGCCGGATCCTCTCGTGCGGCGGGAAAGAGGGGATCTGCTGGTGAGGCGGGGGTGTTGGAAGATTACCGCAAATCGTCCCAAAAGTGCCTCGCAATTAAAGATCTACGTTGCTTAGAACAGTCATATGCGTACTTTCGATAAACCGAGCGCTGTTCTGCGCCATACTCCTGATGCGGCTTCCCACCGGGAGCCGCACCCTCGTGCCTAACGGTGCGGAAGGGTATTCCGAAAGCGCACTCCCGGGATGACCGTCATGCATACTTTTCTGCCACCCCTTCCTGGTGCAGGTGGGGATCCGGAGATAACTTCGCCGGATGATGCGCCAGTCCGGCGAAACTATTTATGTTCACCATACAGAGTGAAATTGAATGAAACGATTTGTGGCCGTCGCGCAAGGGCGTGTCCAGCGAGTCGGGTATCGAGAGCACGTATACAACGAGACGTTCGAACGGAATATCTCGGGATACGTGAAGAATCTCGATACCGGAGAGGTCGAGATCGTTGCAGAGGGGAGCGAAAGCGATCTCCGGGACCTCATCAACGAGATCAATATCATACGTAGACCCATTGCAGTCAAATCGTTCGCCGTCAGATGGGAAGAAGCAACGGGAGAGTATGCCGATTTTGAGATCATCCGGGGGGACATCCAGGAGGAAACATTCGAGCGGATGGATTACGCCGGAAATGCACTGCACAGCATGGATACAAAGTTAGACCGGATGCTGGGCCAGCAAGACCAGATGCTGGACAAACAAGATCAGACTCTCCAGATCGCGAGAGAGACGAAGGAAGAGATTGTCGGCCTCCGGAGTGACACCAGAAAACACCTTGATGATGAGTTTGGGGAGATCAGAAAGGAACTCGTCTCTATCAAGGATGCGCTTGCCCGGGCGGGCATCCAGGTCTAAGGTACTCTCTCCATCCCGCACCGCTTGCCCCCGGGCCATGAGCGATGTTGCGCCCGGCTCCCCGATCCCCCCTCTCCTCCATCGAGAAAAGAAGTTTGTTACAAACCGCGCCCGAAAACGCGGGGTAGTTGACTCACCGTAATCTACAACATCGATCCTGACGGCGATCAGGTTCATAACCCATCACGTCTATCGAAAAAGCATATCGAAGGCATGGACGCATTTGAACTGCCCGGGGCAAATCCCTGTGCCATATCGGCCGTAACCTGGTACCGGGTGCTGCTCCGGGACCGCCTCCTCCCCGAGTGACGGCCGGGAGATACTCCCGGCGTCCCTTCGGCTGCGCGTTATCCCCCCGTCCCTTCCTCTCGCGGAATATCGCCGGAACCGTTTGATATCCCCACGGCCGAAAGAGAACCGTTAATAGTGCCCGAAGTCAAGATTCTTAGTGAGTAACCATGATCACGTCCCCGTCCACAGACCGGATCCTCTCCCTCTCCGGGGGCGATCCATGCCGGTGAGGCAGGGGCTGATCCCCGCCGCGGGCTCGGGGTCGCGCCTTGGGCCGTTCACGAACGCGATCCCGAAAGAACTCCTCCCCGTGGGCGAGAAGGCGGTGATCGAGCACGTCGTCGAGGCGATGTCGCTTGCCGGGATCACCGATATCGTCATCGTCGTCTCCCCGCACAAGCACGGCCTCTCCGACTACCTGGGCTCGGGCAAGCGCTTCGGCGTCGACTTCACCTACGTGGTCCAGGACGAGCGGCTCGGCCTCGCGAACGCCGTCGCCGCCGGCGAGCACGTCATCGACGGCACCTTCGCCGTCGTCCTCGGCGACAACTTCTTCGCTCCGAAGACGTTCCTCGCCGACCTCATCGGCTACCACGCCGCCCACCGCCCCGATACCACCGTCGGCGTCGCCCGGGTGGAGGACGTCACCCGCCACGGGATCATCCTCCCCGACGGCGACCGGGTCGCCGACATGGTCGAGAAGCCGCAGCCGACGGCCGCCCCGAGCAACCTCGGCGCCCTCGGGGCCTATGTCTTTGAGACAAGCATCTTCGACGCCATCGCCCGAACCAAACCCGGCCATAAAGGCGAGTACCAGCTCACCGACGCGATCCGGCTCGAGATCGCCGAGGGCCGCGACGTCCGCTACCGGGTCATCGACGGCATCCACATCGACGTCGGGACGCCGCGGGATCTGATGCGGGCGAATGAGTGGTATCTGCGGGAGAACGGGCACGCCGAACCGGATCATACCGTCGTTACCGGGAGGGACAGAACATTCGGATATTAGTCACCGGCGGGGCCGGGTTCATCGGCTCCCACATCATCGAGCGGCTGCTCGACGACGGCCACGAGGTCGTCTGCCTGGACAACTTCGACCCCTACTACGACCCCGAGATCAAAAAAAGCAATATCCAGCCTTTCTTGGAGAACAAAAACTTCACCCTCGAAGTCGGCGACATCCGGAACAGGGATACCCTCACCCGGCTCCTCGAAGGCACAGACTACGTCTTTCACGAGGCGGCGCAGGCAGGCGTCCGCATCTCGGTTGAAGACCCCATAAAACCCCATGAGGTGAACGCTACCGGGACACTCAATCTGCTGGAAGCATCCCGGGACTCCGGCGTGAAAAAGATCATCAACGCCTCCTCCTCGTCGGTCTACGGGACCGTGGAGTACCTCCCCTTCGACGAAGACCACCCCCGGCGGCCGGTCTCCCCCTACGGCGTCTCGAAACTCGCGGCCGAGGAGTACTGCCGGGTCTTTTCGGAACTCTACGGGTTAAAGTCGGTGTCTTTGCGGTACTTCACCGTCTACGGCCCGAGGATGCGGCCGGATCTCGCGATCAGCATCTTCACCCGAAAAGCCCTCGCAAACGAGCCGATCACGATCTTCGGCGACGGAACGAAGACCAGGGACTTCACCAACATCAAGGACATCGTCCGGGCAAACCTCATCGCCATGCAGAAGGGTGAGGGGGCCTACAACATTGGTGGAGGGCACCGGGTCTCCATCCAGACACTTGCCGAGACGATCATCGAGACCACCGGGAGTTCATCCGAGATCAGGTATGCGGATACGGTAAAAGGCGATGCCGAGCACACCTTCGCCGACACGAAGAAGGCGGAGCGGAATCTCGGCTGGCGCCCGCAGGTATCGCTTGAAGAAGGATTACGGAGGTATGCAGCATGGGTGTCGAACTCTCGGTCGTGATCCCGGCATACAATGAGGAAGAGAGCGTCGGCCTGCTCTACGAGGAACTGCACGAGGTGCTCTCCGCATCGGGCAGGAGTTACGAGATCGTCTTCGTGGACGACGGTTCGACCGACGCGACGTTCGAGCGTCTCCGCGCCCTCCACGAACGGGACCCTGCCGTCAGGCTCGTCAAGTTCCGGAGCAACTTCGGGCAGAGCGCCGCGATGAAGGCTGGATTCGACCACGCCGGGGGTGAGGTCATCGTCACCATGGACGCGGACCTCCAGAACGACCCGCACGATATCCCGAGGCTCCTCGAAAAGATGGAAGCCGACGACCTCGACGTCGTCTGCGGCTGGCGCTACAACCGTCACGACCCGCTCTCCAAGAAGATCTTCTCGAAGTTTGCCAACCTCCTGAGGAAAACCCTCACCCACGAGACGATCCACGACTCCGGGTGTACGCTCCGGGCCTATCGGAGAGAGTGCGTCAAAGACCTGGAACTCTACGGGGAACTGCACCGCTACATCCCGGCGATGCTCCTCTGGAAGGGCTACCACGTCGGGGAACTGCAGACCAACCACCGGGACCGCTCCTTTGGGCGGAGCAAATACAACTGGGTTCGCCTGGCCAAGGGTTTCCTGGACCTCCTCGTGATTGTCTTCTGGCAGCGATATTCGGTCAGGCCGATGCATGTGTTCGGGGGGGCGGGGCTGGTGATGGCGGGAGTCGGGCTTGCCCTCGCCCTGTACCTGGGCATTTCCCGGCTGTTCCTGGGGATGGGGCTCACGGATCGCCCTCTGTTCCTGGTCGCGCTGGTTCTTCTGATCGTCGGCGTGCAGTTTGTCGCCTTCGGGATCCTCGCAGATATCCTGCTGAAGGTCTACTACGGGCAGAACGGAAGGAAACCATATCTCGTGGAGCACATGGTTCAATGAAAATCCTGATGCTGAACTATGAGTACCCGCCATTGGGCGGCGGAGCGGCCCCGGTAACGAAATCACTGTCAGAAGAGCTCGTCCGTCAGGGGCACGAGGTAGATGTTGTCACGATGGGATATAAGGAACTACCAAAGCAAGAGTATCTCAACGGGGTGCAGATATACCGGGTTCCGAGCATCCGGAAAAAACTTGAGATGTGCACCTTCCATGAAATGCTCTCATACTGTATCTCCGCAGGTCGCCTTTTGCCAAAACTGCTAAAGGAAAATAACTATGACATCAATCATACACACTTCATCATCCCTACAGGTGCCGTTTCAAGTCACTATCATAAGAAAATACCATATATCGTGACAACCCATGGCAGTGATGTTCCCGGACATAACCCGGATCGATTTCAGTTTCAGCACGTCCTATTCAAACCATTTTCAACTATCGTATTAAATAGGGCTAGATATGTAACTTCTCCCTCAAACTACCTGAAAGGAGAAATCATCAGGAATTATGGGGAGAGGAAGATAGCTGTTATTCCAAACGGCATCTTTGTTGATACATACATTCCACAGAGAAAAGAGAGAAAAATCCTCACTGTGAGCAGACTTTTCGAAATGAAAGGAATTCAGTTTGTCATTGAAGCAATGAAGGACATCGAAGGGTTCGAATATGTCATCTGTGGAGATGGACCGTACAGACCACAATTAGAGGATCTGGTTGAACGGATGCACCTTGAACATAAGGTGAAATTCCGGGGTCATCTTAAACCAGAGCAGTTAAAACAGGAGTATGGATCCGCAGCCATCTTTGTATTACCGAGTACCTCAGAAAGTTTCGGCCTTGTTCTCATTGAAGCAATGTCGGCTGAGTGTGCTGTCATTACATCTAACAAAACCGGCTGCGCGGAAGTGGTTGATGATGCAGCCCTACTCGTGCCACCGAAAGATTCGGAGGCCATTAAGAACCAACTGCTTACGTTAATAAACGACCCCAAACGGTGTAGAGAACTGGGGACACAAGGGAGAAGGCGGGTTGAACAGCAGTTCTCTTGGAGTTCAGTCACGAAGAAATATTCCGATCTCTATGAAAACATATTAAGCAATGAATAGTATTTACCCTAAAAAATCGATTACACTATGATTCAATGATTTATCAAGTATAGAAACACATTTGATCAGGCAATCAGGGAGAAGAGGACTAAAATGGACACGACAGAGAAAGAACGGCTATACGGGTCATATACCTCCACTTTTTTAGGTAGAATTCACCATGGCGGTGCGGATGAATTTCCGATTTATCATAAATACTTTAGAAGGAACTATTTAATGCATCTTCCTGTGCAGAAAGATGCCAGAATTCTTGATCTTGGATGTGGTATGGGACATTTTCTCAATTTCTTAGAGAAGGAGGGCTACCGCAACTACCTTGGCATTGATCTAAGCCCAGAAAACATTCATTTTTGTAGAGAACACGGTTATACCGTCAGAATGAGTGACATCTTTTCTTTTCTGGAAGAAACTACTGAACTCTTTGATGCGATTGTCATGAATGATGTTCTTGAACACTTCGAGAAACAGGAGGTTATTCGATTCCTAGATCTGGCTTATCAGAAACTTACATCAAATGGAAAATTGATTCTTAAAGTTCCTAATGCTGCAAACCCGCTGTTAGCCAGTACCATCAGATACATAGATTTTACTCACGAGTTATCATTCACTGAGGTAAGCCTTTCACAGGTGTTAAAAAAATGCTTCGTTTAGAAAAGTGAAGATTTACCCCCAGAACATATACATATTCTATTACAATCCACTGAATTACATTGCCAAATATCTGGTGTCTACGATCAATATTTTATTTCGTGCTTTATTTCTACTTTACGGACATAAAACAACAAAGATATTTACAAAACACATTATTGCCGTGGCATCAAAGGGATCTATGGGTTTGGAATCTACTTACCAAATACACCAGACCATAAACAGGTAAAAAATAAACTATCATTGAGATTGCCCCAAAACCTCTGCCACAAGGGGGCATCCCAATCTAGTCTCTTTGCGATCTCGTATAGTTTTGAGACTATTACCTATGCTTAATTGCTACAATACCCCACATACCCAGCACCACATAATAAATAACTACGAGAATATGGTAAACCAGACCCGAAGTGATGGCAATATCCATGGGCATCCCTAACTGAACGAAGACCAGTGTCCAGACCCCTTCAGTCGTGCCAAAGCCCCCAATACCCTGTATAGGCAGAAGGCTCGTGAGTAGAGTGAATGTTGAACCCAAAATGACTTTCTGTAATGATAGAGCGATGTGCATGCTTGAAAGGAGGAGATAAACCACTGCGTAATTAAGAGACCAGATCAAAAAGGACATTAAGCCTACAAAGAACAAATTCCTTGAAACCCTTACCTCCTCTAGGGCTCCAACTACTTCATCAAATTTTATTAACAGATAGGCGCCAAACCTCCTTCTATCTAGATGAACATACTTGAAAACCCTTTCAATAGTGTTGAGAAACGGCCTTCCAAAGTAGAGCAGTCCGATAAGCAGAGCGATCATTACGATCATAAATATCGCAATGATCACGATGCCATTCTGAACAGTCGGAGGTAAATCTTCGATCATAAGTATTGAGCAAAAAAATAACACAGTTATTGCAATGAAATCAAACACCCGTGCCATTACAAGCGTCGCCACCCCTTCCCCAACACTCCGCTTGTGTACCTTCTTCAGCAGATAGATATAGGAGAGTTCCCCTGTCTTGGCTGGCAGGATACTGTTCACCATATTGTGCACGCACACGATCTGAAAGAGGTCACGCAGCCCCACCTCTCTGTTCAGGAGGACATGAAACCGCAACGCCCTGAAGAAGTAGCTGAAGGCATAGAGGAAATACCCAGCGACCAAGTAGAGAGGGTTGATGCTCGTGAGGGTGGTGATGACGTCCGCTACGCTCACCTGGGAGAGCAGGATCGCGAGCAACGCGACGGTAATGAGGACTGCGGCGGCTTTGGCGAGAGTGGGGTGTTTCACGTTGAGATCACGTACACTATTTATTCGCATCTGGAGACATATAACCGGAACGATATAGAGGTCATCCCAAAATGCCTCTGCCGGGAGGGGGACCGTCGCTCGCGACTCCGGGGCATATGCACCCGCCGCTCTGACGGATGCCCCTTCGGGTCGCTCCCCGAGGCAAAATATCCGAGGGAGGTGCATCAACGATCTAACGCGGGGTATTGTCTAGTTTACCGATAACATGCATAAATGTGCTCTGAACTATGAAGACTTGCAGTCACCGGATACTTTTAGGGCGACTTCATCTACTAGCACGAAAGGATCCTAACCCCGTTTCTCCCCAGTCCAAACACCGGTTGGATCCAGAACCATTTCGCTTTTACAGAACGGTCATTTACGCTACCACGCCTCCCCACCCCTTTACCAGAACTGGAAGATCTATAGAAAGGAGTCCGGAAGACCAAAGGTTTTTCGAAGCGTGAACGCAGGTGAGCGTGAGGACCATCAGGTGTGTGAGGGACGAGCGAGAGCGAGCATGAGAAGATCACAGGTCTTCAAGAATGCTGTGCTCAGCTGGTGCGGGAGTGGAATTGGAGGGAGGAGGTGAAGTCCGTGGTGTTGGCACCTATTAATCACTGGCAGAGGTTGTCCCAAAACGCCTCTGCCGGGAAGAGGTGTCCCCCTCCTGGTTTCTCCCCCGAGGCGCGATGCCCGGAGGGAAGCCGTGTCAGTGATCTGACGCCAGGTATTACTCGATTCTCTGTGAACGCGCGCAAGAATGCTCTGAACCATATAGATCTTCAATCCCCGGATATTTTTAGGACGACCTCGCAGGTAATCCTGTCGCGGAGTCGGCCACTTTTCCTCGCCTAGCAGGCAGGTGACGGAAAATCCACATCTAAAGGATCCGCTGCCATCGGTATATTGTCAGCACTGCGCATTCTCCGGGACACTTCGATCTGGAGTAAACTATCTGCACCTTGACAACACCATAGGAACACAGTCCACAAAGGATGTAGCAAAAATTCTCAGAGATCGAGATCTGAGATCTTAAAATATAAATGTTGAACTAGAGGAAAAACAAATAATGATCGGATGGTTTCGCGTCACTCCCGCTCAATCAGAGAAAAACTTGCGGAAAATAACTATAAACCGCTACATTTACTATTATTAGCGTTTATTTATGCCGTACCAATCATCTTCGGGTTCTATTATATCTCACACTATGCTGTGAACGTTCCATACTGGGATCAATGGGATACAATAGTCCCTATGACTATTGAATGGTATGATGGAACCTTTGAGTATAGCAGCATTTTTGAGCCACAAAATGATTCCAGACCAGTTATAACAAATGCATTGATGTTGCTTGTTTCAGTGATAACGACACTTAACATTAAAACAATGTTTTTTGTGGGATATATTCTGTTTCTCGTATGTATACTGTTCATCTTCTATTTTGTAAAGAAAGATTCCGGGCTGGATCTCCCAACACTAGTTTTGTTAACACCAATTATGTTCTATACACTTAACCCATATTATCTGTCTCGCTTCGTCTCAAATCTGGGGGCGTTTGCATGTCCGATCTTAATTCTCGCTGTCTTAGCATCATTGTATCTTTTGCACAAGTCAAAGGAATCAAATGGTTATTTTCTTTGCTCTATAGGAATGGGAGTGGTGTGCACACTCTCTGGCGCCGCTGGACTAACGATCTGGTTTGCAGGTTTTGTTCAGTTAGTACTACAAAAGATGCACAAGAAATTGGAAAAAATTATAATATGGACGATCAGCGCCGCAACAACATTCTATGTATACTTTGTCCTATTGGGCTTCCAAACAGAAGGGTTACACAGCACCGGTGCATACAACTCGTTTATTGAGACCACCCTTCATTATCCGCTCAATAAATTCCTCTGCTTCATGGGTACAGTAGGAGCTGAGATAATACATGATAGCCAAATCGCATTATTCTTTGGGTTAATAATACTCGCAATCACGATTGCATTGTTATATGTCAATCGGGAATCCCTCCAGCTGGACCGTTACTCAAAATGGTATGGCCTGCTGACATTCGGGATACTCACTTCTCTAGAGGTCACCTTGACGAGATCAGGGGCACTTGAATACCTGGGTTCCCCGGAGACTATATTCTACATCCCGGCCCCAAGACATAGCTTAGTCATATTCCTCCCGATACTCTGCATATACATCTTGGCCATTATTTACCTGAAAGAATCAGTTGCGCAAGAGAGGACTGTAGATAGGAAATCTTACAGATTCAAGTCTTTTTTACAGGCAAGGGAGCACAAAAACCTGTTCCTGGTGGGAATTATCTTCACACTGCTGGTATGCAGCGTTGTCCTACACGGGATGCCCGGCATAACTCTAGGGGAAGCCACTCATGACCAGCAGTTAACCAACCAATATTACCTCCTGAATTATGCAAATGTTCCAGATGAAAAAATGAAGACTCTTCACCCAATTCCCGATAGGGTAAAATCGCAGGCAGTTAAACTGGAGCAGCATAATCTGAGTATTTTTGCGAGTACAGACCCTGAGCCACACCGGGTTAGAGTCTATTGGCTCGAACCAGATACAAAGTTCGCAAGTGGAGGGGGTATATTAGAGGCTTCAAATTACAGAAAACATACGAACCTGAGGATAGGTTCGGAATCGATGCCGGCGATATTCGAGCACCCTCAGGGCCCCACCGGGACGACGATTGTCTACGAGAACATAGATATACGCGAAGGATCCCACCTGGAGTTCAGCATAGGGATCGATGAAGGCGTTTGGGATAAGCCGGAGAGCGACGGGGTAACCTTCGAGATACATCTCCATGACCCCATAGCCAACACCACGCAGGAAGTTTTTTCCTATACGCTTGACCCAGCACATGCTGAGGGAGATCGAGGGTGGCACTACTTTGCAATACCACTAGAAGAGTGTTCTGCTGGGAATGTCAGCGTACAGTTCATAACACGACCAAACGGGAATGCCGCTTATGATTGGGCATGGTGGGGAGATCCGAAGATTGTGTGGTGATGCCTATTTACTCGCATTGCAAAACTGAGAGTTTCTTCCTCGCTCCACCGGCGTGCAGAGAGGTGGTGTACTTATTTGGAGAGAATACCTACAGATAGACATCTCGTCCAAGAAATACTGAGAATTCAGATCGCCATTCCGCTCATGGATGCGGTTGCAGAACCCTATCTGCAGTGATTTTAATCGAGAGAATCCCAGGTTTTCACGGGACCTCAACTCGAAGAATGCAGAAGAGTGTTGTTTATCGCCTAGAGATCCTGCCCAAATGCCCGACTATCAAATGGAACTCCGTAAGCTGCGAATTCTGAAGAGCGAGATCACCCTCATGAGGGATTGATCCTTGTAGTCGTTCTGATGCACCTTCCGCATATCGACTCGTTCGTACGGATTGAACCCCACTCGTTTGGGCTTTTATTCAACATCGCAGGGTCCTTTAACCAAACGATGAGGTTCTTCGGGCAGTTCTCGTGATCGAAAAGATAATCTCCGATAAATACCAAGTGATATATAGTCTCGTTTCTCCTTTGCTGAAAATCCAAGCGGATGTAAAATAGTTAATGTGTACAAAGGGTTCGTCACACTGTTTAGGAGATATTTATGCGGAAGTTATTGAATTCTATAAAAGCAAAGTTGAGGCCGACTTTGAGTTCACCGGTAGGGTTCGGCATGAACGATTATGTGAATAAATCGGATTCCTCCGCAAAACCTGTGCATATGGTCGATCAAAGTGTTGCTCAAATTCGTAACTACGTCCTCAACCAATATGTGAAGTCCACCCCAAGGCCTCAGAATGCCATTGACATTTTCAAGGGGGAGTGGACTTCAAAACTTCCTACGCCATATGAAGATTTGGAAGTAGGATCTACCCAGCTTTTTGAAGATCCTCGCATCTCATGGGCCGTGGAGCAATTTGGGGGCGTAAACAATAAATCAATATTGGAGCTTGGCCCACTGGAAGGCGGACACACATATATGCTCGAACATTTGGGTGCAGAATCAATTCTTTCGATCGAGGGAAATACCCGTGCATATCTGAAATGCTTGATAATCAAGGAGATCTTGGGACTAAAACGAGCGCAATTTATGTGTGGCGATTTTATCGAATATTTGAGAAATGCCGATACTAAATTCGACGTTGCAATCGCCTCTGGAGTGCTCTATCATATGAGGAATCCTGTCGAATTAATCGCTATGTTATCTAAGGTTTCAGATGAGATGTTCATTTGGACACATTACTATGATCAGGAGATCATATCTCAAAATTCATTAATTCCTGCAAATAAATTTGGGAACTGCACGATATCTGAGTATGGTGGGTTCAAGCATGAATTGCATAGATACGAATATGACGCGGCTCTCGATTGGACTGGCTTTTGCGGCGGCAGTGACCTATTCAGCAACTGGATGACTCGCGAGGACATTTTGGCCTGCGTTGAGCATTTCGGATTCAGCGACATTCGAATTAATTTTGATCATCCACAACACCCCAACGGGCCAGCCTTCGCATTATCAGCAACCCGACGATGAAAGAAACCTTTAAACTGAAGGATGGCTCAAAACAGCAGTAGTATCTTAGCCCAAACACCCACTCCCTATTTCGTAGATTAATAACTAGGAAGTGGTCCCAAAACACCTTTGCAGGGTATACGCTCCTTCTTCGATTAGGACTGGAAAAATACCATATCATTGTCGATGTCGGGTGTGGGATGGTCGCTTCAGTTATAAACTGCGAAACTGCCTAAATGGCAAGTATACCAGGTAGCGTAATGAAACTTCTGTAAAAGTAAAATGGCTCTAGATCCAACCTAGATCTGCAGAAAGGAGAATCAGGATCCTAGATCCCTTAGTTTTTATCGCAGATTATCTTTCCGATCAGGAGAACACACTATTTTCCAATTGCCATGACCGAAGTATCTCCTCTAACAGAATTTATTTTTAGGACTGTCACGGGAGATATTGTGCGAGACTAACATCAACGTTATGTGTGAATGACCACCCATCGAAGTTTCTAAGTGAAGATATTTCACCCTGGGCAGTCCAATCCTCCTTGATAATAAAGTCGACCAAAAGGCTGGCTAAATCATAGGGATCAGTAGAAATATGAAGTCTATCTCGTAAATTTTCGTATGATTCTGCAAATAACTCCATCCCTTTCATCAATTCCAAATAGAACGATTCAATGTCGTGGGAAGATCCATTACGGTCATCATGGATAGCAGATACTTCTCTACTAGATAAGATATCATAGCCAATAACTGACTGATGAGGAGCTGAAAAAAATAATTCAACCCCAACGCGGTTGTCATATATTCGTCGAACGGTATCCTTGGGCACAAAAGGTTCGGCTAAAAACGAGGACATGCGCCTTTTCTGTCCGATCCTCCGGCGCTCGCGGGTATCTGCCAGACAGAAATAATAGCCGAAGACCTCTAAATCATAAAAATCTTGAATCGCCAATTCGAAGGCATCTTGAGAAGTGCCATTCCACCCTACGTCGACAAATGCAACACGACTCCCTTCCAGGATCTCCAAACTCCTGAGATATTTGAACAAAGAACGGCGGTTCCTTCTACAAACTTTCAAGATCTCAGAGCGATACGCATAAAGGAACTCCTGGAACTGATCGTATTTGTCTTCAGTGTAACGAATTTCGGGCCCTAATTTTAAATCATTCATTACGGCGTCTGAGGGGGAGGGCACATCAATCCGTTCAAGTAATTCATACGCTGACAGACCCTCCGCCCCAGAAAGTAGAAATGGGAGAAACTGTGAGAAATTATCCTCTGTCATCGCTGCAAGAGTAAAAACGATTCGTGATCCTAAGAAATAATGATAACTGGGTAACGAACGTCCCTTTCGAAGATTTGCAAGGGAGTTGAGGAAGTAACCATCTCGCGAAAGGAACAAAATGTGGTCAACAGCATCTCGCCTTGCCTGCGCAGTTATCCAGTCAAGAAAACCCACCATTGCAGGTCCTCCGTACAAGAAACCGAGCTCTTTTGGGGTATCACTGGGTATTTGACCCATATGTTTGCGCAAGAGACCTCGTGCTAAGGAAGTTTCTGGAGTTACGCGATTCGGTATAGGAGGGGAGCGATATGCCTTATAATGGTATGTTGTAAGACCTTTGGCATCCGCTTGAAGCACATCACTATGGTAATTATCACCGATGTGAAGGAGCTGTCTCGGAGAGCAATCTGTTTCATTCACAATGATATCGAACAACTCTCCATAATCACGTTTGGTCGCATTTCTTTCGGCAGAAATGTACATCGGAACGGGTTTAATTGCATACAGTCGGAAAATATCCTTAAAAAATGATTCTGGTAGGTAGGTATCGGAAGTTAAAACGACCTGCTTTCCACATTCCACCACAGATTTAAACAAATCGGTTAACTCGGGATTTGGATGAGTCAGTAGTAATTCAACTTCTATTTCTGTTTCCATAAGTTCTTTTGGCGAAACTGGACACGCGTCAAAACAGTCATATATACCAACAAGGTTGATCTCTTTCAACCCATCATGATGCATCCGTTTGAAAGCCTCAACCTGTGCGGATCTTCTTTGTGTTCGAAAGTCTTCAATCTCAAATATTTTACTCATTATATCGAACACATCTTCAGGATTGAGCAGATCACGAACAAACAGCGTATCAAAGAAATCAAAAGATACTACCTCCGCAGAGGCAACCTTTTCTTTTAATTCGATATTATCAGAACACTGCAATGTCAGATTACTTCCTTCATTCTGGATTGAATAGACATTCTCCATACCTGTCACCTGAAAGTTTCAAAATTGATGCCGTTCGGATGTAAATTTATACTGTAAAATGGGTCATATTGGTAGTAGAAAGGATGCTTTTGATAAAGCCTGCGCATATCCTGCTTGAGTCTCTCCGTTTTATCATGGTCAGCGTGATCCATCCTCCGGGTTAAAGATTCATGATGAATAAGTCTGACTGATTGAGAAACTAGATTGTAAAAACCCGCATCTCTTAACCGGAAACAGAGATCAACGTCATTGTACGCGATAGGGTAATTTACATCAAACCCATTGACCGACTGAAATTTTTTTCTCTCAATCATTAAACACGCACCCGTCACCGCAAGCCAGTTATATTCTATGAGATTACGCAAGTAATAACCCGGGAGGTCCGCATTTTGGTGAAGGAATGCATGACCTGGACCATCTTGCAGATTGAGAACTCCTGCATGTTGGATCTTCTTTCCACCCGGATACAGAAGTTTGGCACCCACAGCCCCGATATGTGCAAGTTGCGCATAACCTCCCATCCTTTCAAGCCAGTCAGAAGTAACTACCTCCGTGTCATCATTCAGGAAAAGAAGGATCTCCCCTTTTGCAAAATCTGCCCCGACATTATTCAGTTCCGAGTAATTAAACGGTTCCGCGTGACGAATCACAGAGATGTTTGGTTCAGCCTTTATTTCCTCCAGATATTCTAATGTGGCAGAATCGACGGATCCATTATCCAGCACAATTAATTCAAAATTCTTATAGGTAGATTTTTTAAATATCGATTCAATGCAGCGGCGAAGTACATCTCCATGGTCCCGAGTTGGGATAATAATCGAGATCAGCGGCTTGTCTACCAGATGGTAGTTCACCCGGAAATAGCCGTTAACTTGCTCCAATGGCTCGACCGTCCCAAGTAATCCCCGACGCTTAAGCGCATCCTCACGGACTCTTCTGGAGGCGTCGAGAACATAGGATTTTGCTCCAATGTCCGCAGACGTCGAACCCGGTATGATTCGCCAGTGATAGAGAACTTTAGGAATATGGCTAATCCTATCTGTCTTTTCAACAATACGAAGAATCAGATCCCAATCCTGGCATCCGTCATAATCAGAGCGTAAGCCTCCAACTTCTTCCAATAGACTCTTCTTGATACAGGAGACGTGGCACACGTACATTGTGCTCATCATGGTGTCGGGTGACCAGTCCGGTTTATAATGAGGTTCTGTGAAATAACCTTTCTCATCGATTTTGTCTTCATCGCTATAGATATAATCAGGATCGTCTCGATTAATGCATAATGCCAGTTCGAAAAGACAGTCTTCCGTCAATTCATCATCGTGATCGAGCAGAACGACATAATCTCCGGTTGAGTGGCTTATTGCTGTGTTCGTGGCGCCAGATATCCCTTTATTCTGAGGGTGAGTGAATACTTTGATATTGGGATCATTGATTTTGCTGAGGCAGCGTTTAGTTTCTTTAGACGGGCTTGCATCATCAACAAGTATCAGTTCCCAATGGGGATACCACTGCAGTTGTAGAGATCTCACTGCCTTATTTAACAAGTCTGGTGGGGTGTTGTATACAGGAACCACAATCGAAAAATGTGGTTTATACGCCATCGATTCGATAATACTGTTGATATTATTTGGACATCGAGGTGGGATATATACATAATCAGTTGTTCCAGGTATCAACTGATACTTATTATTTTTATCCATTGCAATCGACGATTTGGATGACTGCAACAATCGACTCGGAGATTCACCTCGCAACTTTTTTTCTCCCCGAATCCGAAGGCCTCTGGGCCCTTCGTGTATAAGAACTCTTAATCCAACTAACCCAAGGTCGTATAGCCTTCTCCTGCGGGTATTTTGTGGAAGAGCCCTCTCGACAAAACCGTTATGAAATTTCATCAACAGCCGCCACACGACACTTTGCTTCATACTGGCGAGCTCGTTGGACAATTGCATCAGCTGAATTGCCTGTTGTCGGGTCTGCTCATTGAGTGAAGCAATCTGTCCATCACGCCCCGAGATAGTCACCTGCAACGACTGAGTTTCCCCTGTCAACTGTTCGACCTGCCCGTCAAGCGAAGCAATCTGTGCATCACGCTCCGAGATAGTCACCTGCAACGACTGAGTTTCCTCTGTCAACTGCTCGACCTGTTCAGCGAGCGAGACCGTGCGTACTTCGTATGCGCTAAGTTCTTCCAGCAAAGGTTTAATTTCAGCCTGAATACTCCCCTCGATGGCCCCGCGAAACAGACCATCAAGATCCGGCGCAGGAACTGCCTCCACCGCTTCCGGGGTAGGGGAAGGGCTTGCTTTAAAAATATACTGATAAACACTGGAATTCGGAAGCGACTTCACAAAGTTGGCAAGATCTTCCGGAACAACCCCGGGATCAAGCCTCTGTTCGGTTCCCCCTACAGGGAATACAGTCGTATGAAGACCGGTTATAGAGTAACCACAACGGCTAAAGAGATCAATGATATTCCTGAGTCCGAAAAAGCGCAAGTGGGTGGCGTCCAGAAGCCCCATCGAGGTATACTTGAAGTCACCCATGAGCAGGTTTAAGATGACGTCCCCATGGCAGACGTTCGGCAGAGATACGGCCAGGTACCCATCCGGCCGGAGATACTTCTTCACCTTCCTGAGCACATCCTCCGGGGAGGCCAGGTGCTCCAGAACATCCCCGAAGATGATCACGTCGAAGGAAGAGGGAGCAAGGTAGGCATCGAGGTCAAGTTTCTCGATATCCCCGACGATCATCGAATCACAGTGCTGCCCGGCAATCTCGCCGGCTTCCGGGTCAATCTCGATGCCGGTGACGGTATTCCCCCGCTCTTTAAGGACCCGGCTGACGTAGCCGGTGGACGTGCCGACCTCAAGGACATCTTTATTCCTGCCGGTAAGTTCGATCAGGAGGACCTGACTGCTGTTTTTATTTTTCAGGTCGATAACCGGCGGTTCGTACCTGGTTGAGCGGTGTTCTTCGTAAATCGGACTCATTTGCCTACCTTCTCTGTAAATCTCTTTCTGAACCAAAAACCATCACGCCTACGACCCCGCCGCCGAGATCCGCAGATACTCCTCGACCACCTTGCCGGTCTCCCCCGATGAAAGAATCCTGCCGCTCTTCAGCAGCATACACCGCTCGCACAGCTCCTGCACCGTCCCGAGGGCGTGCGAGACAATAATAATCGTCTTCCCCTGGCGCCGGATCTCCTCGATCTTCTCGCTGCATTTGCGCTGGAAGGCCTCGTCGCCGACGGCGAGCACCTCGTCCACGAGCAGGATGTCGGGGTCGGTCTGGACGGCCGTCGCAAACGCGAGCCGAACCGCCATCCCCGACGAGAAGTTTTTGAGTTTCATGTTCTCGAAGCGCCGCAACTCGGCAAAGTCGAGGATCTCGTCGTAGCGCTTCCCGATCTCTTTGCGGGTCAGGCCCATGATCGAGCCGTAGAGGAAGATGTTCTCCTTTGCCGTGAGGTCGGGCTGGAACCCGACCCCGAGCTCGAGGAAGGGGGCGATCCTGCCGTTCACCCGGACGCGCCCGGTGTCCGGGTAGAGCACCCCGGCAAGGATCTTCAAAAGCGTGCTCTTGCCGCTCCCGTTCGGCCCGATGACCCCGAAGGTCTCCCCGCGCCGGACGGTGAACGAGACGTCGTCCAGGGCCTGGAACTGCTCGTAGGAGTACTTCCCGCCCTTGAGAAGCCCGACAATATGCTCGTACATGGTGACCTTGCGATCGTGGGGGATCCGGAACTCCTTGCTGAGGTGCTCGACCACGATTGCTTCATCGTTATTCATTAGATCTCCTCCGCAAACCGGCGTTCAAGCCGTTTGAAGACCAGGGTTCCCACGGCGACCATCACCGCCCCCGTTGCGAGGAGGAAGAGAAAACTCACCAGAGATGGCGTCACCCCGTAGAGCAGGAACTCCCGGTAGGTCTCGATGAGCACGGTCATTGGGTTGAGCATGTAATAGCCGAGGAACGCCGCCGGGATGGTGGTGATGGGGTAGACGATCGGCGATAAGAAGAACCCCGCCTGCATGACCACGTCCCAGACCTGGTTTAGGTCCCGGAAATAGACGAAGAGTGAGGCGAGGACCAGGGATATGCCGTAGACGATCAAGAAGTAGATCCCGTGCACGACCGGGAAGAAGAGGATGTTCGGCGTCACCTTCGCACCCAGGATGAAGAGCAGCGGGATCAGCACCGCGAACTCGAGGATGGAACTGATGAAACTCGAGAGTACGGAGCTCATCACCAGGATCTGGCGGGGGATGTAGAGTTTGGTCACCAGGCCCGGCCTGCCGACGATCGAGCCCATCGCCGTCATGGTCCCGTTGGCGAGGAACCGCCAGGCGATGATCCCGATGAGGAGGTAGAGGGCAAAGTTCTCCAGCTCGAACCGAAAGACGTTCATGAAGACGAAGTAAAGAACCAGCATCATCAGGAGCGGGTTTAAGAGCGACCAGGCGAACCCGAGCACCGAACTCTGGTACTTGACCTTCAGGTCGCTGATCGTAAGGTTCCAGATAAGATCTCTGTAATCAACAAGCCACATGTGGGGGTCTCCCTATATTACTCCATGTCTGTGTGAATCGCCTGATATCGCTATCCGGCACGCTCCGCCGGATCGTCGAGCGCTTGTGAAGCATCCGGGGAATGCCCCGCACGGCGTCGACCTTGGACCTGACGATGGCCCGCCCCAGCCCTCTTGTCGCGTAGTAAGGCACGACGGCGAGGTTCCTCCCCAGTATCCAGGGGAGCGAGGTGACGAGCAACCGTGAGGGGAAGTTCTTCATGACGTACCAGACGACGTTCCGGTTCCCGTAGTAGACGGCGAAATCGGTCCCGACGCCCGCCGTCCCGCCGTGATAATGATATACCTGCGCCCCCGGCACGTAGCGGCACGTCCACCCGGCAAGCCGCGCCCGGAACGCCAGGTCCACGTCCTCCATGTAGCAGAAGAAGTCCTCATCGAAGAGCCCGACCTCGTCGAGCATCTCCCGCCGGTAGAGTGCGGCGCCGGCGCAGGGGCCGAAGACCTCTTCGGGACGGTCGTACTGCCCGTGATCCGGCTCGTACATCCCCCGGTCCCAGGCGGCGCCGCTCCGCGAGATGCAGATCCCGGTGGAGTTGATCGAACCGTCCGGAAAGAGCATCTTCGCGGCGCACATTCCCACCGCGGTGTCGGCTTCCATGGCGTTCCGGAGGTGCTCAACGAAGCCGGGATCCGCCCTCGTATCGTTGTTCAGGGTGAGGATGTACTCCCCCCGGGCGGCACGGATACCGGCGTTCGTCCCGCCGGCGAACCCCAGGTTCTCCCGGTTCCGGACGAACCTGACCTCCGGGTAGTGCTCCTCGACAAACTCCACGCTCCCGTCGGTAGAAGCGTTATCGACCAGAATCGTCTCGAAGTCCCGGCAGGTCTGTAGTGCAAGAGAGGAGAGGCAGTCCGGCAGGTACTGCCGACCGTTGTAGTTCGTGACGACGACGCTGATCATCCCCTCCCTCGCCCCCTTATCACTGCCGCTCGGCCGACTCCGCCTGCTTCATACGGTACCGCTGGACCATCACGCTTGCCCGCATCAGGCTGTCGAACGTCCCGGCGTCGCTCCAGAATCCCGAGAGGACGCTGTACTGCATCTCGCCGTTCCGGACATAGGCGTTGTTCACGTCGGTGATCTCGAGTTCGCCCCGGCCGGAAGGCTTGAGCGTCCTGATGATCTCAAAGACCCGCGCATCGTAGAGGTATAACCCGGTGACGGCAAGGTTCGACTTCGGCGCCTGCGGCTTCTCCTCGATCGAGAGGATCCGGCTGCCGTTGACCTCGGCCACCCCGAACCGCTGCGGGTCGGGAACCTCCTTTAAGAAGACCTTCGCGCCCCGATCAAACGACTCGATGTCCTCCCGGAAGTCGTCCTCGAAGATGTTGTCGCCGAGAACAACCGCGACACTGTCCGTCCCGGCCCACTTCCGGGCGAGGCCGAGCGCCTCGGCAATCCCCCCCGCTCCCTCCTGGATCTCGTAGGTGATGCTGACGCCGAGCTCCGAGCCCGAGCCGAGCAGCTCGAGGAAATGCCCCACGTGCCCCCGGCCGGAGACGATCATGATCTCCTCGATCCCAGCGCCGATCAACTTCTCCAGGGGGTAACAGATCATCGGTTTGTCGTATACGGGCAGGAGGTGCTTGTTCGTCACCTTCGTCAGGGGATACAACCGAGACCCGGTACCCCCGGCAAGAATTACGCCTTTCAATCAGATTCACCTTTTGCGTTCAGATAATCGGCAAGCGCATCGCTCCAGTGCCGGAGCGGGGCCGTCTTCGTGTTCGCCAGCACCGAATAAGCAGGGCGCTTCGCCTTCCGCGGGAACTCTGCGCTTGAGCAGGGTACCACATTCTCGATGATCGCACGGGCAAAATCGTACCATGAGCAGACGCCGTCGTTCGTGACGTGGTAGATCCCCGGCTCAAGACCGACAATCTCCGGTGTCTTTCTGGCCAGGTCGACCGTATATGTCGGCTTCCCGACCTGATCGTTCACCACCCGGACCTGATCCATCTGCTTTGAGAGATGCAGCATGGTCTCGACGAAGTTCTTCCCGTGCCGGCCAAAAAGCCAGGACGTGCGGATGATCCGGTAGTCGCCCGTGTTCTTTACGATATTCTGCTCCCCGAGGAGTTTGGATGCTCCGTAGACGTTGATAGGAGCCGGAGTATCGGACTCGATATATTCCCTCTTCGAGCCGTCGAAGACGTAGTCCGTGCTGTAGTGGACGAGCGTGGCCCCGGCATCGGAGCAGGCTGATGCGATGTACGCGAGCGCCTCCCCGTTGACGGCGAACGCCAGATCCCGGTTATCCTCGCACCCGTCGACATCGGTATAGGCCGCGGCGTTGACGACCAGGTCGGGAGAGAGATCGCGGATGCACGCCCCAACCGCCCTCTCGTCGGTGATGTCCAGCTCGTGGCCGCGGAGAACCGCTCCGGGATAGACCGTCTGCAGATCGTGCCCGAGCATCCCGTATGCGCCGAAGATCACCGTTTTAATGGCCGCCACCACCACTCATTCTCGGTATACCATTGAACGGTCGCCCGTAAGGCGGTTTCGAAATCGAACTCCGGTTTCCAGCCCATCGCCCGGAGTTTCGAGGAGTCGAGCGAGTACCGCCAGTCATGCCCCAGCCGGTCGGGCACGTACTCGACCATCGATTCATCCTTCCCGACGGCCCGGAGGATCCCTTCGGTGATCTCGAGGTTGCTCTTCTCGTTGTCGCCGCCGATGTTGTAGACCTCTCCCGGCTCCCCGTGACGAAGGACAAAGTCGACCGCCCGGCAGTGGTCGGCTACATGGATCCAGTCACGGACGTTTTTGCCGGTGCCGTAGACCGGGACCTTCTTCCCCTCGAGGAGGTTGGTCGCAAAGAGCGGGATGAGTTTCTCCGGGTACTGGTAGGGTCCGAAGTTATTCGTGCAACGGGTGACGATGACGGGGAGATTGTGGGTGATATAGTATGAGCGCGCGAGAAGGTCCGAGGCCGCCTTGCTAGCCGAGTAGGGGCTCGAGGGGTTCAGGTTGTCCGTCTCCCGGAAGGACCCGGACTTGATGCTCCCGTAGACCTCGTCGGTCGAGACGTGGATGAACCGCCCGACACCGTGGCTCAACGCCGCTTCGAGCAGCACGTGGGTGCCGAGGACGTTTGTCCTGACAAAGACGGAAGCATCCTCGATCGACCGGTCGACGTGGCTCTCGGCCGCGAAGTGGACGACGGCGTCGATCGGGTGTTCCCGGAAGACGGAGCCGACAACTCCCGGGTCGCAGATGTCGCCCCGGACAAACGTATACCGCGGATCCCCGGCAATATCCTTCAGGTTTTCCGGGTTTCCCGCGTACGTGATCTTGTCCAGGTTTACGATGGAGTCGCCGGGGTGCTCTTCAAGCATCTGCCGGATGAAATTGCTCCCGATGAACCCGAGCCCGCCGGTTACGAGGATTCGCACATCATCACGCCCTTATTATCCGTGTTTCAGCCCGGGTGTAAGACCCCAGTCATAGGGGATCTCGTTTGTATCGGGCGGAAGCCGGAACTCGTCCGGGTCATCGTAGCTGTACGGCAGGGTCGGGATGCTCACGAAGAACGCGGTCTCGGTGCCGATTCCCTTGAACCCGTGATAGACGCCCGGCGGAACACTGATGAGGATCGGGTTCTTCTCCCCGACGAAGAACTCCATGAGGTTCCCCCGGGTGGGCGAATCCTCCCGTGCATCGTAGAGCGCGACCTTCATCATCCCGTGGACGCAGGTGAAGTTGTCGGTCTGTTTTTTATGGTAGTGCCAGGCTTTCACAACCCCGGGGTATGCAGTCGTGCAGTAGACCTGCCCGAACTTCTCGAAAATGGCGTCATCACACCGGAGGATCTCCATGAGCCATCCGCGCTCGTCCGGAATGAGACGTAAGTTTTTAATGGCCACCCCGTCGATGGTCGGTTTCATGGTAAAATAGTGGTGATTTTGCCCGTATAATGCTTCTGGATTGACCAACTGGAATTACAGAATTATCGGAAATACTACCCCGTGCCGGTGCTCCCGGTTGTCAAACTCGTACCTCCACAATGACGGTTTTCCATGAAGCCAAGCATCCCGGCACTACGGGATGCAATGTTGCAGCAGAACCTGAGACAATCTTACATCTCCCGGTATGCTTGAAGGACAATCTGACGTAGCCTCTCCTGGAAGACGGATACATCAAAGAGCTGCGCCCTCTCAAGGCACGGCAATCGATAAATCTCAGGTTCCTTCGCTATCTCCCTGATCGCCTGGACGATATCCGCCAGATCGGGTTCCACGAGTCTTCCGGTCTCTTCATTAACCGTCTCCAGGAAACCGCCTGATTTCACGGCAACAACCGGTTTGCCGCTGGCCATCGCCTCCAGAGGGGTGATGCCGAACGGTTCGTTGAACGAGGTGCAGATCAGGCCCTTCGAGCGGGAGTAGAGATCGACAAGCTCGTCGAAGGGCACTTCCCCCAGTATCGTGACATTCTCGGGCAGGTCCCGTTCCAGCCAGCGGATGTACGGGGATGAGTGGTCTGCGGCCGCGTGCCCGCCGACAACAACCAACCTCTCTTCGGGCATCCTGCGAAACGCGTCTATCTGGAGTTCGATCCTTTTTTCCGGGTAGAGCCTGTTCACCGAGAGCCAGTAATCTTCTGCCTCTCGATGAACGTAGCGGGAGACATCGATAGCAGGATAGAGGATATCGGCATCTCTCCCGTAGTATCTGGCTATCTGAGCACGGGTATTCCGGGAGTTCGCGAGGATCCGATCGACGTTTGCCATGGATCGTCTATCGAGCGACCGGTGGAGGCTCGATCCGCACCGGTAAAAACCCCGGGCAAACCGCCCCGAGTGATCGCAAAAACGGATATTTTCGTCATCCATAGCCCCTATAAGGATATGACAATACCAGAGGTTCGGGTGATGCTTTCCAGCAGCATAATGTGCCCAGTTCCCGCTGAAGATGAAGAAGTCGTAATCATCAGAAAAGTCGCAGGCGGCAAACCGCGCCGCAGCGGACACCTGTTTGAAAGGAGCGATCTTGACCGTATTCCCGATACTAAGCACGTTCCGGTGCCCCTTAATCCGATTGACGGCGTCCGTGTCGGTAGTGATGATGTCGGCATCGAGCGCATCCGCCATCATCAGAACAACGTTCTCACCCCCGCCGATGGCCCCGAAGTAATCGTGAAAGATCGCAACCCTCATCAGACGTCCCCCTCCCGAACCTCCGCAGAGGCGTCACCCACGCACCGATCGTAAACGGCTTCGATCCTTCGTACAATCTCCTCCCACTGATACTCCCCGGCCGTCCTGAGGCACCCGTCCCGCATCTGCGCCCCCCTCTCAAGCCCCGCGAGAATCCCCTCCCCCAGCTCCCCCGCCGAGAGCCCCGGGCGGTACCCGTTCACCCCCGGGACAACCAGGTCCCCCGCCGCGTTCCCGGGGTGATCCGTCGTCACCACCGGAATCCCGCAGGCCATCGCCTCCAGCGCCGCGATCCCGAAGCCCTCGCGGGTCGAGGGGAGGACGAAGACGCGGGAGGCCTTCATCGCGGCGACGACCGCGTCATGGTCGGGGAGAAAACCGGTAAATGTCACTGACTCGTCAAGCCCGAGGTCGCGCGCGAGCCGCTCAAGTGCCGGCCGCTCCGGGCCGTCGCCGACGACCAGGGCCCGGAGGTCGGGGACTTCCTCCCGGACCGCTACGAGCGCCCGGAGGAGGACGTCGACGTTCTTTTCCCGGATCAACCGGCCGGTGAAGATGACGTCCCACTCCTCCGCCGCCGGGGGGACGGCCGCGATCCGCGCGAGATCAATCCCGTTCGGCACGACCGGGACCGGCCCCGAGACCCCGAGGGCTTCGAGCGCCCGGGCCGTCGAGGGCGAGACCGCGACGTGATGATCGGTAAGCCCGGCGGCCAGCCGCTCGACGGCCTTCCCGAACGCCCCCCGCCGCCCGAGGTAGTCGTACCAGTAGTCGCCCCAGACCTCGTGCCAGGTGACGACGAGTGGGAAGCCTCGCCGCACCGACGCCGCCTTCGCCGAGAAACACGAGAAGTAGGGGAAGTTCTGGCAGTCGACGACGTCGGCGCCGGAGGAGAGGAGCGGCCGGAGCACCGCCTTCCCAAACCGGACCGCCTGCGGGACCGTCCGCCGGCCATCGGAGTAGAGCGCCTCCCCCGGACAGACGCCGTGGAGGGTCACCCCGTCGCGCTCGATCACGGCCGGGCCGTCCCAGCAACGCATCCCGTAGACGTGGACCTCGTGCCCCCGGTCCGCGAGCCGAACTGAGACCTCGCGGATGCGCTTCTCGACCCCGCCCTTCACCCAGGGGTAGACGGCATCGTAGACGTAGGCGATCTTCAGGCGGGTAGCCTCCTGAGGAATAGGTTGCGGGAGAAGGGGGATAAGGGTATTCGTTCTGGGGCCGGGGACGAGAGGAGGCGATCGGGAACGCGACCGCAAGTGAACCCCCGAACTTTCAGGACGGAGGGTCCCCTCAGGAGTCACAGAGGTTCGCCTGATATATTGCTCGGGTTTCGACTCGCCCCTCATCAGGGCGAGGAACCGGCGCTCTGCCTCGCATAACTCCCGCAACCTTCTGGAGGCAAACAGGAAGTACCCTTCGTCCGGCATGCGAACAGTATATGGTTATCGGCGAAGACTGATCTGATATAGACCGGATATCATCTGCAGGAGTCGTAGAATGCGGGGTTGTGCGGAACTTCTATCAGAACTTAATACATGTGACGAACATTGGCGCATCGAAGCGAAAGAAACATCCAGAACTCTGGGGAAAACCGCCTCTCAGACGATATCGGCGTTCTCTAACGAGCCCGGTATCGAGGGGGGGTATCTCCTGCTCGGTGTTTCCCGCGACCCGGCTTCCGGGAACTATAGAGTTACCGGCGTCCACGAACCCGATAAATTACAGAGAGAAGTTGCTTCACTCTGTGCCTCCGCGTTCAACCGGCCCCTGAGGCCGAATGTGCAGGTCTGCATGGTTGATGAAAAACCGGTGATCGTGGTGTACATCCCCGAAGAAGTGCCCCATAATAAGCCCATTTACATAAAAGCGCAAGGTCTGCCGCGAGGCGCCTACCGCCGCATCGGCTCGACGGCTCAGCATTGTACTGACGAGGATATCCGGATGTTCCATACGAGTGCAGAACGGAGGACGTATGACGAGTCGGTTATTCCCGGTGCGTCATTGGATGATATCGATCCGCATGCAATCGATGAATACCGGCGAGCACGACGCGCAGCCAACCCGCATGCACCGGAGTTGAACTGGAATGATGGAGACCTTCTCCTTGCCCTGAAGTGTGCGGATAAGCAAGGCGATGAGCTAATCCCCACGTTGGCCGGGGTTCTCCTCTTTGGAAGGGATATGGCAATCCGGAAGTATCTCCCGCTGATGCGTGTTGATTACATCCGCGTTCCAGGCCACAAATGGGATGGAGAGATCTCGTACGCGCTTGAGTTCCGCGAACCGCTGTTACGTATGATTCCACGGGTCATCGCAGGTGTTATGGACGATATTCCAAGGTGCGTGGCGTTCCATGAGGGGTCCATCCAGCGGCACGAAAGACCCCTTATCCCTGAGCGAGTCGTCCGCGAAGCGGTTGTGAACGCGCTGATGCACCGAAACTATCGATCTTGCGGGACGATACGGATTATCCGTTATCCGGGAAGGCTGGAGATAACGAATCCTGGACACTCACTTGTTGAGATCGGCGATGAGGGAAGTATTACCTCTGTTACCAGAAATCCGGCCATTGCAGCGGTTCTGCACGATACAAACCTGGCTGAGAACAAAGGTAGTGGAATCCGGATGATGGTACAGTTAACCCGGGAAGCCCGCCTGTCCCCGCCGGTCTTTGAATCGAATCATCAGGCCGATTATTTCCGCGCCGCATTTTCCCTTCACCATTTCTTCTCTGAGGAAGAACTCGAATGGCTCCGTGGCTTCAGCGCTGCTGACTTATCCGATGAAGAGGCGATGGCTCTCGTCTTTGTCAGGCGGAACGGGTCTATCTCGAATGAGCAGTGTCGCGATCTGATCGAACTCGATGTGGTCGGTGCAAGCAAATTGCTCGGGAAACTCCGGGATCTGGGTTTTCTTATCCAGCATCCTCATGGCGCGATGACCTTCTATACTCCAACCGGGCAGCTCGGGGTTGCCCCTGTGTGCACGACTCACCAGCGGGTGGAGGTTTCGCTGGACGAGGAGGAGACTCTGAGTGTGGATTCTGAAGCAATCCTACCGGATATTGCCGAATCAATAAGAATGCTGGGTAAAAGGAGTTCGCCACAGGAAGTCATGCGAGTTATCGTTCAGATTTGCAGCGTGCGCCCCTCCTCTGCCGGGGAGATTGCCCAATTGGTTGGGAGAAGCAAAAAATGGGTATCAGCCAGTTACTTAAAACCGATGATACATGACGGGCAATTGGAATACGTGATCCCCGGAGAGCCAAACCATCCGGAGCAGAAATACAAAGTGGGAAGAAGTGAACAGGAGATCTGAATGCAAACTCTGCAGGTTCTTCTCGCACTCCGGACACCGGAGGACTGCCGACGTGGGATGTGGGCAATAGTGCTCTTTCCACAGGGATGCAAGGGATCTGAACACCGCTTACTGATCCACCCCGGGCACCTTACTGATCCACCCCGGGCACCTTACTGATCCACCCCAAGCACCTTACTGATCCACCCCAAGCACCTTACTGATCCACCCCAAGCACCTTACTGATCCACCCCAAGCACCTTACTGATCCACCCCAAGCACCTTACTGATCCACCCCAAGCACCTTACTGATCCACCCCAAGCACCTTACAGTATAGCGTGAACAGATCGCGACCGTCAGATACGTTCCCCTGCCCATCCTGAAGAGACGGATCAAGCATCACAAAGGATTGCCGGAAGCTGTCCCGCGCCTCCTGTTTATTCGGCTACAGTAGCCGGACCGAGACCTCGCGGATGCGCTTCTCGACCCCGCCCTTCACCCAGGGGTAGACGGCGTCGTAGACGTAGGCGATCTTCAGGCGGGTAGCCTCCTGAGGAATAGGTTGTGGGGGGAGGTGGATAAGGGTATTCGTTCTGGGAACGACTGGCCGAAGGGTGCGATGGCCCGCCGGGCCGGAGTTTGAGAAACCTGAAGGGTTTTGAGTCAGGAGTTCGGGAAGACCGGAGGTCTTCGAGGGAACGACTTCCCCGAACGGCAACGAGCACTATTACTAAAGCCTGCCGTAGCGTTTATGCGCCTGCTCAATGGTCATCAGGTGAGTGATCTCGACCCGGTTCCTGTCGGTATGGATGAGATAGATCGCGGTAAATGTCCGTCCTATATGGAGGCGGAATACCTCCGTATCATCCGTATTCAGGCGCTCTTTGTCTCCCCCGCTACCGGGATAAGGATCGATCCGCAGAATAGCAAGTTTTGCCGTGATGATGCGCTGCGACTTCTCCGGCAGGCTGTGCAGGAAGTCCGCCGCCGATTGCCGGAACAGAACGGCGAACGTCACAACGGGATCTCCACGAGCTCTTCCGTCTCCTGGATCCGCTTGATATCTTCAACGAGCCGCCGCTTCTTTTCGTGCTCGATCATATCCTCTATCAGTTCCGAGAAGGTCATCCCCGGCTCCCGCATACTGGAGAGGGCAGCCCAGACCTCTTCCCTGACAATAATGCGCTTTGTGGCATTCATGGCATCTATGGTATAGATGCCACAGACAGAAAAGATTGTCGATGGAATGCCCATCCGTGATGGCTCCGCCACGGATCGGATCCACCTGCGGCCCGGAACACGACCAGAATACCCCCTCTGCCCAAACATACACATCAGCAGGGAGAATATCCGGGAGGTCGGTCGCAGATGACACGGAAGGCCGGACAGCATGATACACCTGCCGATGATACAGCGTTGCAACCGATCAGCGATACCCGCCCTCTGGAACAGGATATCGCCTTTCAGATCTTCGTGACCTGATCCGAATGGCAAAAGGCCGCGCTGCGACTGCGGTGAACGTCGAACTGGTCCTGCTGTACTGGCATATCGGCGATCGAATCGGCAGGGATATTCTCAAAGAAGAACGAGCGCCATACGGTAAGAGAATTCTTTCGACACTGTCGAAAGAATTGATAGCAGAGTACGGGCCCGGATAGTTGTGAATATGCGGCTATAATGATTACTGCTCTGGCGGTGAAACGGAGCTTGAGCACCGTCAGGTACGAAGTGCGGGTGTAGCGAGCATGAGAAACCCAAAGGGTTTCGAAATACGACGTTCCGACAGAACGGAGTTTGAGAAACCCAAAGGGTTTCGAAATACGACGTTCCGACAGAACGGAGTTTGAGAAACCCAAAGGGTTTCGAAATACGACGTTCCGACAGAACGGAGTTTGAGAAACCCAAAGGGTTTCGAAATACGACGTTTCGACAGAACGGAGTTTGAGAAACCCAAAGGGTTTCGAAATACGACGTTTCGACAGAACGGAGTTTGAGAAACCCAAAGGGTTTCGAAATACAACGTTCCGACAGGAACGGAGCGGGCACCGGTCCTGTCGGGGGGCCATTATGGCACATTTATTCACTGTGGCAAATGTGCACACCAATAAGTATCATAACGATCCACGGAGATGCATGTCTTCCGCCACAAGCGATGCCGGAAATCAGATCAAGCGCATTCCCGTGAAAGAACCCACCTGGAGGGACTTGCACGACCTCAAGGAGGCCGGAGAGAGCTATGACGAGCTGCTTGGCCGGATGATCCGGCGCGAGCGAGACTATCGCGACTGGAAGATGATCGTCGAGATCGAGGAGACCGGCGAGTTCGTAGCCTTCGACCCGGACGACCTCCTGCAGGACGACTGAGGCACCCGGGAGCAGGAGAGCGTGTTCACCGTTCTGATCGAGAGGAAGGCACGGGAGCTCTTAAAGCGTCTCCCCCCAAAAACCCGGCGCATTGTCGTCGAAAAGATCCAGGAACTCGCGGATGACCCGTTTCCGGGAGGGAACAAGGAGAAACTTGAGTATCCTCATCCCCCTGCAGTCTACCGCCTCCATATCAGCAGATCCTTCACTGTTTTTTATATCATCGAGCACCAGGAGAGCATCGTCAAGATCGAGAAGATCGTGACGAACGAGAGGGCACACAAGGAGTATTCACGCCGGTGAGGTCCCGGCCGGGGGAGAGGCGGGGTGCTGGCCGCATCCCCACCCACACTGCAGGGGGATCATGTGGGAGCACGGAGCACGAATCCCGCCTCCAGTCGTACCCATTAATTACCGGCCGCCCCCAAGATCAACCTACGACCTATGGCTCCCGCTGCACTGAAAGATCATAAAACGGCCCTCACCGCCGCCGCCCTGCTCGTCTTCATGCTCGTGGCGGTTCTCCTCCGCGCAATCCCCCACGCCGCGCTCGTCGACGGCTCGTTCACCACCCTCATCGGCACCGACGCCTGGTACAACCTCCGCCAGGTCGAGGTGATCGCGGCAAACTACCCCGGCTACGCCTGGTTCGATCCCATGACCGCCTACCCGGGGGGTAAAGAGATCGCCTGGGGGCCGCTCTTCCCGCTCATCACCGCCACCCTCTGCCTCGTCGCCGGGGCGGCCGCCCGGCCCGAGATCGTGTACGTCGCCGCGTGGGTCCCCCCGCTCCTCGCGGCCGCCGTCGTCCCGGTCGTCTACCTCACCGGAAAGACCCTCGCCGACAGGACGACCGGGCTCGTCGCCGCCGGGCTCATCGCGGTCGTCTCGGCCTCGTTCTTCGCGCGGTCGATCTTCGGGTTCGTCGATCACCACGTTGCGGAGACGCTCTTCTCCACCCTCTTCTGCCTCGCCTACATCGCCGCGCTCGCGTACGCCGCCCGGCACCCGGTAACGCTTGCGGACACAAAGACCATCCTCCCCGTCGCGCTCCTCGCCCTCGCCGCCGGGGCCGCCTACGTCCTCGGCCTCCTCGTCATGCCGACGATCATCCTCTTCGCGCTCATCGCCGGGATCTTCACGGTCATCCAGGCCGTGCGGAACCACCTCGACGGCACCGGGCCGGAGGGGCTTTTAGTCGTCAACGCCGTCACGTTCGCTCTTCCCGCAATCTTCCTGCCCATATCCGGGTTCATGGTCGACTCGATGTCGCTCTCGCTCTACTCCGTCGCCCACGTCTACGCCTACCTCCTCCTGATCGCCGTGACCGCCCTCCTCGCCGGCATCTCGCTGGCGCTCAAAGGAAAGCGGCGCGAGTACCTCGCCGCCCTTGCCGCGCTCGGAGTTGCCGGCGTTGCCTTCCTCACGCTCTCCGATATCGGGAAGACGATGGCAAACGGCCTTGCGGCGTTCTTCGGCCGCGACATGACGGCCACCGCCATCCGGGAGATGGGGGCCTGGGATCTCTCCCTCGCGTGGCAGAGCTTCAACGTCGGCCTCCTCCTCATCCCCGCCGGACTTGCCGTGCTCGCCCTCCGGGCCCGGCGCGAGAACCGGCCGGAGGTCCTCTTTACGATCGTCTGGTCGGTCGTCATCCTGATCGCGACCATCCAGCACCTGCGGTTCGAGTACTACCTCGCCGTGAACCTCGCGCTCCTCGCCGCGGTCGTCGTCGCGTGGGCGCTCGACTACGGATTCGAGAAGACGGCCGATTACCTCCGTGAGCCCGAGAGCAAAAAGAAGAAGAAAGCGCTTCCCACCGCCGAGATCGCCGCCGTCGGGATCGCCGTCCTCCTCGCCGTGATCCTCGTCGGCGCATCGGCCTCGGAAAACATCGGCTACGCGCAGAACGGCGTTCCCCGCACCATGCTCGCCGACGACTGGCGCGACGCCCTCGAGTGGATGAACGTAAACACCCCCGACCCCGGGGTCGATTACTACGCCATCTACGAGAAGGATGGCTTCGCCTATCCCGAGAACTCCTACAGCGTCATGTCCTGGTGGGACTACGGCCACTGGATCACCTTCATCGCCCAGCGGATCCCGGTCACCAATCCCTTCCAGGACAACGTCCGCAGCGCCACTGGGTTCTTCCTCGCGACGAGTGAAGAGAAGGCCGACGCGGCCGGCTCCCGCTACATCGTCACCGACGGCAGGATGGCCGCCGAGGGGTTCCCGGCCATCGCCTACTGGCACGACGCGACGACGGGAACCACGCCCTACGCAATGCCCCTCCTCGTGGCGGTGCCGGGAAGAGAGGATACCTACAGCATCGAGTCGTTCTACCGGGAGGCCTACTACGAGACGATGACGGTCCGGCTGCAGGCCTTCGACGGCACGCTCGTAGAGCCCGAGAACGCGCTCTACGTCGAGTACGACACCAGGTCGGTCCCGGAGACCGGGTATCCGCTCCTCACCGGGAGCAAAGAAATGAGCCCGGCAGAGGCGCAGGCGGCGGCCGACGCCTACACGGGACCGGGTAAGGCCGCGGTCTTCGGGAGCGATTCCGCGAGCCCG
The DNA here is from genome assembly GCF_000015825.1 of Methanoculleus marisnigri JR1. Lineage (NCBI taxonomy): Archaea > Methanobacteriati > Methanobacteriota > Methanomicrobia > Methanomicrobiales > Methanomicrobiaceae > Methanoculleus > Methanoculleus marisnigri. Next base: position 158,289 of record NC_009051.1, on the reverse strand, counting down.
GCCGGGACCGTCCCGGCGCTCAGGCACTACCGGCTCGTCTACGAGTCCTCGCCGGACCCCGCGACGAGCGTCAAGATCTTCGAGCGCGTCGAGGGCGCCGCGATCCCGGGCGAGGGCGTCATCGAGGCCACGGTCGTCACCAACACCGGCCGGGAGTTCGTCTACCGGCAGGCAAGCGAGGACGGGACGTTCGTCGTCCCCTACTCAACGACCGGCAACCCCTACGACGTGAAGACGGTCGGAGGCTACCGGATCGGGAACAAGGAGATCACGGTGACCGAGGAGGCCGTGACGGGAGTAGCGTAGCCCCCCGGACACAGAGGAGCCGGCGGAGTGCGGTTACGTTCGTCGCGACCGCGAGGATGACGAGCGCCGGGAGGACGAAGCCCGTCACCAGCCCGGCGATGATGACCGCGATCCGCTCCGGCCGGGCGAAGAGGCCGGCCCGGCACTCGACCCCGAGCCCCTCGGCCCGGGCCCGGGCGTAACTGACCATCAGCGACCCGATAGCGGCGAAAAAAGCGGCCTCGACGCCCCAGGGCGTCCCCGCCCCCGCGTAGTAGATGACCAGCCCCCCGTAGACCGCAGCCTCGGCGTAGCGATCCAGGAACGAGTCGAAGAACGCGCCAAAAGGAGAAGCAGCGCCGGTCACCCGGGCGAGTGCCCCGTCGAGGGCGTCGAAGACGCAGGATGCGGCGACCACGAGCCCGGCGAAGAAGAACGATCCTGAAGCGCAGAGGATCCCCGCAGCCGCCATCCCGAGGAACCCGAGCAGGGTGAGGGTGTTCGGGGTCGCCCCCGTGCGGGCGATGAGGGCTGTGATTCGCGTGAGCACCCCGCTCGTCCCCGCCCGGAGGTGCTCCTCGATCACCGGCCCGTCACCCCGGAGTGATGACCCGTGACCACCGTCGGCCCTACCATGGCAGGGGATCGTCGCTCCCGGGAGATAAGGGTGTCTCTCCCGGCGGCACCATAATGATTATATCTATAATTATTGTGGGAATAATCATTGAAGTCGTCCCGAAAGTGTCCAGCGATCGAAGATCCACCTGATGTAGAGCATTCTCACGCAGATTTTCGAAGGAATTGCCATTATACAGTGTCGAATTGCTGACACGGAGTGCCGGCGCCTTTACTCCCTCTGCAGGGCACGGATATACTCGGCGAGGAACTGCTCAATGTCGCCGACATCCTCCCGGAGCAGGTCGTAAATCCTGCCGTTGTCGATATCCCAATAGATGTGGATCAACCGATTCCTGAACCAGGCCATCATCTGCAGACGTTCTCAAAGGTCCTCGTCGAAGAACCCGTGCTCCTGCATAATACGAAATGTATCGGCATAATTTTCAGGTATTTCCCATCGATTCTTCGTGATCGCATGGTTGGCGAGATCAATAGCCGCCTCGATGCCGACGATGAGGTGATACTTCGCGCTTGCAACAAGGTGAGGGTCCCCCGCAAACGCCTCCCTCGGGAGTCGACCCAGTTCCCGGAGCCTCTCACAGGCCTGCATCAGCCCCGATGACAGCGCAGTAACCTTCTCCTCATCGTAGGAGACCAAGGGCTTCCCTCCTGTAGCGCTCCCGGTGATAGGAGAAATCATGATACTCGACGAGAATCCTGCAGACAAACTCGCAGCGCGCCTCCTCATCGCGGGACACCAGGATCTCCCCGGTACGGAGGACCGTGAACGCGAACGAAAGCGGCGCCGCGGTGAGCACCCGTACATCGATAGGCACCCCGGTAACCTCCTCCAGTTCCTGTTCAAGCGCCAGTTCGTACCGGAGCGGATCGGATGATCCGGTGCTGTCGTCCGCGAGGAAAACAGCGATATCGATGTCGCGGAAGGGACCCTGCACAAAGGAGCCGTACACGTACGCGAAGAGGATCTCCTTCCTCTCCCCCAGTCGAGCGGCGAGGAGGGCACAGAGGCCCTGTTTCTCTTCCGGGGAGAGGTTCCGGGGTCTCGTCGGAGAGAGATCGGCGCCGGCGGATAAAGACCTTGTGCCGCCGGGGGAACACCGCGGCGCACTTATATCCCGGGAGCGACAAGAGTTTGATGATCATCAGGCCGAGACCATGGATGCAAACATGCGTGAAGCAGGGCGGTGGCTGCGCCAGGGGGAGAGGGATCTCGTCAGCGCGAGGAACAGCTGCCGGTCCGGCGATTTTGAATGGGCATGCTTCCAGGCACAGCAGAGTGCAGAGAAAACCCTGAAGGCCCTGCTCTATGCCCGGGGATACCGGAGGATCCTGACGCATTCTGTCTACGAACTGATCAGGGAGATCGGCGAGTACGAGCCCTCGTTCCTGGCGCTGAAGAGTGAGGCCAAGGCACTTGACGCCGCTTATATAACGACCCGATATCCGGACAGCATCGTGGGGAACCTGACACCATCGGAGTACTACGACCAGGAGGATGCCGAAGAATGCATCGAGCATGCGGATTCGATCTGCAGTGCCGCGAGAGAAGCGCTCGCCGGGTGATGGAGCAGGTCCGGGTTCTCGCCCGCGAGATCCGGGCGCGCCGGCGTGTCAGCGCCATCATCCTCTACGGGTCGTTCTCACGCGGGGACTTCCACGAGGAGAGCGACGTCGACCTGATCGTCGTCGGTGACTTCCCCGAGCGTCCCCACAAACGTGCGGCCTTCATCATCGGCCTCACCGACCTCCCGGTCGAACCGCTCTGCTACACCGACGAGGAGTTCGCCGACCTGATCCGGGAGGAGAACCCGTTCGTCCTCCAGGCACTGGCCGAAGGCACCCGGGTGTAGCCCTTCACGTGCAGACGATCTGCTCTTCTTCCGGCTCGCCTTCGAAATACTCGTGCGCCTCGAGCGCCGCCTTCGCCCCGTCGCCGGCGGCGACGATGATCTGCTTGGCCTTGACGCAGGTCGCGTCCCCGGCCGCGAAGACCCCGGGAACGCTCGTATGGCCATTTTCGTCGATATCGATCTCGCCCTGCTCGTTCAGCACCACGAGATCCTTGAGGAAGCCCGTATTCGGCGCAAGCCCGATCGCGAGGAAGAGCCCCTCCACATCGAGACCCGTCTCCTCCCCGGTCTCGCGGTCGCGGACCGTGACCCCGGTCAGGCCCGCGTCCCCGTGGAGCGCCGTCACCTCGTGGTGGGAGAAAGTCCGCACCCCCGCCTTCTTTGCCCGGTCGACGTAGACCTCGTCGCACCGGAGATCCCTCCGGGCGATCAGGGTCACCGAACTCGCGAACTTCGTCATCTCGATCGCGGTCTGGAGGGCGGCGTTTCCGCCGCCGACGACGGCAACCGGTTTATCGCGGTAGAGCGGGGCGTCGCAGATAGCGCAGACCGAGATACCCTTTCCCATCAGCCGGTCCTCACCGGGAAGCCCCAGCCGCCGGGGCTCCTTCCCGGGAGCGAGGATGAGCGTCCGGGAACGGTAGACGGTCCCCGAGGCCGTCCGGACGAGGATCGTATCGTCCTCTTTGCGAACGTCCCCGACGCTCTCGAGCTCGAGACGGACGTCGAACCCCCGGACCTGCTCCTCGAACTTCCGGACCAGTTCCTCGCCCGATATCGTCGAGAACCCCATGTAGTTCTCGATAGCCCAGCTCCAGGCCGCCTGCCCACCGATGTTCTCCGCTATGACGACGGTCTTCATGAGTTTCCGGGCGCAGTAGACCGCCGCCGTCAGCCCTGCCGGACCAGCGCCCACGATGACCGCGTCGTAGACGGTCTCCTCCAGCGCCGTCCCGAAGAGCTCCCGGAGCCTCTTTGCATCGAACCCGACGACCACCTCGTCGCCGGATACCGTGACCGGCACACCCCGTTGCCCCGAGATCTCGATCATCTCCCGGGCCGCCTCGCGGTCTTTCCCGACGTCGACGATCTCGTGTTCGATATCGTGCTTCCGGAGGAACGCCTTGACCATCCGGCAGTAGGGGCAGTTCTCCGTCGTGTAGACCTTAACGCCTGCCATGAAGGGGAATATCTCGGGGACAGTATTTAACATAGGGGGGGTGCGGCGGCACCGGCCGGAAAAAAGGATGTTACTGAATCTCGCGGAACATCCGTGCCGGAACACCGCATATCGGGCACTTGTCCGGCGCCTCGCCGATCTCGACGTTCCCGCAGACCGGACAGAGGAAGACCTTCTCCGCGTCGAGGTCCTTTCCTTCCCGGACGGCCTCGAGCGCCTGGAGGTAGAGATTCGCGTGCACCTCTTCCGCCTTCATCGCATGGGTGAAGACGATCGAGGCCTCGTTCTTGCGCTCCTCTTTCGCTTCGGCGACGAAGGCGGGGTACATCTCCATGAACTCGTAGTTCTCGCCCTCCATCGCGTCCTTCAGGTTCTCCTCGGTGCTTCCGACGGCGTTCAGGATGAAGAGGAGGCGTTTCGCGTGGACGGCTTCCGCTTCGCTTGCCGCACGGAAGAGTTTTGCCACCGCGGGATACCCCTCGGCGGCTGCCTTCTCTGCAAAGACCGAGTACTTTCTGTTCGCCTGGGACTCCCCGGCGTACGCATTCTGAGCGTTCTCATCTGTCGGCATGGATGGATCATTGCAGGACGCTCTTATAAAATCTTTCACCTTTATCTTCGGAAACCCTATGCCGCCAGAGAACCTACCCCCGGTGGATGATGGTTGCGATGTTCCAACGAACGACTGTCCGTAGGACAGGAGTTCGAGAAGACCGAAGGTCTTCGAGGAACGGAGCAGGAGCACCGGAGGTGCGGGTTGCGACTGCCGGAACGCCAGGAGTTCGAGAAGACCGAAGGTCTTCGAGGAACGGAGCAGGAGCACCGGAGGTGCGGGTTGCGACTGCCGGAACGCCAGGAGTTCGAGAAGACCGAAGGTCTTCGAATGCGACGTTCCAACGAACGACGGTCCGTAGGATGCGACGGCTCGTAGAGCCGGAGCTCGAGAAGACCGAAGGTCTTCGAATGCGATGGCCCGCAGGGTGCGACGTTCCAACGAACGACTGTCCGTAGGACGGGAGTTCGAGAAGACCGAAGGTCTTCGAGGAACGGAACATGAGAAGCCGTCAGGCTTCGATTCCGGAGCTTGAGAAACCCAACGGGTTTCGGACGGGAGCTTGAGAAACCCGAAGGGTTTCGAGTGCGACGGGCGAAGGAGGTGAAGCATGAGTGCCAGAGGTGCGAACGGAACTCGAGAAGACCAACGGTCCCCAGGCGTAACCGGCCGAAAGGTGCGGCGGATCTTTATCATCGTCCTCGCCCTGAACCTCGCCGTCGCACTCGCCAAAGTGGTCTTTGGCCTCCTTGCCGGGTCGGTGAGCATGGTCGCGGACGCGTTCCACTCGGGGTTCGACTCCCTCTCGAACGTCATCGGCATAGTCGCCCTTTACTTCGCCGGGAAACCCCCCGACCCCGAACACCCCTACGGCCACGGCAAGATCGAGACGCTCGGCACTCTGGTCATCGGGGCGATGCTCCTCCTGACCGCCGGCGGGATCCTCTATGAGGGGTACCACCGGCTTGTCGAAGCCGTCGCCCCCGAGATCACCGCGGTCACCGTCGCGGTCATGGTCGGGACGCTCGTCGTCAACCTCGCCGTCTCCACCTACGAACGACGGAAAGGCGAGGAGTACCGGAGCCAGATCCTGGTCGCCGACTCACAACACACGAAGAGTGACGTCTTCGTCTCCCTGGCCGTCCTCGGGGGGTTTCTCGCCGTCGGGCTCGGGTTCCCGCAGGCCGATCCGGTCATCGCGTTCGCCATCGGTCTCCTCATCGCGAGGATGGGGGTCAGGGTCCTCTACGACGCCGCCCGGGTTCTCACCGACACGATGAAACTCCCCTGCGACCCGGCGCTCATCGAAGCGGTGGTGATGGATACCCCGGGGGTGACCGGGTATCATGACTTCCGGTGCCGGGGGAAACCGGACGAAATCCTTGCCGACATCCACATCACCGTCGATCCGGCACTCCCGGTCTCCCGGGCGCACGAGATCTCCGACGAGGTGGAACGCCGGCTCAAAGAAGCAGTGCCGGGGCTCGCCGAGGTCGTCGTCCACATCGAGCCCGACGACTCAGCCTAGAAGCCGCCCGAGGTCGTAGCCCTTCTTGTAAGCCGCCTCCATCACCTCCGGCCGCGTCCGGATGTCCCGGATCGTGTCCATGTCGTTTCGGAGCACCTCGTCCCAGTAGGGGCAGTCGATGATCTCGCCGAACGCCCGGGCGGTCATCTTCACGCCGAGAAAGACGTTCGGGATATTCATTCCCGCGATCGAGATGAAGAGCATCTTCCTCGTTTTCCGCCGTTCCGGAGAGATAAACGACTGCCCCCGGTGGTATTTTGCCATGTAAAAGACCTGGAACCGGTCAATGAACGACTTGAGCCTGCCGGGGATGCCCATCGTCATCACCGGGGTGGCGATGATCAGGCCGTCCATCTCCCGGAACTTCCTGTAGTACTCTTCCATCCCGTCCTGGATCAGGCAGGTTTCGCTTCCCATGCACTGGAACAACTCCATGCAGGGCAGAACGTCCATGTGCGCGACCTCGACCTTCTCGACCTCGCACCCGGCCTCCTCTGCACCCCTGATAGCCTCGTCGAGGAGACGGGCGGTGTTCCCGTCGAGAACGGGGCTTCCGAGCAGCGCGACAACCTTCTTTGGCATGGTGCAGGGTTGCGCACGACCCTATTAATAGGATACGGGTATGCCCGGAGGGGAACGGCTAAATATCTTGTGAGGTAATTACCGCTCTGGTGACAATCTATGGCCGAACCAGAGACCAACAAGACAGCAAAAGCCGGTGAGAAGCCGGGCCCGGGCCGGTTCATCTGCATCGACTGCGGGCGGGAGGTCCGGATCGACAGCAGCGACGAGGATCTCGTCAAATGCCCGACCTGCGCCTGCGAGATGTACAACTGCCTCCCGATGACGCACATCAGGCCGGACATCAAGTCGCCCGAAGACGTCCTGAATCCGCCCGAGAGAAAGAAACCGGAGAACCGTTGAGGTGAGAAGAATGGTGAACGTATCGGCAAAAGGGCAGGTCTACCACTGCGAGATCTGCGGAAACGTTGTCCAGGTGCTGGAAGCCGGCGGCGGCGAACTGGTCTGCTGCGGCGAGGCGATGGTGCTCGAGGAGTGATCGGTATGGAAGAGAAGAGACTCGAAGAGAAGATCGGCAAAATTCCCGTAATCTTCAAGGAACTCAAAGAGACCGACCCCGACCTCTACGCGAGCGTCATGGGGCTCGACCAGATGATCTGGGCCGACGGCGCTCTCTCGAAGCAGACGAAGAAGGTCATCGCGATCGCGATTGCGGCCGCGCTCCGGGACGGGCACGCCGTCCGGGCGCAGATGGCCGGTGCCGGGAGCATCGGCGTATCGAAGGAGGAGATCGAGGAAGGGCTCCGGGTCGCGTTCCTGCTCGCGGGGATGCCGGCCTACGTCCACGGCAAGACCGCCCTCGAGGAGTACCTGGGCAACCGCCCGAGGAAGTGAATCATGGAACCCGAAGAACTGCTTCAGATGCCGGTTATCGGCGAGAAAGCGCCGGAATTCGACGTGCTGACAACCCACGGACGCCTGAAACTCTCGGATCTCAAGGGGAAGTGGGTCATCCTCTTCTCCCACCCGGCCGACTTCACGCCGGTCTGCACCACGGAGTTCATGGCCTTCGCCGCGATCGCCGACGAACTCAAGGAACTGGACGTCCAGCTCGTCGGCCTCTCGATCGACAGCGTCCACTCGCACCTTGCGTGGGTCAGGAACATCAAGGAGAAGATGGGCGTCGAGATCCCGTTCCCCATCATCGCCGACCTCGATATGAAGGTCGCCAAACGCTACGGGATGCTCCACCCCGGCCAGAGCACCACCTCCACGATCAGGACGGTCTTCTTCATCGACGACAAGGGTGTCATGCGGGCCATGCTCTACTACCCGATGTTCAACGGCCGATCGATGCCCGAGATTCTCCGGCTCACGAAAGCCCTCCAGACCTCAGACGAGCACGGCGTCGCGACGCCGGCGAACTGGGAGCCCGGCGCGAAGGTGATCGTCCCGGCGCCAAAGACCCCCGAAGAGATCGAGAAGCGGATGCAGGAAGGCTACGAGTGCAAAGACTGGTACCTCTGCTTCAAGGAACTCTGAAAACCCTCTTTTTTTTGCGAAAGTCAAACAATCACTCTCACTCCTCCGGTGCGGCGAGACACAAGAATTCCGGGAGCCGCCGCCTCCGGACAGACCCGGGATCGACTTCGGTGCATTAATGGTGCCGAAACCCCGAAGTTACGAGTATTCAGGATTTGCCGGGCGGCACCCGGCGTTCTTGAGGTGTCCAGGGGATGTTTGAGAAGACGCTGATTCCGGTTGCCTACGGAGAGAGGCCCGAAGAGGTGAGGAAGGCCGGAACGATCCTCAAGAGCCTCGGGGCGAGCTCGGTCTGCCTCTACCACGTGAACGAACCCGGTTCGTTCTTCCGGGGAGCCGACCTCTCGTGGCTCACGCTTCTCGCGGAGGCGCTCGAAGAGACGGGGCTCGTCGTGGAGGTAAAGACCGGGGAAGGCCACATCGCCTCGGCAATCGCGGAGACGGCCCTCCTCGAGGGTGTCGACGGCATCTACATGAAGGCGAAGCGGCGGTGGCACATCGAGACGATGCTTCTCGGGAGCGTCTCGCGGGATCTCCTCCGGCTTGCCGACGTTCCCGTATTCGTCCACAAAGTCCGGCCCCGCCTGCCCGACGACGGGGCGGACCCCGCCCAGAGTGACCTCAACGTCCTCTACGCGACCGACCTCGACGAGACGTCCGCCCGCCCGCTCCCCTACGTGATGGAGTTCGCGGGAGCCTGGTGCCACGTCCTCCATGTCAGGGGGAGGATGGCCGATCCGCTGGCGGAGCGGGTTCGGCGGGAGGCCGTCGACAGAGAACTCGGCACGGTGGCGGAAGAACTCCGCCCGTACTTCGGGCGCGTCACCGTCGAGCAGCGGATCGGAGACCCCGCCGCGCAGGTACTGTATGTCTCCGATCAGATCGAGGCCGACGTCGTCGTCGTCGGGAGGAAGAGCGCGGCGTTTCTCTCCGCCCCGATGGGGTACACGGCGGAGCGGATCGTGACCGGGTCGAGGGCTTCGATATTCCTCGTGCCGCAACCGGGGAGCCGCAATGCTTCGTGAGTATCTCAGGAGGGAGGCGGTCTTCCTCTTCTCCGCCGGGATCATCCTCTTCTTCATCGGGTTCGGGGTCGCGAGGCCCGACCTCCTTGATTCGGCCTCGTCCGCGGTCCACGCCGCAATCCTCGACAACTTCAGCTGGCTCTACCTCATCTCGGTCTTCTTCTTCCTCGTCTTCGCGCTCGCACTCGCGCTCTCGCGCTACGGGACGATCAAACTCGGCTATGACGCAGAACGGCCGCAATACGGATTCTTCGGCTGGATCGCGATGCTCTTTGCCGCCGGGATGGGGATCGGGCTCCTCTTCTGGGGAGTCTCCGAACCGCTCGTCCACTTCCTCCAGCCGCCCCCCTTCATCGACGCCGCATCCCCCGACGCCGCCTCGTTCGCCATGCGCTACGCGTTCTTCCACTGGGGGATTCACCCGTGGGCGATCTACACCATCGTCAGCCTTTCTATTGCGTATTTCTCGTTCCGGCGCGGGATGCCCGCCCTGATCAGCTCCTGCTTCTACCCGGTTCTCGGCGAGCGGATCTACGGCGCCGCCGGGAAGACGGTGGACGTGCTCGCGGTCTTTGCGACGGTCTTCGGGACCGCGACGTCGCTCGGGTTCGGCGCCCTCCAGATCCACAGCGGGCTCACCCATCTCTACGGGCTCTCGTCCGCGATCTCCGTCACCATCGGGATCATCCTCATCGCGACGGCGCTCTTCATGGCGTCCGCGATCATCGGGGTGGAGAAAGGCGTCCAGGTCCTCTCGAAATTCAACATCGTCCTGGCGACGGTGCTTCTCTTCCTCGTCCTCGCCCTCGGATCGCCGCCTTACGTCCTCAACGTCTTCGCCTCCACCCTCGGCGGCTACATCAACAACATCATCGACCTGAGCCTCCAGTCCTACCCGTTCGCGGGGTTCGAGTGGAGCAGGGACTGGACGGTCTTTTACTGGGCATGGTGGATCTCGTGGTCGCCGTTCGTGGGGCTCTTCATCGCCCGGATATCACGGGGCCGGACGATCCGGGAGTTCGTCCTGACCGTCCTCACGGTTCCTACCCTCTTCACCTTCGTCTGGTTCACGATCTTCGGGGGATCGGCGCTGCACCTCGAACTCGAAGAGGGAGCGGGCATCGCCGCCGTCGCGGGAGAGGACGTCTCGCTCGCCCTCTTCGCGTTCCTCGAGCACTACCCGTTCGCAGGAATCCTCTCGCTCGCCGCGATACTTCTCCTGATCGTCTTCTTCATCACCTCGGCGGACTCCGCGACGGTCGTCCTCGGCTCGCTCACATCGGGCGGGGGCCTGGTCGTCCCGAACTACAAGAAGGTCGTCTGGGGACTCTCCCTCTCCGCCGTCGCGATCGTCCTCCTCCTCACCGGGGGGCTTGACGCTCTCCAGGTGATGGCGATCACCGCGGCGTTCCCGTTCATGCTCGTGATGATCGGCCTCTGCTACACGCTCGCGATCGGGCTGTCGCAGGAGAAGGTGCAGTGAAACAAATCCCGGCACGTTTTTTGCCTCCGCCGGGACAACACATCATATATGACCATAGACGTCCTCGCGTTTGCGGCCTCGCCCCGCCGTCACGGCAACTCCGAGACCCTCCTCGACTGGGTGCTCGCGGCGATGGAGGCCGAAGGGGCCGCGGTCGAGAAGATCGTCGTCGCCGAGGCCGACATCCGGCCCTGCCGCGGGTGCAACATCTGCGAGACGCTCAACCGGTGCGTCCAGCACGACTACATGGACTACGTCCACGACCGGATCGTCGCGGCCGACTGCATCATCCTCGCCTCGCCCATCTACTGCATGGGGCTTGCCGCGCAGGCGAAGGCGCTGGTCGACCGGGCGCAGGTCTTCCGCTCCCGGAAGTACGTCCTCCACCTCCCGGTCGTCCCGCCGGAGCGGAAAGGAAAACGGATGGGCATCTTCCTCTCGACCGCCGGGCAGAACTGGGATTACGTCTTCGATGCGGCAATTCCGTCGGTGAAGTGCTTCTTTCACGTCGTCGATATCAAAAACAAAGATCTCCGGTACCTGATGGTGAACGGGGTCGACGAGAAGGGCGCGATTGAGCGCCATCCGACCGCGAAGGCCGACGCGGAGAGCCTGGCACGGGAGGTTGTTGCGCACCTGCGGGAGGTCGGGGCGGCATGACCGTAAACGTCCTCGGCATCTCCGGCAGCCCACGGCGGCACGGGAACACCGAGACGCTGCTCGACGCCGTGCTCGAGGGTGCCCGCGAGGCGGGGGCAGAGGTCGAGAAGATCGTTCTGCGGCCGCTCGAGTACGCCTCGTGCCAGGGGTGCAACGTCTGTCACCGTACCGGGGTCTGCGTCCTCAAAGACGATCTCACGGAGGTCTTTGAGAAGATTGAGAATGCCGATGTCATTGTCCTTGCTTCCCCCATCTATTCGATGGGGATCACGGCGGAGGCGAAGGGACTGATCGACCGCGCCCAGTACCTCTGGGCGCGCAAGTTCATCCTGAAGAATCTCTACTACGCTCCCGACCACACCCGCCGCCACAAGGGGATATTCGTCTCGACCGCGGGGCTCGGGTGGGAGAACGTCTTCGATGCGGCGTTCCCGGCAATCACCGCCTTCTTCAACACCACCGGGTTCGAGTACTGGGACAACGTCATCGCAAACGATCTCGACCGCTACGGCGGGATCACGAGGCACCCTACAGCGCTCACGGAGGCACGGGAGAAAGGGCGTGACGTGGTCAACCTTCTTGCCGGCCAGCAAGAACCGGAGGATGCGAAACCCTGACTCCTGTTTTCCCCGTGCGGCGGCCGGGCAAAGAATGTTTCCCCGGCACCAGCCCCGGGCACGATACCCCGCTCCGCCACGGCCGCACGGATTAATATTTTTTCCCCCTATCCAGCAACCGGAACAGATTAATACGTTTTGACAATCTTCATATTCAATACCAGCCCGCAAGATGCATCTTGGGGCAGCAGGAGAAACCGAGCGTGGCCCCCGTCGACCCTCCGGAGCGTCTGCACGGCGCGCAGCCGGATTACCGGGTACTGGAGAGTATGGAAGACGCGGTCCTGGTGCTCGATGAGGACGCCCGCATAATCTGGGCGAATACGGCCTCCCGCCGGATGCTCGGTGTGCATGAGAGCGAACCCGGGCAGGCGGGGTCGGTGAGCGATCTTGCCGACAAAATTCTTGCGACACCCGGAAACGGGACTCTGGAGTTCGAGTGCCGGCTCAGGAATCCGGGCGGTGGAGAACGGGGGTACCACTGCTCGGGGTGGAGAACGCCGTCCGGGAAGAACTGGGTGCTCCGGCTCCGGGAAGCCCCTGAGACCGGGGATTACGAGGCGATCGTCGAGTACACCGGGACGGCGACGATCCTCATCGAAGGCGACGGCACTATCTCAGTGGCGAACACCGAGTTCGAGCGGCTCTCCGGGTATCCGCGGCAGGATGTCACCGGAGTAAAGCGTTTGGCCGATTTCATCGCCCCGGGGGAAGAATGCCGGCAGATCATGGAGTACCACAACCTCCGCCGGAAGGATCCCGCAGCCGCGCCGAAGAACTACTCCTTCACGTTCATCGACCGCGCCGGCACCCTTCACGCCGTCGAGGCCACCATCGGCCTGATCCCGGGGACGGCCCGCTCGGTGATGTCGCTCCTCGACGTGACCGAGCGGAATCGCGCGGAGCAGGCGCTCCGGGAGAGCGAAGAACGGCTGAACCTGGCACTCCCGGCGGCAGGGGACGGACTGGTCGACTGGGACGTCGGCACCGGCACGATCTACTACAGCCCGCGGACCTTCACGATGCTCGGCTACGAACCCGGGGCGTTCGTGCCCACGCTCCCCGCGATCCTCGCACTCGTCCACCCGGAGGACCGCGATCGCGTTGGGGCGGCCCTCGCCGGGATGGCCGCAGGAGTTCGCGACCGCTGCGAGATGGAGTTCCGGATGAAGTCCGCATCGGGAGAATGGGTCTACGTGCTCGACCGGCTCCGGGTGGTCGAGCGCGATGCCCGCGGGACGCCGATCCGGATCGCGGGGACACATGCCGACATCACGGAACGGAAACGCACGGAGCGAGAACTCCTGATCAGGAGGGTGTCGCTTGAGTCGTCGTTTGCCGCGATCGCCATCGCGGACCTCGACGGCTATATCACGCACGTCAACCGGGCGCTGCTGGAGATGGGGGGGCTGACCGACCCGGGGGAGGTTATCGGCCGGCACCTCACGGAGTTCTGGGTAGAGCCGGCCAAGGTCGAGAGGGCGCTTGCGACGTTTACGGAGCAGGGCAAATGTACCGGGAAACTGGTCGGCAGAAAGGCCGACGGGACGGAATTTACCGCTCACGTTACCGCAACCATCCTCAAGGACGATTCCGGAACCCCGATCTGCATCATGGCCACCGCCGTCGATATCAGCGAGGAGACACGCATGGCAGAGGCGCTCCGGGAGAACAAGGAGCGTTACCGGATGCTTACGGAGTTTGCACCGGACGTCATCTTCCTCGTAGGCATGGACGGGGATATCCTATTCGTAAACGGTGCCGGCGGCCGCCTGGTCGGCGCAGACCCGGAGAGCCTGCAGGGAAAGAACATCAGGGAACTGTTTCCGCCCGATCTCGTTGAAGGGTGGCTTCCGGTGCTCCGGGCTGTAGCGGAGTCTCCAGGGAAGATCTTCACCGCAGAGGGGCAGATCCCGGGTGATGGCGGGGAGGTGTGGCTTGAGACGCGCCTCACCCCGATGCCGGGAAGCGACGGCACCGTCCGAAACCTGCTCGGGATCAGCCGCGATGTCACCGAACGGAAACGGACGGAAGGGCAACTCAGGTTCCAGTCCCAGGTGCTCTCGCAGGTGGAGGACGCCGTGGTCGCGGCCGACGCAGAGGGACGGATCACCTACATGAACCGGGCAGCAGAAAGGCTCTACGACGTTCCTTCCGGTGAGGCTCTCGGTCGGCACGCCTCGGAACTCTTCACCACCGAGTGGGTCCGCCCGGACGACGAAGAGGCGGCGAAAAACGCTCTCAGATCGTCAGGAACCTGGCGCGGCGTCGTCAGCCACTACAAGAGGGGCGGCGAAATCATATTCGTCGACGAGACGCTCAGCACCTTACACGACGATTTCGGGCGGGTTACCGGGACGCTCTATTCCCTCCGCGATGTGACCAGGCAGCGGCAGGCCGAACTCGAGCTGCGGATCAAGGATATGGCGATAGCGTCGGCGCTCGAAGGCATCTCTCTCTCCGACCACGACGGTAAGATCATCTACGCCAACCGCGCCTCTCTCGCCATACACGGGTGGGAGGAGGAGGAGATCGTCGGGCAGCACGTCTCGGTGCTCTGGGGAGATCCGGGGGAGATGAGCCGGATCAGAGAGGAACTCGTCCGGAACGGCGCCTGGTCGGGCGAGGTGAAATCACGACGAAAAGACGGAACGGCCTTCCCCATGCAGCTCTCCCTCACCGTCGTCACCGATGAAGCGGGCAGGCGGATCTGCACGATGGGTTCGGGGATCGACATCACCGAACGCAAGCGGGCCGAGCAGGAACTCCGGATCCGGGATATGGCGATAGCGTCGTCGCCGAGCGCGTTCACCGTCGCCGGCCTCGACGGCCGCCTGACCTATGTCAACCAGGCGTTTCTCACCATGTGGGGCTACGGCTCCCCCGCCGAGGCGATCGGGAAGCCGGTCACGGAACTCTGGCAGAACGAGGAGGAGGCCCGGAACACGTTTGTGAAAGTTGCCCGCACCGGCGGGTATACCGGCGAGCGGATCGGCAGAAGGCAGGACGGCACGGTGTTTTATGTCATGTTCTCCGGGACTCTGGTCAGGGACAGCGATGGGGTTCCCCTCTGTATCACGGCTTCGTTCACCGATATCACCAGCCAGAAAGAGGCCGAAGCCGAGATCCAGGCCCATAATCGCGAGCTCTCGGTCTTAAACCGGATCATCGGCGTATCGGCGTCCGCAACGGACATCGAGGAGGCGCTGGAGAGGGTGCTCGGGGCAACCCTCGACCTTCTCAATCTTTCAGGCGGAGGCATCTACCTGATCGAGCCGGGGAGGCAGAGTGCGCGGCTCGTCTGCACGCAGCGCCTCCCGGAGGGCTTTCCTGCGCACCCATGCATCCCGGATATCACCCTCGCGCCCTACGCAACGGTGCTGGTTGCAGGAGAGACCCTCTTTCCCGACGAGTGCACCGAGGAAAGCGGCGAGACGCCGCACACCTACGCCAGCATCCCGATTATAGCGCACGGCAGGATAATCGGGGCCCTGAATGTGGCCTCCCGGGATGACAGGCGGTTCAGCGACGCCGACCGATCTCTTCTTACAGCCATCGGGAGGGAGATCGGTAATTCCGTCGAGCGCACCATACTGATCCGGCAGCTGGAGATGGCCGAACGGGAGGCGAACCTCTACCTGGACATCCTCAGCCACGACATCAGGAACGCCGAGAACGTCTCGGGCCTCTACACCGATCTCCTCGTCGATATGCTCGAGGGGGAGGGAAGAGGCTACGCACAGAAACTCCAGAGCAGTATCCGCAAAAGCATCGAGATCCTGCGGAACGTCTCGACCATCCGCCGGATCCACAAGGAATCGACCGTGCTCGTTCCGGTAGACCTTGATCGGGTGATCCGGGACGAGATCGCGATCTTCTCCGGGAGCCGGATCCGTTACGGCGCCACGAATCTTGCGGTCATGGCCGACGCGCTCCTTCCCGAAGTCTTCACGAACCTCATCGGCAACAGCATCAAGTTCGGGGGGGCGGAGGTCGAGATCACCGTCCGGGTGGAGGAGAACGACGACGAGGTCGTGGTCTCTGTCGAGGATACCGGGCCGGGGATACCTGATGCGATGAAAGATGCCATATTCATGCGGTTCGGGCAGAGCAGACAGCGCAAAAGCGGCCAGGGCCTCGGGCTCTACATCACCCGGATGCTTGTATCGCGCTACGGCGGCCGTATCCGGGTCGACGACCGGGTGCCGGGCCGTCCGGAGTGCGGCGCGGCGTTCCGGTTCTCGCTGAAACGGGCCTGAAAAAAGGGGCAGGTCCCTCAGAAGAGAGAGAGTGAGCTTGGCCAGACGAGAGGCAGTGTAAGTGACCAGAAGAGGAGCCCGGCGGAGGCGACGATGAGCACGGCAAAGATGACCGGGTTCCAGGCGAGGACCTTGCGCCCGTCGAGCACGCTGATCGGGAGCATGTTGAAGGTGGCGATCATCGCGTTGATCCGGAGCCCGACGAGACCCACGAGTGCGAGGAGCCCGCCGCCACCGAAGAGCATCAGCGCCGCAAACGGTATGCAGAGGAGGAGGTTCGTGATCGGGCCCGCCGCCGATATCCGTCCGTTCTCCGTTCGTGTCGCGTTCCCGTAGACGTAGGTCGCTCCCGGCGCCGCAAAGACGACCCCGACGAGCGCCGCCATCACCACGGCGACGAGGAGCATCTGGTTATCCTTCTGGAACTCCGCCCAGTAACCGTAGCGCATCGCGGCGAACTTGTGCGCCAGCTCGTGCAGGACGAAGGCGACGCCCACCGTGACGAGCGACATCGCGAAGTAGAAGACGAGAATGTCAAGGGAGACCATGCCCCTGACGAAGATCAGGGTGAAGGCGATCGAGATGGCAAGCCACGCGATCAGGAGATCCCGGCGTTCGCGTGGCGGTATTCGTTCGAGCATATTCGGTACCAGGTTTGTCCCGGCACGATAATATCCTTCGCCTCGCCGGGCACGACCCGTCAGGTTTATTCACCGGCCGCGGTCAATCATGTAGTATGTCCCTAGATGCCGTCAGGAACGAGATCCGCGAGATCGACGAGAAAATCATCGATCTGGTTGCGGAACGGCAGAGGCTTGCGACGCAGGTCGCGAGGATCAAGCAGGAGGAGGGTCTCTCCATCCATGATCCGGCGCAGCGAAAGATCGTCCTCGACCGGGTCTTCACCTACGCCGTCGAGAGCCGGATCGACCCGGTCGCCGTCCGGAGAGTCTTTGAGATCCTGGTCGATATGAACGAGGAGCGACAGCGGGAGTGCAGCGGGGACGGCAACCTGCCGTGAGAGGAAAAAAGAGTTACAGGGTGAGCATCGTCCCGACGCCCTGGTCGGTGAAGAGCTCGAGGAGCAGGTTGTGCTCCCGGTTGCCGTTCACGACGTGGGCGCTCGCGACACCGTTCCTGACCGCTTTCATGCATCCTTCGAGTTTCGGGATCATCCCGCCGGCGATGACCCCCGCACCGATCATCGCCTCCGCTTCGGTGAGCGCAAGGCGGTGGTAGACCATCGTCCGGTCGGCGTCCATCACTCCGTCGACGTCGGTGAGGTTGACCAGCTTGAACGCGCTTAAAGCGATCGCGATCTCGGCGGCCGCCGTGTCGGCGTTGATGTTCAGGCTCATCCCCTGCCGGTCGATGGCGATCGGGGCCACCACCGGGATGTAGTTCTGGGCGAGGAGGCAGTGGAGCACCTCGGGATCGACCTCCTCGATCTCCCCAACCTGGCCGAGATCCACCTCCTGCATGACCTCGCCGACCTGCACCCGCTGGGGATCCATCTTCCGGGCGATGAGGAGGTTGCCGTCGTTGCCGGAGATCCCGACCGCACGGGTGCCGCAATTCGCGATGAGGGAGACTATGCCGTCGTTGATCTTGCCGACGAGAACCATCTGGGCGATCTCGAGCGTCTCGGGATCGGTGATCCGCAGCCCCCCGACGAATTTGGGCTCTTTCCCCATCGCCTGCATTTTCGCGGTGATCTCCGGCCCCCCGCCGTGGACCAGGACGACCTTCATCCCGACGTAGCGGAGAAGGACGGCGTCCCGGATCACCGTCTCGAGGATGCTCTGGTCGACCATCGCGTGGCCGCCGAGTTTGATCACGATCGTCTTGCCGTAAAACTTCTGGATGTAGGGGAGTGCCTCCATCAGCACGTCTTCTCGTTTCATGTCGTGTACTTCCCGTTGATCTCTACGTACTTCTCGGTGAGGTCGCACCCCCACGCGGTCGCCTTCCCCTCGCCTGCCGCAAGGTCGAGGTCGAACGTGACGGTCGCACCGCGCATCGCGGCCTTCGCCGCTCCGAGATCGGCGACGATCTCGCCGCGGCGGACGAGCGGTATCTCCCCGACCCGGAGCGAGACGGCGTAGGGATCGAACTCCACGCCAGCTCTCCCAGCCGCCGCGACAACCCGGCCCCAGTTGGGGTCCTCGCCGTAGACGGCGGTCTTGACGAGCGGGGAGGCGACGACCGTCCGCGCCACGGCGGCGGCGGCGTCCTCGTCGGGGGCGCCGCGGACGGTCACCTCGAGGAGTTTCGTCGCTCCTTCGCCGTCGCGGGCGATCTGGACGGCAAGGTCGCGGCAGACGGCCTCGACGGCCTTCGCGAGCTCGGCCCGGTCAACCCGGCCCGCGGCGCCGGTCGCGGTGCAGAAGGCAACGTCGTTCGTGCTCGTGTCCCCGTCGACGACGACCCGGTTGAACGACCGCCGGGTCGCCTGCCGGAGGATGTCCTGCAGAACCGGGGCCTCGACCTCGGCATCGGTGTAGATGAACGCGAGCATCGTCCCCATGTTCGGGGCGATCATACCGCTTCCCTTGGTGATCCCGCCGACGGCAAACGACTCCGTTTGGACGAGGGCGTGTTTGGGGAAGGTGTCGGTGGTCATGATCGCCCGTGCCGCCGCATCCTCGGCGTCGGCACTCCGGGCGAGGAGCGGGGCCGCACGCCCGCACTGGTCGCGGATGAGGGGAAGATCGAGGTAGCGCCCGATCACCCCGGTGCTCGCGACGCCGACCGACCCGGGGTCGAGACCCAGGGGTCCGGCCGCGATACCGCACATCTCCACCGCGTCGCGGTAGCCCCGCTCGCCGGTGTAGGCGTTCGCGCACCCGCTGTTGACGACGACGGCGTCAAGGGCACCCCTCTCTATCCGCTCCATCATCACCTCGACCGGGGCCGCCCGCATCTTATTCGACGTAAAGACCCCGGCCGCGGTCCCGCTCGCCCGGATCAGGGCGAGCCCGTACTTTCCTTCCCTGATCCCCGCGGCGGTGACGCCTTCGACCGCACAGATGCTCTTCACGATTTCTCCCCCGAAGACGCCCCGAGGCCGTGGACGATATCCGCCCGGGTGACGATCCCGACCAGGTTGTCGTCGCGGAGCACCGGGAGGCGTGCAATCCCCTCGCGGAGCATCAGGGAAGCCGCATCGGCAATATCCGAATCCTCGCCGATGGCGATGACCGGGCTGCTCATCACCCGCCGCACCTCCATGTTGCCGATATCGGTGAGCGCACGCTTCGTCCGCTCCCAGTTGATGAACTCCCTGACCGGGACCTCGATCACCTCGAGCGGCGAGGGGAGCCAGAGGTCGTCGGAGATGTCCCCGGTATCGAGGAGCGAGAGGATATCCGTCTCGGTGACGATTCCCGCCACCCGGTCGCCGTCCATCACGGGAAGCCCGCCGATGTGGTACTTCCGGAGCAGTCCCGCCGCCTCGCTCACCGTTGAAGCGACCCGGACGGTCACGGGGTCCGGGGTCATAACGTCTCTTACCTTCATCTTCATCACCTCAGGGGAACATCCCGGCGGTGCGCAGACCGGTGTCTTCCGCAAACCCGCACATCAGGTTCATGTTCTGGATCGCCTGGCCGCTCGCGCCCTTGACCAGGTTGTCGATCGCCGAGACCGCGACGACCCGGTCGCCCTCGCTCTCGACGGCGACGTCGCAGAAGTTCGTCCCGCGGACGGCCGCGAGGGTCGGTTTCTGGTAGCGGACGAAGAACTCGTCGGCGTAGAACTTCTTATAGAGCGCCTCGACCTCGTCCTGCCCCATCGGCTCGCGGAGGAGGATATGGGCCGTCGTCAGGATGCCCCGGTTCACCGGGAGGAGGTGGGGCGTGAAGTAGCACCGGGCGGTTGAACCGAGCCGGGCGGCCTCCTGCTTCATCTCGGCGAGGTGGCGGTGGCTCGTCCACTTGTAGGCGCTGAAGTTGTCGCCGACGTTCGGGTAGTGGGTGGTCGCGGAGGGGGAGGTTCCCGCGCCCGAAACCCCGGTCTTTGAGTCGTAGATGATGGTGTGGGCGAATTTTGCGAGCGGCGCCGCCGCAAGCGTCGCCCCCGTCGGGAAGCAGCCCGGGTTCGCGACGAAGGAAGCGCCCCTGATCTCGTCGCGGTGGAGTTCCGGCAGGCCGTAGGGGGCCTCGAAGTAGGCTTCGTGGGTCACGCCGTAGATCTTTTCGTAGACGTCTTTCGGGAGGCGGTAGTCGGCCGAGAGGTCGACGGTCCTGATCCCCCGCTCTGCAAGCGTCCCGGCAACCTTCATCGCCGCGGTGTGCGGGACGGCGAGGAAGGCGAAGTCGGCGTCGATATCGCCGGCTCCGGCGTTCCGGAAGACGAGATCGGTCAGACCCCGGAGATGGGGGTGCACCGAGGCGACGGGGGTGCCGTCCAGCTTCCGGGATGTCGCGGCGACGACGTCCGCGGACGGATGGTGCAGCAGGAGCCGCATCAACTCGCCCCCGGTGTATCCGGATGCACCGATAATCGCAATTTCCATAAGAAGAGGGTGTCTTTTATAGAATCTTAAGGCTTTGCGGTGTAGCGTTCGTAGAGCCGGGCGGCCACGGACTCGATCTCGTCTCTTCCCTCGAGTCCTTCGAGGAGATCCGGCGGGAGAGCGGATCTCCCGTAGACGGCGCCCGCGTATGCCCCGCAGATGAGCGCAATGGTGTCGGTGTTCCCGCCGACGTGCGCCGCGGTGGTGAGGAGGGCCGTGACGTCTTTGATCCTGTTGATCAGGAAGAATGCGAGCGGAACGGTCTGGTAGACGGTGACGTCGTTTCCTATCACCGAGAGCGCGCTCTCGAGGCTGATCCCTTCGTTTGCCAGGCGCACGGCGTCGCGGATCTTGTTGCCGAGGGCGACGTCTTCGAGGCCGGCATGCTTTTCGGCGAGCTCGAGGGCGTCGGAGCGGCCGCGGACGGCGTGGTGGACGAGCATCGCGACGGTGACCGCTCCCGCATGCGCCCCCGGATGGGTGTGGGTGACGCTGCAGGCCTGGACCACCCGTTCGGTGACGTCGATGGGGTCGCCGTAGAGGAGGCCGAACGGGACGGCGATCCCGGTGCAGCCGGCGGTGTCGGAGGAGACGCCGCCCGGTTTGCCGCTGGAAAGAAGGAGGTGGCGGCACGCGGCGTCCACGGCACCGTCGGGGAACCGGAGTTCCTCGTTCATGTACATCCGGGCAAGGGCGGCAGCGTAGGCACTCTCCGAGTAGGTGTCGTCGGCGAGCATCTCCGCCACAAGGAGCATCATCTGAGTATCGTCGGTGAACTGCCCGGGTTTCAGCCCGGTGTTCGGGTGCCCCCGCCAGGCACGGCGGTATCCTTCGTGGAGGCGCTGGAAGTCGGGCGGCGTGCTCTCCCGCGCCATGCCGAGCGCATCCCCGATGGCGGCCCCGAGGAGGCAGCCCTTGAACTGATCGAGCATTCGAATAGTAACTCTCGTAGGGTTGCTCTTAAGGGTTGTTGTTCGGCGCGCGGGGGACGAGAGAGAATCGCTCCCGCCGGGCATCTCTTCTCGGACGCTTTTTTTCGGCAACCGCAAGGCCGGGGCATCCGGATTACAACCATTCGGGCTGACCTGGTGCGGTTGGGGTACCCTACCCGCTCCCGCATGGGCTCCGGTCAACGTCGCGGCACAGCGGTGACATCGATCTGTTTCATCCATTCGGGTAGTTGTCCTACCCGATCAACGGATGATACCGTCCCGTTGGGTATGTCGAGGATAATTTTGTAGTTCTCCCAGCCGGTGGTATTGACGGTGCTCTCCCGGCCGACAGTCTCGCCGCCGGCATCAGTAACAGCGGTGACCACTCTATAGGACTCGATACTCTCCCGTGCCGCAGGGCCGGAGTCCGACGCCGCCTGCCGGAGAGGGGGAAGACTGATGAATGCCACCGATTCTCCCGTCTCGTTGAATACACCGGCCTTGAAGATGTAGCCTCCCTCGACCAGATCCCGGACCTCGCTGTCGTTTCGCAGTATCCGGGTCATCCGGTCATACCCGGAGACCCGGTCGATCCCGCCGTGTGCGGCTTCGTCATCACCGGCACAATCCGTACTCACCGGGGGGAAAGCGAAGAGGATTGCAGAGAGCACGGCGGCAAGCCCCAACAATACTCCCATTATCTTCTTTGAGTCCATCGGCCCTCCATGGTTGCTGCCGGAGGATTGGCGGGATCAAACATCCCATTCCCGGAATACCCGGTTCTTTCGGGTACCCTGGAAATGGCCCCTCCCTTATCCATAGTCAGCTCCCAAAGTCGTTCAGGTGCCTGGAGGCAGGGGAGCGTACCTCCGAGCCACGCTCACGGTGCGTCCTTCCCGCGGGACCTCCGGATGAGGACGTACCCCACCGCGAGCACGAGCACGGCTCCCAGGCCGCACGCGAGAAGCACGGGGTTGTAGAAGATGCTGTACGCACTTTCGGAACCGTGATACGTCGTCGTATCTCCGGGCTCCGCCAGCACGGCCTCCCGGCCCTCCCCCGCATCGGCCGGAGGTTCTCCACCCGGAGATGCGCACGCTATACCGCTGCCGGCCAGGATGAAGAGCAGCAGGGCGATGCAGATCAGCCCTCCCCGGCCGGTACCGTTTATGAATTGTCTATCTTTCATCGATCTTCACCTGCCGGTGTGTCCCGGGATACCGATCCCGGTATTCACGATGGAGACGTCAACGTTCCTCTACATATCTTTTCTGTGCCGCACGTCTACACGTCGGGTCATTCGGATCGACACTCCACTCAAAAACGGCCTTAACGCACCGGGAACCGGTGTTGCGCAGGATGGGGAGGTGCCCGAATGCCGGGCGACCGTCCAGCATTCCGGACATATGTCCGAAAAACCGGACGTTCGAGAAGACCATTGAGATCCTGAGGGAACGCCTGACGGAGGCGCTGCGGGAAGAGGGGGGTGAGAGAGCAGCCGGCTCATAGCCGTTCCGGCCATCACTCGACGATCGATGAGGCGACCTTCGTTATCTCGTCCACGGGGAGTTTTCCTGTCATGCAGAAAGCGGCATCGTTCCACTCCCACCGGAACAGCCAGAGAGAGCCCTCCGAACGGTCGTCGTTCTCGTAGACCAGATGGCCCTGGATGCCGTTACCCTGGACGATCCGCTCCTCATTCCCGGCGACCGTCGGGCCGGGGCACGGCGCGTCCGCGGCCGAAAGCCTCGTTACCCGGAGGTCGCCGGCGGTGCCGGTGTAGGTAAGCGTGACACTGCCGTCGGGGGAGCGGACGGCGCTCTCGAAGGCGTAGCCTTCGGGCAGGTAGGACGGTTCGGGGATATCGGGGCCGAAGACCTCGCGGGCCTCGGCAAGCGTGCCCGCGTGTTCCGGTACGGTCTCCTCGGTGCCGGTGCAGCCGGCAGCGGCAAGGAGGCAGCAGAGCAGGAGAAGGGCAGGGAGAATATTCTTCATGATGGTTCCTCGGGATATCCGGTGCGGAAGAGAGCCGCACTCCCCTGCGGGGGGCCGGCTCCGGCATCCACACCGGGAGACTTTCTCCCCGGCCCTTATACCTTTTCTGTGCCGGGAAGCTACTTGTCCAGCCCCGGCAACCAGGACGGCAAGGTTAATCCAGACTGTAAAGACACCTGAAAACCTCCCCCGTCTCAGCATCCACCCACACCGCAGCAGGGAACGTCACCCCTCGCGACCGATAGTAATCGTCGGTAAACCGGACGTGCCATGCCAGACGAATGTCGTGAGGCTCCTGGAGACCCGCAGGGTAGTTCAGGTCCACCCACTGCTTCTCCGAAGAGAGTATCTGGACCCCTCCGGCACCGTTTTCAGTCATAACGTCCGCTACAATTGCGCCTGCTTCGGATTCCGATATCTTCGCCCCTGCATCGGTCGGTACCTGACCTTCCGGCATCGTCCATGACTTGTAGTAACTCATGACACATCCGGTTGCGGGATGAACGGTGACGGTTATGCCGTCCGAGAGACAGCGCACCCCGCCGATAATCCGGGAGTAGCGTATGAGGTACTCTCCGGGGAGCCCCTCCGCATGAGGAACTACGTACCGGGCCGTTACCAGTGCCAGATCCTGACCGTTATCCCGTTCTTCGATGTAATCGGAAGCAATCTGCTTTGCTCGCTCTAACGAGATCCGCCCCGGATCGGGGTCACTTTCTCCGGTTCGGCCGAATGCGGGATCCAACTCGTCCGGTTTCCCGCCCCGGCACGACCCGAACGCCACGGCATCCATCAGGCTCTTTACGAGGGTTGCAACCCGGGCCCCGGTAACTTCCGGAGAACCCCCGGTCCCGGACGGCGTCACGCAGACGTCGGTAGCCAGGGGCCAGAATTTCGGGATGACGTCCCGTTCGTCGTAGATGACGTGCACGATCTTCTGCTCCCCGCCGACCTCGACCGTCCCTGCCTGGCCGATGACGAGCGACGTCGAGCCGCACCGGACCGTCCCGAGGATCACGTCGCTGCCGACGGTGAACGCGGCGGAACTCCCGGGCTCGCCGGCGACGGTTCCCTCAAAACGCCATGTAGAAGGAAGGGCGACTTCAAACGTGCCCGACTCGTTCCTGACGAAGGCCCGGGCGCCTTCCGCAACGGGGCCCGGCACCGGTTCGAGGTCGAGCACGAACTCCCCGCCGGGGAGGCGGAGCGTCACCGGACCCCCCGAACCCGCGTCGGTGACGAACGCCGCCGGGTCGGCGGTCACGAGGTCGTACTTCCGGAGGGGCGGAAGGCTTGTGAGGTTCGCCCCGCCGGCCGGCGGAACCGGGCTGAAGTACACGGGATCGGTCACGACCACGTCAACCGTAGGGCCGGACGGCAGCCCCGGCGCCACCACGTATCCGGCGTCGGGGAACGTCACGTTCTCATCGAGCAGGATCATGCCGGGGTGCTGCCGCGCGATCTCCTCAGTGATCGGAACCCTCTGCGGGGTTTCAATGGCCGGATTGTACATCGACATATCCCGGGGCCCGACCCACTCGTCGAAGGTATCGAGCCAGTTCGTGGTTCCCCCGGTGGAGGGCGCCGGAGCGGCGGCGGAACCCGCCGGGAGGAGGAGCGCCAATATCAGGAGTATTTTGATTCCCTGCATACCCGGTCACCTCATTGATTGAGAGGGATCTCGGCATTCTTCTATAAACGATTTCTGTGGCGCGCGTCTACACGTCGGACCTGCCGGATTGGTTCCACGTCAGAAATCGGTACCCTCACCCGCATCAGTACTTCATGTACATCCCAAGCACCGCCGATCCGCCATCGGCCGTCGGGATGAGGGCCACGAGCCTGCTGTACTCGTCCAGCCGCTGCGTCGACGTCCATGACGCGGCTCCGTCCTCATCGAACCTCTCCACCCGGAGTTGAGCACCGCCGTAGTCGTTCTCGGCGAGGGCCGCCGAGAGGTACCCGCCGTCAGGGGTCCAGGTTACGGGAGCCGAGGCGTTTATCGCGTTCTGCCGGAGGATGCTCCCGTCCTCGCCGAGCGAGACCTCCAGAACTCCCGCCGGTTCCGCACCCGTGAACCCGGCAAGCAGGCTGTAGCCGCCGGTCACGTCCTGCCGCACTGCCGAGATGAGGTACTGTTCTCCGGGGCTGCCCTGGACCGTCGTGTTCCAGACCGGTGCACCCCGGTCGTCGAACTTCGCCGCTATGACGGTTCCGGGCGCCCCTGCTGCTTCCCCGGCGACGAGGCATCCTCCCGCCGGATCCGGGACGATGATCGGGAGTGAAACCGGACTCACGCCTCCGGCCGGCTCCTGCCAGGCGACGCTGCCGTTAGCGTCGATCCTCGCAACCTGGTCGTCACCAGCCGCGATCCAGCCTCCGGCACCCGAGGGTGCGATCGCCCAGTAATCCCCCTCCGCGGCAAGGTCCGTGCGGTGCCGCTCGCTCCCATCTGCGTCCGTCAGGATGAGGAGGCCCCGGGAGGCCGCGACGGCGAACCCTCCAGCACCGGCAGGTGCGATCCCCGTCCCGCGGCGGTCGTCCGGTGTCGGGTAGGTCGTATTCCACGTCACCGCCCCTTCTCGATCGAGGAGGATAACCCGCGGCGTCGGATGAAACTCGCCTGCATCCGAGACCGAACCGGCAATCGCGTAGCCGCCGGGAACCTCGACGATGGAGAATGCTTCGTCGAACCTCCCGCTGTCGATGACGGTGAACCACTCCCGGTCCCCGGCATCGCCCAGTTTCAGCACCCAGACGTCCCCTTCCAGCGTGCGATGGCCCGGGGTCAGCGGCCGGTCGAGGCATCCGGCAACGACGGTCAGCAGGATGAACGCGGCAACCGCCGCAAAGATCCGGAGGTTTCTTTTGGTCGGTGTCATCGCTTCATCCTCCAGTTGCACCTTCACCCGGGCTGCCCATCACGATGCCCGCAACCAGGCAGACAGCCGCTGCACCGAGGAATACCTCCAGGTACAGCCCGGCCAGCAGACCGAGCGAGAAGAAACCCCGGTACCCGATCTCCCCGGCGGTTCCGATCGCTGCTGCAAGGGCATCGAAGAGTATGCCCAGGAGGGGCAGTTTTTCCGCGAAGACCGGCGGGGCGGCGCCGGGTAATCTATCGGGACCCACGAACTGGGCAACCAGGAACGGCAGCTGAAGCAGCGACCCGGCTGCAGCACATAGTCTTCTGCCGTTCGGAGCAACGTTCCCGAACAGGAAACACGCCGTCGCCACGGCGGATGCCGAGACCGTAACCATCGAGAGCAGGATTATCCCGGATACCAGCGGAGTGGCGGGAGCGCCCGCGTAAACCGTGGCGATCGTGCCGGACGCCACCGCCACGATCCCTATCCCGAGCGAAACCGCCGGGCGCCGCTTTTCCTGTCCCAGCTTCCCGACCAGGGTTATGAGAGCGAACGGCCACGCGAGGACGAAGGCGACGGCCGGAAAGATGAGCAGACTCACGGCGCGTCCTTCCCGCGGGACCTCCGGATGAGGTAGTAGCCCACCGCGAGCACGATCACGGCCCCGAGAGCACACCCGAGGAGCACGGGGTTGTAGAAGATGCTGTACGCACCCCCGGATCCCCGGTACGTCGTCATATCTGCGGGTTCCGCAAGCACGGCCGGCGGTGTCTCGCCGTCCGTCGGATCGATCAGCACATCAAGTTCGAGACTGTCAGGGTCGACAGTTCTGACCTTGACGGGGATATCTTCAACTCCCAGTTTTTCTGCCTCTCCGTTCAGCATTGTGTATATCTCGTCCACCGCAACGCTGGCTTTATCCCGAGGATATTCCTCCACAATACCGATTCCAACATACCCTTCAATATCGTAGCCAAAACCGATAACAGGGCCATCCGGGTAAAGATAGGGTTTTACTGAGTCGAACGTGTCGCTTGTGAGATTCTCCAGGAAGTTATACCATGAACGACGGTGTTGAGCGTCTTTGAACTCTGGTAGATAGCCTCGCGTATCAACGACATGTTCGCTTGACCTGAGGAATTCAACGGCCGCGGTATATTCGTCATCCGTAAGTTCTGCACGTTCAACAGTTATGTTATATCCATCGGCAACCGGATTCGCAGAAGCGGGTCCTGGACAGACCGATGCCGTCAGCAGAAGTACAACGATTACCGGCAGGAGTTGCCGTTTTTTCTCCATTTCTTCACCTCATCCAGGATCGCTATCTACGATCTTACCGGCACAAAATCTACACTCACCGGCAGCGGTGCCAGGAGCAGAGAGAATGCCTGTATTCCGGTTTTTGGTTTCATCTATTCGAACTCCGTTTTCGTTCGTTTGAGATAGGAGAGGTGCATGTTTGAGAGCGCAGAACGCTTACGTTCCCTTTGCCTCCGGGCATGCAGGGTTCTTCATCCGGGCGTCGACTGTGGATAGGGGATTTCAAACACAAGTGGGCGCCGCACGCGATACCTAACACGTTTTTAGGCCGTTAGAACATATAAAATCGATACCCATCGTTCGGCTGGAGCCGAACGCATCATAAACCTCTGGATTAGGTCGGCAGTCCCGGAAACTGCCATCTTCCTGCCGCCATAAGTAAATCGCAATGTTAAAGGTTCATTCGGCTGGAACCGAACGACCACAGTGGGTTTTATACGATTTCACCCCGGATCCAGATATGGTTCCGGATGCTCCGAACCCTCTGACGTGATCAAATGCACTCGAAGACATGGATATGGCTCGGTATCAGCGCCGTTCTCATCCTTGCTGCGGCAAACCTCGCCATACTCACCGCCTTTCCCCCGGGACAGCAGCACGCGCAGGAACCGCTCAAGCGGGTGAACTGGATACTGCCGTTCGGGCCGGGGTTCGAGTACCGCGGCCCCTGCGAGAGCCCGGTGATCGTCTACGACGGAGTAAACGAGACCTGGCGCCTGCAAAACGCCGCCGCCTGGAACCGGACCATCTCCCTCGATGACCGCTACAGCCTCGATCCGGCACATCCGGAGGATATCCGGTACACTCCCGATATCCTAGTCGAGGGCGACAGGATCAGCCTCGACTTCTTCATCCGGAACCTCGCGGGCGAAAACTGCGCCCATGCCGACCTTACCGTGACGACGGGGACCGCGAGCCTGAACGCCACCACGGGGTCGCCGGAGGGGGATGTCCTCCCCGGCGCCGCGACTGCGCTGCCCGTCGACGACCTCGCCGCCGGGGAGTGGCGCGAAGTGCGGGTGACGGCGGACCTCCCGCGGCCCGGCCCGGAGGAACTCCTCTACCTGACGATCGGTCTTGCCGCCCCGTATACCCTCACGACCCCGAACGGCACGCCGATCATCTTCGATCTCCGGGAGATGAGCAGCGTCGCCTCGGGCCCCACCCTCACCGGCGGGGACGCGATCGATCCCGATTACAACAGGGCCCGCCTTCCCCGGGCGTCGGCGACGTTCGTCGTAGCGGGGAAAGATGCACCTGAACCTGTTCTGCCGCCGACCCTCCGGGCAGTGTGACGGGATTCGCCGAATACCCTCTTTTTCGGCCTTACCGGAACCCTCCGGGTTCCGGAATGCTTCTCTCTCCTGGCGGAAGAATACCTGATCGTTTCGGGCCAGGCCCGCTGACGGAGAGATTTCAAGGTATGGAAGAAATTGCGCTCGATCGGGACGACATCACCGCTCTCTCCTCCGACGTCCGGGTCATGATCCTCAAAGCGCTCGATTCCCGGCCGATGACGGTCAGCGAGCTCGCCGATCGACTCGGTCTTGCAAAGTCGACCGTCCACCAGCACCTTGCCGTTCTCGCCAGCGCGGATCTCGTGGCCCACGCGAGCGCCCGGAAATGGCGGGACTACACCCTGACGGAGAAGGGGCGGCGGATCCTTCATCCCGGGAGGGATCACCGGATCACCATCATCCTCGGCACGTCCCTGGTTGCCGTGACGGCCGGAGCGCTCTGCGTGACATCATTTCTCCGCGGTTTCGCCGTCCAGGGAGGAAGCGTCGTCCGGGAACCCCTCCTCCTCTACGCGGGTGAGGCGCTCCTCGGCGTGACGGTCGTGCTCTGGTACCTTGCGATGCGGTGCCGGCGGAGAACCACCCCTATACCGGCGTAGTTTCTCTCTCAGTCGCATAAACGCCTGCTCCTGGGGCGTGGGACCGGAATCCCCTGCCTCACCCCGGTGCCGCCTAACTTTCGATGAAGTCGATCAGATAGTAACTCCCACAATACTCCACGATCTTCCCCCGGTAACTCTTTGCGATACGTCCCGCCTCGTCTTCGGATAGCGGCACCTCCAGGCCGCCGCTATGGAGGGTCTCGTTCACTGTGGGGAGTTCGGCGAAATCGGCATCAGTGAGCCGGGCGATATCGTACCCGGCGCTCCGGAAGTCGGCCTCGGTCCAGTTTGCAGGAAGATCGAACCCGTAATATTCCGCCCTCCCGTTGCTGATATTGTGCAATATGAGGTAGTAGCCACTCAGCATTGCGGGCGGCCCTTCCGGGACGACGTCGGCGGAAGAGTAGACGTAGTGGAGAACTCTCTCTGGAGATACGGTGTCGTGCTGTTTCGTGCTCTCCACGTAATATTCGACACCACCGATCCTGAACAGGGCGAGAAAAACGCTGTCGCTGACGGTCAGAAGCGCCGCGCCCCCCCTGTCAAGCGTGCCGGAGAAGGAGTGCCTCCCCGCACTGCGGGATTCGGGGTCGTGCAACGACTCCTGCAGGTCCGCCGTGTAGGGCAGCCCGGCGATGTACACGATCAGCGGTTCGCCGCTGAGTAGGCGGTCCCGGATTGCCTGCGTATCGTAGACCACAAGGTCGTAGCGCCGGACTGACGACGGGATCCCGAGATCGCCGGGATCCCGGGTCGAGGCGTCTCTTTTCTCCGTGAAAGAGTCGATATGGACCAGGACCCGCTCCTGCGGGGTTGTGGTATCGGCGACCTCCGTGCCGGGTCCGAAAACCGCAAAACCTGCCGCCAGCACCGTAGCCACGGCAACCAGAAGCAGAGCCGGGAGCAGGGGATTTTTCTGGATCATTTCAGCACACCACATGCGATCTGTTCTGAGGGGTGAGGGGCAAGCCCGCTCCACCCCTTCCGGGAACTATTGCCGGCACCTGTACTCACCACCAGCAGGGGAAGTTGATCCCCGACCTTAACAATAGGATGCGACAACACCCTTCGTTTCAGTAATTCTCCGCGAGTTATCATGGTTGGCATCGCCATAAAAGCCATCGGTTGCCGAAAATTGCAGCCAGGCCGTTTTCATGAAACACCCCCACATAACGGTCTGATAGTACCTGTTATGTTCGTAAAATTGGTAAGCTCTGTTATAGGTCTCTGTTTGGTTGGGTGCATATTCATGGGCCGCATCAAAAGCATGTCCCAATTCATGCATGGTTACAACCGCTCTGTCTTTGAGCACAGCGTCATAGGTAGAGGGATCGTCTGCCATCTGCGCCCATGCATATCTGCAAAGGCTGGGGAAGTCGTAGCCCCCTGAGGATCCAACTCCTTCAAATTCGATGGAGTCATAACCGCCCAAATACAAGCCGAGATCCGCGGATTTCGAATTTAGGTATGATTC
Source organism: Methanoculleus marisnigri JR1 (assembly GCF_000015825.1). Lineage (NCBI taxonomy): Archaea > Methanobacteriati > Methanobacteriota > Methanomicrobia > Methanomicrobiales > Methanomicrobiaceae > Methanoculleus > Methanoculleus marisnigri. The sequence goes on along the minus strand of NC_009051.1, from coordinate 127,142 downwards.
GGGGAAATATTTTTTGAATGTTGAGAGTGAAGAGTTGATAATCTGCGGATCGCTGGAGAGCTGCTGTGCCTTCGAAGTATCATATATGGGCACGATGTTCACTCCGAGGGTGTTAAAGTCATAATTGCAATACTGGATGATGGCTGCCGCTGTATCCTGCCAATCAGGCTCGTCTGTCATCCATTTGCTATCGGTAGCAACAAGAACTCTCACAGTGACAGTTGCACGCGGATCAGCCTGTTCTTCAAGCATTTTCTTCAGCGCATATGCTTTTTCGTCGATTGCATGAGTTGAAAGAAGATGGGAGTCGATGGGGATCGTGTCGCCTTCGGGAACAATATCCTTTGATGAGTACACATATTGTAAGAACGCACTTGACGATTTCGAATCTTGCATCGAGGTGCTTTCGATGAAATATTCGGTGTAATCAATAACAATTCTGCCCAGCAGAACTTTGTTACCAACCGTAAGAAGCACTTGGCTATCTTCAACACCAGCGAGACTGCCGGTGAAGGAATGGATCCCTTTAGCAATAGCTTCTGTATCAATCGTCGTCTCCTGTAGATCCATCGTGTAAGGCTGCCCTTCTAGGTACACTGTTAGTTGATCACCATGAAGCAGATATTCCCGGATTTTTGGCAGGTCAAAGACTACTAAATCGTAGTTCTTTATCGAAAAGGGAATTTTCACGTTGACCGCTCTTTCATCAACAATTCTCATCTCTGTCAGATCCCCAAAGTGGACAAGAGCCTTCTCGCTAACGGATCTGTTAGACATCTGTTCACCTCCACTATTGGAGGCTGAAGCACTCACTACCGGCACCAAAACCACGCTCACCAGCATTACCGCCAGGAGCATGGAGAATGCCCGCAGTCCAGTTTTTCCTTTCATGTAACCTACCTCCATAACATTCTAGCCCAGAGGCAGGAGAGGCACATGTTTAAGTACGCAGAACGCTTACGTTCCCTTTGCCTCCGGGCTTGCGGGGCGCGTCATCCGGGGCGTCAACCGGGGATGGGCGACCCCCGCACACAAATGGGTACCGCACGCGGCACCCAATCCGATTCTGTGTCATGAGACCATATAAAACCGGCAGCCATCGTCCGTTTTTTTCCGAATTCATCTTAAACCCTCTCATTGTGGGGCGATCGCACGGCAGTGTGCCCCCGTCCCCGCCAGGGGGTGTGCCCGAAAGGATGCACTCACCCGATCTCTGGAGAACCGGTTCGGAACAGAAAAACCCAAACCTTTTCTTCGCTGAGGGGGGAGAATGGTACCTCCCGAGATTTTCCCCCAGTCGGCCTCTAAGGCCGGATAATAGCGGGATAGGGTGGCCCGAGGCCAGGCGGTGACGCCCAGACTGATGTTGTGGTTCAGTTCACTTCCTCCGACTTGCCTCCCCCGTGGAAAGAGGCGATGCATATCGAGCACGGGCGACGGGGACTCCCCTTCAGGGCCATGTCGTCAGGACCACGTAATACGCACCCTCGTACTCCATGAGCGGGTACAGCCCCCTCCCCTCTCGGGGACCGTAGGCATCATGGAGCGCCTTGCTCTCCGTGTACGAGACCTTAGTTCCCCCGATGACACGTTGATCCCGGTAGCCCCACTCCCACGCCGAGGGGTTCCGCTCCTCACCCCGGATGACTGCGGCGAGTTCGGGGTGCTGTTCGAAGTCCTGCTCAGTCAGGGGAACGATCACGCTCCCCCCCGGCTCCGCTCTCTCCATAACGTAGAACATCGGCTGTTCCCCAGAACTCTCGTGAGCGTAAATGATGAGGGCGTCGGCGAGCATGAGGCCGAGCGCGATGGCGATGACGCCGGCAAGACCACAGGCGACGACGAGGGCCGCCGTTTTGAGCCGGTTTCTTGATTTCGGATTTTTATCTTCTTCCATTCCAATAGCACCTGTTTTGACCCGATTTTAGGGGATCAGGATGAGAAAGTAGTAATACGCACCCTCGTATTCGATGTACGGCTGGTTTCTCGCCTCGACATCGGGACCAAACGACTCGATAAGTACTTCCCGTTCTAGGTATGTCACCGGAGCGCTCCCAATCGTTCGCTCGTCGAGGACACCGTACGGTGTGTCTCCCGAATACCAGGGTCCGGGACCCCGGTTGTCGCCCCGGATTGCGGAGTCGAGCGCCGGGTGCTGCTCGAAGTCTTTCTCGGTCAGGTGGATGATCGATGCATTTTCCGGCGGCAGTTCGCCCCTGATCTCCCAGACGTCCAATCTCGGGGATCCACCGCTTGCTTCGAGCCAGTTGAAGAGGGCGGTGCACATGAGCACAACCATCGCAACGAGGAGGATGACGCCGATGAACGCCAGAACCCCCTCGATAACCAAACGTCTGTTGACTTTCGACTTCATGATCTCCTCTATGCTTTTCACCCAATCTCGCTGAAATAGGATCGTCCTATTTCCATTCACCTTTGTTGATGTATTCTGCTCCCGATTCCTGTACCGCCCAAAATCATAGGGTCGCCGGGGTCCCGGGGCGGCATCCCGCTTATAGCGCAGGCGTGTTCGCCATCGTCACCAGGGGTTTCCCGTCACCGGAAGAGAGTTCCAGCGTGCCGTTCCAGACCCAATACGTTCTCGCTTCTCCGAACATCGACTCGATCATCTCCCGTGATTCGCTCGCCTTTCCGGGATCATCATCTTCCGCAATAAGCATGGCGACGGGGCCGAATGATATCGATGAGTCGTCTGCATCGTACTGCGCAAATAACTGAATTCCGTGGATGATTCCGGTGATCATACCGTCCGGCATAAACAGTATCAGGTCGTACGTCCCCTCCGGTGTCAGGAGGCCGGGTCCATCCGCCGCCCGGTGCTGTTGCAGATACCAATCGACCGAGACCAGTGAAGGGGGCATCCGGGTAAACGACATGATGGAGTGACCGTTCTCGTTCATGATGTCGAGTTGAGCCCCGATTATCCGGTAACCGTGCGCCTGTTTCAGGAGCGAGGAGTACCATTCGGGCAGTTCGACCCATCCCTCCGCCGGCCCGAACCGAATGGTATCCCCGGACGCTTCATATGTCCCGCAGTAATCGGTGCCCGCGGCGGTCCCCCGGAACTGGCTTTCACCCAGAAACTGCAATGAAATCTGGTCGGTACCGGGGTCCTGAACGGCCCCTCCCGTATCGTTCCGCGGGGACCAAAGATACCACGCTTTTCCTTGGAGCGGTTGTGTCTGACTGGTGAAGGAGAGGATCTCCCTTCCGGATGCATCGAACAACCGGAGGCAGTCTCCGTCTATTGTGTAGGCTCTCGTTTTCTGGAGCAGTGTGAAGAACACTTTCTCTTGGTCGAGCACCTCAGGGGTCGAGGTCATCTTTGTCGATTCTATGTCGTGGATCCTGAGCGTGCTGCCGGAGAGGTCATGGCCGCCGAAGAAGATGTTGCACCCGGAGGTGCCGCTGACCCGCCCGGCGTCGGTGAACGCGATGATTGGGTCCGTTTTCTCGATGACGGGGACCTCTCCTTCCTCCGTCCAATAGGAGGTAAGATGCCATGACCGCCCGGATAGCGGGGATTGATTATCATTCGCCAGCAACGATGGGTTTCCGTCCGGCGGCAATCGAGTATCGTCCCGGGCCCCTGCAGAGTGCGTGAAAACGAGAACTCCCAGGCAGACGACGAATACGAGCAGTCCGGCGAGAGCGACCCTCACGGCCCGCCGGGAGTTCTTTCGCATGGGTTCGCCCGTCAAAGATAAAGCCCCCCGGGAGTGACATGATATTCGGCCGGGATCGGGATGAACCCGGATGCTGTGCCTGGCACGGTCGCATTCACCGTCGTCGTCCAGACGTTCTCCTTTATCAGGTGTTTCATGCCTCCGCCTCCCTGGTACCTGAGGTTGAACGTGATCGGGGTGGCGTTCTCCGGCGGCGGGATGAAGCCGTCGAGGAAGACGACCGTGGTGTAGGTCCCGCCCGATGACCGGCTGAATTCTTCGACGCTCACATTTTCAGGGGTCGCAAGCACGGGCACGAGCAGCCGGGGTTCTTCTTTCTTCTCGAACTCACCAGACGATACGGAGATACCGGGCCCGTAGCCGTCCGTGGTCGTGAACGCAAGCATCTTCCCATACGGCGTCTCCCGGATCGCCGTCCGCCATCCGAAGGCCTGATAACGACTAGTAAGCACCTCCTCCGACATCGCCGGAACACCATCCACATTCGCCGGGATCGGGACCATGACCGTGGCGGTGCCGTTCACGGCAAGACTGGATAGGCCGGTGATCTCGATCGCGTAGGAGTTATTCGGTGAGATGATCTCGACGAACCCAACAGCAAGGAAGATGAGGAAGATCATCAGGGCGAGGATGCAGACCGCGGCGAGCCCGATCAGTATAGCTTTCCGGATTTTCTTACGTTGCTCGTTCATCATTTCACCAAAAAAGGTTTTGGTTAGTGTGTCGCGTACTCGACGAGACCCATGTTATACTTGAGACCCTCTTTCAAGAGATCTTTGGTTGTCGACTTGACCCAGTCATCTTCTCCCCACCCAAAAGGAATAGTCACAATCTTCAATTGAAGTCCAGAATACCTTGCTGAAGAGTAGGATGCTAGAGATCGCGCACTCGAAGCGGGGTCAGATATTACGACCCAGGTATTAGGGGCCGACACAAGAGCCGCTTTAAACCCATACTCAGGATCGGTGAACTTTTCCTGCACGTATCCCTCATAAAGGGTATGCGTCGCCAGCTGTGCCGGATCGGCTACACCCTGAGTATGCCACGGCATGGACAGATCGCTCATATAATGCATCGACCAGGATAGGCACCGCCAGGCAGACTCACTATAGGGGTTCGACCTCATCTGGGTCCTCGCTTCATTTGCGTAATAACTGCATTTATCCGGGGCGTTGCTGAAGAATGGGGCACCGTCCAGATAGTGCTCGACCATCTGCTCAAGACCCCAGGTATCTGGGTCTCTCGAGTTTGCATCCAATATTTTTGTCTGTGAATATCCCCAGCCCCTCTTTTGCCCGGCAATCCCAGCAAGGGCATTGTGAACCCCGTCAGGATTCTCACCAATTGCACCACCCCACATGGGGCTTATCTGACGAGAAGTGTCCGGACAATAGTAGGTAAACACACTGGCGATTACCGATGCCAGTAGTTCCCGCTTTTCTGTCTCTTCCAGCGCTGACGTTCCATCCCAGATCTTCTTCAGTTCTGCGGTGGTCTCCTCAAATTTGCTCTCTGAGTATGTCTCCTCTAACGCTTTGAGCACTATCGTTTGCTCATCGGGGGATAGGTGCGCGTAATGATCAAGCGCCGCCTCATCTTGCAGAAATGAACGCTCAAGAGTAACCTCCCCTGCGCTCGCTGTCGATATAAGTGCTACACAAAGCAGCACTCCCAAGAGGATGGATATTCTTCCAATCCTGCGTAGTTCATTCATGATTGTTCTCCTCGATTCCTTCCAGGAGGCAGAAGAGGCACACATTTTAAGTACACGGAATGCGTACATTCCCTTTGCCTCCGGGCATGCGGGGCTCTATCATCTGGGCGTCAACCGTGGATGGAGGGACCCCCGCGCACACTCGGGCACCGCACGCGGCACCCGGTACGCTTTTAGGTCATTAGAACATATAAAACCCGCAGCAATCCGTCGGATTTTTCCGAACAATACAAAAATGTTTCTATAGGATGACCATCCACAGATTGGCTACCTACCCAGCGGGTGTATTCCGGACGAGTCCGCTTCGTAAGGGACTATACGTGCAAAACCAGGCTTTCCGTGAGCCGTGCTGCACGTCGACGGCAGCACCACCGCCACGGGATCGGATCGCCCTCACCATCCGGGACCGGATCGCAAAGTTTAAGGTTTATTCGGCCAGAACCGAACGACGACAGCGGGCTTTATAAGATTCCCCCTCGAATTCGGGTTTAGTTCCGGGTGCAGGAATGCCCGGGCGCTCCTTGAGGGATACTTATGAAACCATGGATCTACATGCTGGCAGCACTCTTCCTGCTCGCGGCTCTGCCTGCTGTCGCCAGCGCCGCACCACCCGCGCACAACTATGACTGTTCGGATACGACGCCGACGGCCTACGACGCACGGGTGGATCAGGCAGCGATGTACTACTCCAGCTCGTCGTCCACGAATGCACACGCATCGACGGCTTACGGTCAGTTCAGGTCGGATGCGGTGTTCTTCTTCAACGGCCACGGCCTCTACTACGACGACTCGCATAAAGGCGGTGGGATAAAGTTCTCCTCGAAATCCTGGATACTTGCCGACACCGACGGCCACTACCCGGGAAACGACCGGTACTACATAACTGACTACGGGACCGACATCAGGGATGTCCTGCTCGCGGTCTACCTCGCCTGCCATACGTCCCACTACAACCCTTACAACGGAGATCTTCTCCAGCAGACCATGAACAAAGGCGCAGACATCTGCCTGGGGTTCGACGGCGAGGTCGAGGTCGAAAACGGAAAGTGCTGGTCCGGGAGCTTCTGGGACCGGTTGCGAAACGGGGAGACCGTTGCAAGCGCCGCAAGCAATGCAAAGGACGACTGCTACTTGCACTGGCCGTTCGGTTACCATGGAGTGGACACCTACGAGATCTCCGGCAGTTACAACAGTTATCTCACTCCCGCTCGCTACGGAGTCTATTAATGAGGTGATTCAATCATGAAACGGATATACATTGTTGCAATGCTATGCCTCGTCGTCGCGGTCTCGATCGTGTCGGCAACTGATGCCAACGCCCCGATCGGGGTGGATACCGCAAAAGAAAAAGCACAGGACTTTCTTAACGCACCCGACGCAACCGTCCAGTACCAGAAGACTGAACGCCTGAATCTGGGAGAGTACTATGTCTTTGGTACCGGAGACGGACAGGTTTACGCCAACGCCCGGACCGGGGTGATCGAACGTGCCACGTTCGACTCCGCACGGAAGGATTGCCGCGATGTCCGGCTGGATCGGGCCGCAGCCGAAGTAACGGCAAGGGCCTACGCCGAAGAGAAGTACAGCGGCTTTGCGAAGAAGAGTATGCAGCTTACCAGATCGGACCTGGTTTCTCACGGTGATGCGGGCAGCGAGTACTCGTACATCTGGCGAGAAGAGATCAGCGGTGTCCTCACGCCGAACACGGTCGTCGTGAACCTTAACCCGAGCACCGGCGAGATCGTCTCGTACATCGGGATCCAGCGGGAGATCAAATGTTCGCTTGAGCCAAAACTTTCCCGGGACGAGGCGCTGAAGATCGTAGCCGGGCAGTTCCCGGGAATCCGGGTGACCGGTGCAACGGCCGACCTCTCCGTCGAGTACACCCGACCGGACGTACAGACGCTGACATGGGTGATCACGATGAGTGGCGAGCCGGAGGACCACGTTCTCCAGGGAGGGCTTGTCGTTATCGACGCACAGACCGGAGAAGTGCTGATGGTGAGTCCATACCTCTAAATCACCTCTTTTCCTAATGTGATACAATGCACTCAAAGACATGGATATGGCTCGGTATCGGCGCCGTTCTCATCCTTGCTGCGGTAAACCTCGCCATACTCACCGCCTTTCCCCCGGGACAGCAGCATGTGCAGGAACCGCTCAAGCGGGTGAACTGGATACTGCCGTTCGGGCCGGGGTTCGAGTATCCCGATCCCTGTGAGAGCCCGATCATCACCTACGACGCCGATAACGAGACCTGGCATCTCGAGAACGCCACCGCCTGGAACCGGACAATCTCCCTCGGGGATCGCTACAGCCTCGACCCGGCCCGCCCGGAGGATATCCGGTACACTCCCGATATCGCAATCGAGAGCGACAGGATCAGCCTCGACTTCTTCATCCGGAACCTCGCGGGCGAAGACTGCGCCCGGGCCGATCTTGCCGTGACGACGGAAACCGCGAGCCTGAACACCACCACCGGGTCGCCGGAGGGGGATGTCCTCCCCGGCGCCTCGACCTCGCTGCCCGTCGACGACCTCGCCGCCGGGGAGTGGCGCGAGGTGCGGGTGATGGCGGACCTCCCGCAGCCCGGCCCGGAGGAGGTCCTCTCCCTGACGATCGGTCTTGCCGCCCCGTACACCCTCACGACCCCGAACGGCACACCGATCGACTTCGACTTCCGGCGGGCGACCGTCACCATACCGGGTTCCAACACCTCCTGGAAAGAAGAGATCGACCCCGGCTCTACCCCGGACCCCAACCTCAACAGGGACCGCCTCCCGGGGGGATCGGCAACGTTCGTCGTAGTAGGGATAGGTGCACCGGAACCGGTCCCACCCCCGACCCTCCGGGCGGAATGACGGAGATCGGCGCATCCTCTTTTTCGGCAGTACCGGGACAGTTCCGGAACGCTTTTCTCTCCCGGCAGGGGAGTACCTGATTGTTTCGGACCAGACCCATATCGGAGAGATTTCAAATCATGGAAGAAGTCACGCTCGACCGGGGCGATATCGCTGCACTATCCTCCGACGTCCGGGTCGCTATCCTCAAAGCGCTCGATATCCGGCCCATGGCGATGAGCGAGCTCGCCGACGGGCTCGGTCTTGCAAAGTCGACTGTCCACGAACACCTTGCCGTTCTGGCCGATGCGGATCTCGTGGCCCACGAGAACGCCCGGAAATGGCGGGACTACACCCTGACGGAGAAGGGGCGGCGGATCCTTCATCCCGGGAGAGACCACCGGATCATCTTCCTCCTCGGCACATCCCTGGTTGCCATGACTGCCGGGGTGCTCTGCGTGACCTCGTATCTCCGCGGTTTTGTCGTCCAGGGGGGGAGCGTCGTCAGGGAACCCCTCCTCCTCTACGCGGGCGAGGCGCTCCTCGGCGTGACATTTGTGCTCTGGTACATCGCGTTGCGGTGCCGGCGGAGAACCGCCCCTATACCGGCGTAGTTTCTTTCCTGTCCGCACAGCCGCTCTTCGGCGACGACTTCCCCTTCTACGTCGCCACCTTCAACCTCCCCGTTTTTCGATCGGGATCGCGCCTCCGTCGGCTCGGTGGAGAGCACGAGCCCCATCCATCGATGCGGTCGACCCCCTCAGCCGGGTAACCACACCATTTGCGATGATCATCGTCGGGACGATGCACGTAACATTCCTGGCGTGGGAGATGGTCGACAACTGGCGGATCTGCGCGGCAAGTGTCGCCCCCCTCCTCACCCGGGTCTTTGCCGACGCCCGGCATACCTCTCAGATCGTCTTTGTCTCGACGAACGGGTCGTCTGTTACGGTTCCGCTGATGACGACGGTGCTACTGTAGGGCAGGAGGGGACGCAACCCGATCACCGACCATCCCTGGTTTAACTACGAAGAACTCGATAACCCCGGGAACACACAGGAAGGGGGATCTGCCGATCGGTACGCCAGGACCTGATCGCCGGCATAGTAATACTACAGATACGGCTGGATCGTTCAGCAGTTAAAGGGCTGTCTCTACTCCCTCGGTTGCCTTAATCAGGTAGTACCCAAGTCCCCTCTCCAGATCGACCTGCTCCTCCGGGGGCAGTGTCGATTCCCCGCAGGTATCTTTCTGACCTCTGTAACAAACCGGGTCTTCTCTTCTTCCGACAGATCCGTTGCGGCATCTTTGACAAAAGCCCAATCTTCTTCGGTCGGCTCACATATCTCCGGTCCGATATCCCTCCACGACGAGAGGATCGGGACGGCCTGCGGGGGTTTCGAATCCCCGGTTGCCCGGATGACAGTCAGGTTCCCGGCCCGCCCGGGCTCTTTTGCCGGGGTGGGCTCCGGGGCTGGCATCTATACCAGGTCCTGCAGAGGCTGTTCACTCTGCAGCAATTGAAGAATTAACTGGAGGGAACGACCGCCAGATTTTGTAAACGTCCCCGTCGTAGGTCACAATAACCTGTAAACCTTCGAGCGGTTCGTGCGTAGTGCTATTGAAGCGATCGATGTAGACCATATGGTGTTCTTTAAGCCTTCCCTCACGTACGTCAGAGACGGTGAGCTTTCCGACGGTGATCCGGAACGAATCATTCTCAATTGTTTTAGCAACTCCCGGATAGGAAAGGGCAACGATGACCGCATCTGCTTGAGAGATGGGTTCTGTAAGTGAAATATTGATATATTTCGATTGATTCACCGGTTGCTCTTCAACGCAACCCGTACAACAAAAAAGGAGGACTGAGATGATTACCATCAACCCTATTCTTCTTTGTTCACGCGATCCACGTGTCGATTCTGTATGCATTCGACCACCATGGTCTGTAGAAATCGCCATAAACACCTTCCTGCGTATCTGCATGGAGCTGTGTCGGGTGTGCTAACTGTGCATCCAGCTGCTCGTTCCACCATACACCATATCCGTCGTAATAGACGTAGGAATCACACACATAGGAGGTTGATACATCGGAGAATGATCCGGGATCGTTTCTGACGTATTCGTGTACCTCGTTCAGATCGCCTTCCGCAAACGGAACGTGACCGACCCGGACGACCTGTCCTTCCCATAAGATCATATAGGGATAGCCCTCCGGGTACTGCACGTCACTTACGTAGATCTCGAAATTGTAATCCCTGTCGCCGTTGGTAAGGTTACTATGCACAACCATCGGTCGTGATATGTTGTTGTTATCATAGGTGAAAACATGGTAGCGAGCCGGATTCGGATCATCGCAGACTGACTCTATACCTATCTCGATCCAGTTAGCGGTCGTACCGATCTTTTTTCCAAGATGGGTCGTAAGAAACTGGCGTCTGGTGCCATCCGAGGAGCATTCCATCAGTCCGGGATGTACCCATCCATTAACACCCTGAAAAACTGTGTCAAACAGCCAGATGCCTGAAGAACACATCTTTACTGCCGAAACGCCATCCTCTGTCAGAGGATCTATCTCGCCGTACATCGAATAGTTCACCTCATCCCTTGCCTGTTGCAAAAGGGGCGATACCCGTTCGTCATCAGCCTCTGTCCATCCGTCAAGGTATGAAACTCGCGGCAGGCTACGGATTGCCTCGGCAATCTCTTCTTCGGAACATCCTTTGCTTCGGAGTTCGCTGATGAACGAGGGAGATCGTTCCTGAAGTGTTGCAGGATCCACGATGTCCAGCTTCTCAATATCGAGTGCCCCGGCATCCATTGCCATCGCCGGCACCATCACCACACTCACCAGCATTATCGCCAGGAGTGTGGAGAATGCCCGCAGTCCAATTTTTCCGTTCATCTGTTTTTCCTCCGGTTTTTCCCCGGAGGCGGGAAGAGCATACCTTCAAGTGCAGGAAGTGCATACACTTCCATTGCCTCCGGGCTTGCGGGGCGTGTCATTCGGGGCGTCAACCGGGGATGGGTGCCCCCGCACACAAGCGGGTACCGCATGCGGCACTCGATGCGATTCTGGGTCGTTAGAACATATAAAATCAGCAGTCATCGTTCGGCTGGAACCGAACACATCATAAACCTTCTTATGGCAGGACAATAATTCCTGCCCCTGGAGACAGGACCCGCCGTCGGGCGCCGGGATAATGGTCACGGCCCTGCCACGCTCGTCGAACCTCCCCCCACGGAACCGGGCACCGTCGCAGTTGTTCCCGGCAAAGACCGCCGAAAACTATTCCCCTCATACATCCCGGTTGCCGGCGCGGAGGCGTTGATCGTATTCTGCCGATTGGACGGGTCTGTTTTGAACAGACGAAATGCAAATATATACCACTGACCGTCTACGCCTGTCAGGACGCGGCCCGACCGACCAAAAACGGATCAGCCAGAACCCGAAGTTTTTCCCGGTCGCGCGAAGCGTCCCAGACCCCGCAAACATCTCCCAGTCGCATGATGATTATGTTCTCCGGCCAGTCCTCGAAATCCAGAAAGAAGACCGCTTCGTCTGCAAGGATCTCCTTCGGCGACCCATCGACGATATAACCCGTCTCGAATCTCGTGGGAGCAGGGAGATGCATCGCGACATAGGTGTCGTTTTGTTTCATGGCGTCCAGCTCAACCCGCGAGAACCCCATCTTATACTGACCACAGGTGCTCCGGATCTGCTCGCGGCACTCTGCTTCGATGGCAGGATACCCGGGATCTCCTGGATAGAGGATAACGCCCGGGTCTCCTGCATGATGAATCTCGATAAATGATGTATTCTCCCGGGGAACGCCTGTCGGGCGGGGTGTTCGGTTCTCCGGAACCTCCGTCGGTATCTCACCCGGCCCTTGCAGATCCGGGTTCGGGAGTATATGTATTCCAACCAGGACCAGCATGCCCGCGGCGGCACAGGTGATGACGAGGTACAGAATCTTCTTCATAGAATTTCGCTCCGAAAAAGAAGAGGAACCTGGGGCGGTCACTTTACCGCCGGGATACCCTCCCCAAGGTCGGGGGACGCGGGGATGTATCTGACGAATGCGGTTCCCCCGGTCTCATCCCGCACCTCGCCCCTGAAGATGTAGACCGGGACGAGGTAGGTAGGCTCATCCATCGCCGGTGCTTCATAATACCCAAGTTCGATCCCGGTGATAACCGCGGTCGGGCCTTTTCCGTCGACCGCCAGCCCAGTCGCCTTCAATTCTTCAAAAGCTTCCTGTGGCGTTATGACTGCTATCTCCTTCTCCGGGGCATAGTCTCTCCAGAGTTTGTAAACATTCAGGATATCCCCGCCGCCGCCGATCTCAGCCGTCAATTTCGAACCCACAACCGGCCGACCGTCGATTGTGCGGGAGTAAGAGACCTGGACGTCTTCAAAGGCGATACCGATCACCTCACCATCCTCGTTATACTCAACGATTTGGGGGTGGGCAACGCCACACAGGATTGCATCGGGGGGCATCAGCCCGGTCTCCTCCAGGTACTGTGTTGCGATCTGGATCGCCTCATCGTCCGAAGGAAGGCTTTCCGGCAGGTCTTTGTCGTTCGGGTTCATCCAACGGGGGATATCAATCAGAGCGACTCTCCCCGACTTCATATGAACCTCCAACGAGTGGGGTTCATCGGAGAGCAGCATCTGGTCGTACGATTCGCGCACCGTTCCCTTCAGGCCTATCTTCTCCGCCATCGATGAGACAAGTTCCGTCGTGATCTCCGGCTCCAGCACCCGATACAGGATAACCTCCGCAGGCGTCGGCGGGAACGGAACAGAGGCGGTGTAGGTGAGGTTTGCAGCACCCGCCGATTTCACGCCACCTATCTGGTTGGATTGACCACAGTCAGGTGTATGACTGTCGCTGAAAAACACGGGTATGCTGACAACGCAGATGACTCCAAGAAGCGCCAGGACACCGGCACTAACTCCAATTAGTTTCATGTTCATGTGATCACCTCAACACTGGTACGTACCGTACAGGAACGACGTTCCGGGTGTCCCCTGGCTCCCGTGCCCGTAGACATAATCGGACCAGCAGCCTTCTCGGGCAAGGGCTGCCGCATACGTGGTCGAAGGCTCTGTATCCTTCGCTGCAATGAACCATGCCGTGATGATCGGTTGGGTGGTCCACGTACCGACCATCCGGTGTACGAAGTTAGAGCCTCTGTCCGAGACATCGTGACATTCAGTATGGAACCCGGTCATCGAGTGTAGGCCGCCAAATGCATTGTACCAATTTGTATGGCTATTCTCGCGCAGAACAGTGCAGGCATCAATGGTAATCCAGTCCATCTGCGTGTTTCCCCAGAGAGCATCACTGTAACTCAGGAAGGTATCGTCTTGGGAGGAGGAAAATGCAAATCCTTCTGGGGCACCATGGCCCGAAAAGAACGCAAAATGTGTATCATCTGTGTAAATATAGTCTATACCGTTTCCGGACTTACTGGGATCTTTCCAGTGTCTTTCCAGGGCCTGACCATCGCCATAGATAAAGTCTCCCCACCAGGATGAGTCACCACCGAGCTGGTAGTAAAACCCCTGTGCGTTTTCATCATTGTGCTCCAAGTCGGATGGTGGGGGATAGTTGTTCACCCATTCTGCACAACAATAATAGTATGCGCTTGCGGGCACCATAACCACGCTCACCAGCAGCAGCGCCAGGAGCATGGGAAATGCCTGCAATCCGGTTTTTCCGTTCATTTACTTTCCTCCTGTAGTTTTCCGGAGGCAGAAAAGGCACATATTTAAGCACGCAGAACGCTTACGTTCCCTTTGCCTCCGGGCTTGCGGGGCGCGTCATCCGGGGCGTCAACCGGGGATGGGCGACCCCCGCACACAAACGGGTACCGCATGCGGCACCTTACGCATTTTGAGGTCATTAAAACATATAAAATCAGCAGGCATCGTTCGGCTGGAACCGAACACATCATAAACCTTCTTATGGCAGGACAATAATCCCCGCCCCTGGAGACAGGACCCGCCGACACCCACAGTCCCGGACAGCCACACCCCTCCCCTCTACGCGGGCGAGGCGCCCTCTGTGCGAGGAACACGCCGCGATCCCGAAAAACCCCGCTCTAAAACCCGGGCAGGCTCCCGCTCGCTCACTGCACCCCATACCCCCCGAGCAGAACCGTAAAGGGGTACCGGCACTCACCTTGATGAACCGGACGGAGCGGAGCCCTCATGAACGGCGCGATCATGGATTTCCTGATAGTTGCAGACCAGATCTTCATCCTGGTCCTCCTGATCGCCGCGGGCTATGTCGCCGTCTCCGCAAAGATCGTCGACCCCCGGGCCACCCGGGGGCTCTCGGGGCTCCTCATCAACATCACCATCCCGGCGCTGATCGTCGCCTCGATGCAGGTGCCCTTCACCCCCGAGCGCCTCGCCGGGGCCGAGACTCTGGTCCTCGCGACCGGGATGCTCTACGTCTTCTCGTTCGCCCTCGCCTGGGCGGTCTCGAAGGCCATGCGGGTCCCGGCCGCGGAGGAAGGCGTCCTCCAGTTCGCGATCGTCTTCGGCAACGTCGGGTTCATGGGGTTCCCGGTCGCCCTGACGCTTTTTGGAGAGGAGTCGCTCTTTTACGTCGCGATCTTCAACCTCTTCTTCAACGTCCTGGTCTTCTCGGTCGGGATCGCGATGCTGACCGAAGGAAGGGGGAAGGGGTTCGATCCAAAACTCCTCTTAAACCCCGGGATCGCGGCCTCCGTCGTCGGGCTCGCCCTCTTCCTCGGCTCGGTGGAGATCCCCTCCCCCTTCATCGACTCAATCGAACTCCTCGGGGGGGTGACGACGCCGCTCGCCATGATCATCGTCGGGGCGATGCTCGCGACGTTCCCGGCCCGGGAGATGGTCGGGAACTGGCGGATCTGGGCCGCGAGCGCCGTCCTCCTCCTCGCCGTCCCGGCGGCCTACTGCTACCTCCTCGCCCCGGTCTTTGCCGACACCTACATCAACGGGATCATGATCACGATGGCCGCGATGCCCGCCGCCGCAAACACCGTCATCTTCGCGGAGCAGTACGGCGCCGACTCCCGGCTCGCGTCGCAGATCGTCTTCGTCTCGACGATCGGGTCGCTCGTTACGATTCCGCTGATCGCGACGGTGATGCTGTAGGACGGGAGCGAGAGCGACCCGAACACCGACTGCAGCTATGGAGGCGTCCCGGCTCCCCCGGTTGCCTCAACCAGGTAGTACCCGAGTCTCCTCTTCAGAACATCCTGCTCCTCCCGGGGAAGTGCCGATTCCCCGGCGAATATCTTTCTGATCTCCGTAACAAACCGGGTCTTCTCTTCTTCCGATAGATCCGTTGCGGCATCTCTGACGAAAGCCCAATCTTCTTCAGTCGGTTCGCATCTCTCCGGTTCGATATCCCTCCACGACGAGGGGATCGGGACGGCCTGCGGGAGTTTCGAATCCCCGGTTGCCGGGATGACGGTCAGGTTCCCGGCCCTCCCGGGCTCTTTTGCCGGGGCGGACACCTCTACCGGGTCCTGCACAGCGCCCGCGCCCGGTGCGTGGAGGAGGAGCAGGGCCGCGAGCAGCGCCGCCGAAAGAGAGAAAAAGAGCCATGTTAACGATCTCCTCTTCATCGGAGCATCCTCCGCAGACCGCGCTTACCCTGTATCATAGGCCTTCTCTCCTCCGCACACGATCACGGCAACGGGTTTCCGTAACAGGTCGTCAAGAATCCCCCCAACAGCGGCAAGAGCCGTCACCGTAATCCCGTAGAGACGTACAGCCCTGATCCTCATAGGAACCCGATACCTCCTGCGATAACCCGGTAATCGGCCGGAACCGGGACGAAGCCGGACTCAGTGCTCACAACGGCCGTATTCACCATTGTCGTCCAGGTATTCTCTCTCATCAAGCGTTTCGTGCCCCCCACTCCCCGGTAGTCGAGGCTGAACGTGACCACCGCTGCATCCTCCGGCGACGGGACGAAGCCATCGAGGAATACAACCGAGGTGTAGGTCCCGCTCGAAACCCGGCTAAACTCAGCGACGCTCATGTTATCGGGTGTCGCAAGCACGGGCACGAGCAGCCGCGGCTCCCTCTTCATCTCCCATGCGGTCAGGTTGGTAGGCCGCTGGTGCAGGGGCAACCGCTGCAGTTCATCTTCAGTCTGCACCACCTCAAACGATACGGATATATCGGGCGCATACTCTCCCGTCGTCGTGAACGCGAGCATCTTCCCGTACGGCGTCTCCCGGATCTCTGCCTGCCACCCGACGACCCGGTCGCCGGAGAATGCCCCCTCCGGGATCACCGGTTCACCCGTTGCATTCGCCGGGAGCGGGACCATGACCGTGGTGGTGCCGTTCACGGCAGGACCGGGTAGATCGGTGATCGAGATCCGGTAGAAGTTGCCCGGCAGAACGGTCTCGGTAAACGCGGAAAGGAGGAACAGGATGACAATCATGGCAAAGATGGCAGTGAACGCCTTGAAAACAAAGTCAACCTTCATACAGGCCTCGCTTCGAGTGCCGAACCGGGGGATGGACTGTGCATGCCCGGATACCGGTACCTATGGGTGAGGTATCGACGTTCAGTTATAAACCTTTTCTGTGGCACCCGTCTACGCATCAGGCACCCCTTATCGATTCCCAGCATCATTGTGGCGCCTGCAAGCCGGAGCCGGGAACCGTGCGAAAGGCCATCCTCCCTACCCCGCCACCGTCCGGAGGGTCGCGAGAAGAAAGACCAGCCCCCCGAGGCCGGTGTTGACGAAAGGCAGATACCAGTAGACCCGGTCGATGGAGAGGCTCTCCCGGAGGAGGAGGGCGAGAGGGACGGCCGGGTAAATCAGGACGAGCAGGCTGAGTGGAGCAAAACCGGCGAGCCAGATGACGAGGGCGGCAAGCCCCGACCAGAAGACGAGGCAGAGGAGGAGCGAGCGTCGCCTCCCGAGGACGACGGCCGTCGTCGTCATCCCCGCGGCCGCATCCCATCCGATATCGGGGATAGCGGAGAAGAGGTGCATTGCGGAGATGTGAAGGTAGCCGGCGATGACGAGAGCCAGCGGCGGGAGGGCGCCGCTCGCGAGGTAGTAGCCCAGGATTCCCGGGACGACGTAGAGCATGTTCGAGGAGAAGTCAAGGACCGGGACCTCCTTGAACCGGAGCGGTGGAGCGCTGTAGAAGTAGGAGAGGAAGAGGAACGCGAGGAGAAGCGCCCGCCCGACAGTGTCGAGCACGAAAAGGAGCGCGAGGCTGACGGCGCCCGCAAGAGCGAGGAGGAGGAGCAGGCTCCGGCCGTCCGCATCACTGATGCGGTACTCCTTCACGTCTTTTTTTGGATTGAACCGGTCGGTGTCCTGGTCCCACCAGTCGTTCACCCCGTAGATGAAGAGGTTTGCCGGGAAGAAGAAGTAGAGCAGGAAGAGGACGTACGCGGGGTCGAAGAAGGCCGTCCAGGAGTCCATCCCGAGGGCGTAGCCCACCACGTAGGTTCCGCCGGTGTAGATCCAGAACCGGAACCGCGAGACCCGCCAGGCAAGCGAGAGGAGCCGGGGAGGCATGGGCCGTCACGCCTTCAGGGTATTTGTTGCGGCGCCGGAGACGATCCGGATCACCGACGGCTTCACCTTCCGCCGGTGGACGACGGCCGGGTCGCGCTCGATCGTCCGGGCCGTCCAGCGGTAC
The DNA here is from genome assembly GCF_000015825.1 of Methanoculleus marisnigri JR1. Lineage (NCBI taxonomy): Archaea > Methanobacteriati > Methanobacteriota > Methanomicrobia > Methanomicrobiales > Methanomicrobiaceae > Methanoculleus > Methanoculleus marisnigri. Next base: position 109,197 of record NC_009051.1, on the reverse strand, counting down.
ATATCCGACGCCGTCCGGATCGGGATCCGGTAGCGCCGGGGGATGTGCCCGAACCCGGCTTCCGCCGCCTCCTGCCACTCCCGGTAGCGCCGGAGCTGGAACCGGAGAAATGCTGCAAATCCCCCGGGGTCACGGGAAGCCGCGGCCGCCGAGAGGTCATCAAGCCCGAACGCCTCCATCTCTTCGAGAGGAAAGTAGGTCCGGCCGAGAGCGAGGTCTTCTGCGATGTCGCGGATGAAGTTGACGTACTGCATCGCCCGGCCGAGGTTCTGCGCCGCAGCGTACGACTCCGGTGGGAGGTCGAGGATCCGGGCCATCATCAGCCCGATCACCTCGGACGAACCGTAGAGATAGCCCTCGAGGTCCCGGATCGTCCGGTAAGAGCCGACGATGATGTCGCTCTCCATGGAGCGGAGAAATGCCGTTGTCCATGCCGGATCAAAGCCTTTGCGCCCTGCAAGGTCGACGAACGACTCGACCACCACGTCTCCCGTCGCCTCCCCGGCCTCGGCCGCGGCGTAGCGGTCGGCGAAAGCGTAGAACTCCTCGATCTCCTGCGGCACGGCGTCCACGTAGTCGTCGGCGGTGCGGACGAAGCTGTAGAGCGAAAAGACATCCTCCCGCACCGCCGGCGGGAAGAAGAGGGTCGAGTAGAAGTAGGTCCTGCTCCCCCGCCTGAAGATATTGTAGATGGTCCGGTCGATCAAGGGGCACCTCACCGGCGGTAACGGTCGGTCAACTCGCGGGCGACGATCTGGGAGGATATCAGGGTCATCGGCACCCCGATCCCCGGGTGGGTATACTGGCCGGTGTAGTAGAGGTTCCTGACACGCTTGCTCTGGTGTGCGGGGCGCCAGAGCGCCGTCTGCCGGAGGGTGTGGGAGAGACCGAGCGCCGTGCCCCGGTAGGCGTTGTAACGGTTCGAAAAGTCCGAGAGCGCGAAGATTCGCCGGGACACGACCGAGTCACGGATATTCTCGCCGAGGATCTCCTCCATCCGGCTCATGAGGAGGTCGTAGAACCGCTCGCGGAGTTCCGGTGTATCCTCGATGCCGGGGGCGAGGGGCGCGAGGACGAAGAGCGTATCGGTGCCGCTCGGGGCGGCGGTCGTATCCGTCCGCGAGGGGACGTTGACGTAGAATGAAGGATTCTCCGGCCAGGCGGCTTTCTTGGGGTCGAAGATCGTCTCAAACCCCTCCTCCCAGTCGGGCTCGAGGAAGACGTTATGGTGCGCGAGCCCCTCGACCACCCGGTCTACGCCGAGATAGGCGACGAACGTGGACGGGGCGAGGACCTTCTTTTTCCAGTAGGAGGCGGAGTATGACCGGGAGCCTTCGGGGAGGAGGGAGAGTTCCGTGAACGGGTAGTCCGCGTTCACCACGACGATATCGGTCTCGTGCGCACCGAGAGGGGTGACGACCCGGCGTGCGAGCCCCCTTTCCACGTCGATGGCGGTCGCCGGTTCGTTGTAGCGGTACTCGACCCCGAACTCCCGGCCGAGCGAGACCAGAGCCTCGACCACCGCCCGCATGCCCCCTTCCGGATACCACACGCCCATGTTCATGTCGATATGCGTCATGATGTGGTAGAACGAGGGGGTGTTTTCCGGCGACCCGCCGAGGAAACCGATGGAATACTGGACGATTTTACGGGCTTCGTCGCTTGCGAAGCGCTTCTTGACGAAGGACTCCAGGTTCTCGAAGGGATGGAGTTTCCTTCCCCGGGAGAGGAGCCGCCGGTCGAAGAAGTCGAGGATGCTCCGGTAGTCCCGGTAGAGGAGGTCGTCCATCGTTGTCCGGTAGGTCTCCTCCGCCCCGGCGAGGTAACCCCGGAGTTTCCCGGCTCCTCCGGGTTCGAACGACTCGAAGAGATCGTAGTTCTTCTCGAGATCGGCCGAGACGTCCGCGACCCGGTCGGTCCCGAAGAAGACCCGGTATGACGGGTCGAGTCTCGCGAGCGGGAAGTAGTCTCCCGGGCTCCTCCCGAACTCCGCGAAGAACCGGTCGTATACGTCGGGCATCAGGTACCACGACGGCCCCATGTCGAACGTGAACCCCCCGTCGCGGTGGATGCTCGCCCGGCCCCCGGGCCGCTCGTTCTTCTCGACGACCGTGACGTCGAAGCCGCCCTTCGCAAGAAGGGCGGCGACGGAGAGACCCCCGAACCCGGCCCCAACAATTACAGCTCGCATAGATTCCTCCTGCCGGAATGAGAAAACGGGTGCAGGAAGAAGCATATGGAATATAAACCTTGGTATCGGGGGCACGGAACGGGTGGTCAGCGCGGCGACCCGTCCCTGAGGATGACCGGCAGGGTCGCAAGGGCGAGCGCGGCCCCGAGGAGGGCCGGTACCGCAAGGCCGTTCCGGGCGAGGTAGCCGGTCCAGAAGGCGAGGACAAGGAGGAGGCTCGCCGCCACCGTCCCCGGGATCGGCCGGGCACCCGCGACGAGCCGGAAGAGGGCGATGTAGGCCGTTCCGGTCAGGACCCAGCCCGCGAAGTTCGAGGCCGGGACGCCGTAGTATGCGCCCCCCGCGAGCCAGACCCAGAGGCCGGCGTGGACGACCGCCGGGTCGACGACGAGGTCGACGAGGAGGAGGACGAGGACCCCGGCCGGGACCAGCCGGCTCCAGGAGGTCCCGGCGGCGGCCGCGGCGAGGGTGACGGCGCCGAGGAGCATCGGGAGGTAGGCGAATGCGACCGTCCAGGGGACGAGACCGAAGGCCCGGTAGCCGAGGTCGGCCGAATACGTGAACTCCCCATACGGGATGCCGGTCGCGACGGCATAGGCCTCGACGACGAGCGGGAGGAGGCTCAGGAGGAGGAGGGCGATGCCGCGGGCGGGGCCGAGCCAGCGGACGAGGGCAAGGTACGAGGGGAGGGCGAGCCCGACCAGGAAGACGACCGGGACGGCGGACGGGACCGGGTCGTCGAACCGGACCACCAGGTAGGCGGCGAGGAAGAGGGCGAAGGCGGTGAGGAGGAGCGCCGCCCGGGTGATGCGCATGAGCGGGAGGGGGCGGCGGGAGGGATAAAGGTTGACCGGTATGACCGGGTCTGCCGTGCCGCGATCGCCGCCGGCTACGCCCCGATCCGCCCCGCGACGTCGCTCGCGACCAGGATCAGCGCCACCACTGCGACGATGACGAGCATCAGGATCCACTGGTAGGTGACGGCCCCATACAGGCCGGCCGCGATGCCGACGGCCAGCAACAGGGCGATGTGGTTGCGTTCCATGTATGTAGTGACCTGGACGTTCGGGGATATACGTTTTCTGTCACGTTCATCTACACTTCCGGGAGTTGTTACCGGAAATAAAGAGCCTTGATCTCCACAATGGATTAAGAGAGACGCTCGCATCCAGGTTGATCGCTCCCGGAACGGATCTCCCTGTGCGGAGAAAAGCTCTATCCGGATAACTGCCGTCATCCCCCACGGCAAAAGCCGTACAGGCGCCGGCCGATCATCAGCACCAACCCGACGATGCAGAATACCATGAGCACCGAGAAGACGAGACCGATAGCCTGACCAGAGAGCATGAAGAGAGGGTCGAGTGCTGGATGGAGCCCCCTGATAGGGTCGTAGAAGAGCAAGAGAAGGAGCATCGCGGCAAGCAGTCCCGTTAAGAGTGTGTCCATCGATACCCTGCGCTGCATGCTTCACCCGCCTCGCTATTGCAACAAAGATCTGAACGTCCGCTCATGTACGTCTTCTGTCCAACTTCCCTATACGTTCAACACAGGTGGTGACCTGGCAGCTCCCGGCAGCGAGAGAACACCCGCTCCGCTTCCACGTGGACCGTCTCAGGGCCCTCACCCTCGAAGCGCCCGCACGAACCGCTCCCGGATCCCCGCCGGAGTGAGGGGAATATTCGGGACCGCCGCATTCCCGGGCTTCAACACAACGTGGATGAAGTTCGGACCCCGTACCCGGTTCTCCCATGCGTCGGCGAGCTCTTCTTCGTCCTGCACCATACAGGTCCGCCGGATCCCGGCGGCACGGGCGAGGAGCTCCATGTCCACGAGGCCGGAGGCCGGGGTGGGCTGGTTTCCGGTGCTGCCGAAGGCCCCGTTGTCCAGGCAGACGACCGTGAGGTTCGACGGGGATTCCGCCGCCACCACCGGGAGGACCGCGGTCCCGAGCAGGCTCCCGTCGCCGTCGAGGACGACGACGTCTCTATCCGTCGCGAGCGAGAGCCCGAGCCCGATCGGCGTCGCCTGGGTGTAACTCCCGAGCATGTAGAAGTTCAGGTCCCGGTCGCGGGCCGCGTAGAGCTCCTTTGAGGGGACCCCGATGTTCGCGACGCCCGCTTCCCCATCCAGGCTGTCGGCGATAGCCCGGATTGCGTCGTTCCGGGCCATCACCGGTTCCCGGAAGGTTCGCCGGTACTCGAGCGCCGACTCGCGGGCCCGGGGCGGGGGCGGCTGCTCCACCGGGCAGGCCTCCTCCGTTCCCTCCCAGAACGAGGGGAGGATCAGCCCCACGTGCGGCCGCATGGAATCGTAGGCGTCCTGGACGACCTCATCGATCAATCCCTCATCCGAAGGGTCGCGGATGATCGTATGCGGGATCCCGAGCGCACGGAGCACGTCCGGGACCGCCCGGTTGAACGGCACCTGGGCCGGGATCGCCTCCCGGTAGACGCCCCGCCAGCTCGCGAGGACGGGGAGGGGGAGGCCGAACGTGACGGTGAGGGACATGATAGCGTTCAAGGAGTTCCCCAGCCCCGAACTCTGCATATGGAGCACCGGTCGCCCCCCCGCCATCGCGAGCCCGGCCGAGATCCCCACACCGTCCTCCTCCCGGGTGAGGTTCACGGCATGGAACCGCTCCGGGATCAGGGCGCAGAACTCCTGCGTCCGGTCGCAGGGGAGGGACGCCACGGTATCGACCCCGAGGGCGGAGAGGCGGTCGAGGACGCATCCTTCACGCACGGACAACCACCTCCTGCTCCGCGAGCCAGCCCCGGACGGCGTCCCGCACATCCCCTGCGAAGGCCTCACCGGCCCGGACCCGGAGGTAAGGCTCAACCGGGTAGCGGTCGAGGTCTTCCGCCGCACGTGCGTAGCCCCCGCCGGTGACGTTCAGGAGGATGTGGTCATCCGGGCCGATGAATCCCTCCTCCGCCGCCCGGATGAGCGAGGCGACCGCGACCGCGGCAGCCGGGTCGAGGTCGATCTCCTCCGTCGCCTCAAAGAGCCGGCCGGCAGACCGGGTGTCGTCGTTAGCGACCGCATACATCCTCCCGCCCGAGGCCGCGAGCGCATCGTAGACCCCACCGCGGACCTCCCAGGGCGGGTGGCGGTTCGTCAGGACGTCGGCGGAGACCCGGACGATCGAGGCTTCGGCGTCGGGCATATCAACCTCAGGAACAATCTCCCGCCTCCCCGCCTCCCAGGCCCGGACCATCGGGACGAAGGGTAGGTTCTGGGAGAGGTGGAGGGTCGGGAGACGGGAACCGAATCGGCCGTCGGCGACGAGCCGCTCCGCCGCCTCCCACGCGGCGATCCCACCGGTTCCGCTCCCGATCGCCTGGAAGTAGGCGTCGGGGAGCCGGCCGGCAAAAAGTGCCGCATCGAGCATCACCGTCCCCATCCCGTCCCGCCGGGCGACGTTCTTCGCCCCGCCCTCGGGGACGATACCGGGGAGCGAGCAGACCTCCCGCCCGAACGCGATCGAGTCGGAGTAGTCCCCTTCCACCGTGATGAGGCAGACGTTCGGGGCCGGAACCGTCGTCCAGAGCCGGTCGGCGGCGGATGCCGGGACCACCACCACGACCGGGGCCCCGGTCAGGGCCGAGACCTGGCAGAAGGCCCGGCCGGTGTTCCCCGCCGAGGAGATCTGGAGGACCCCGGCGCCCTTCTCCCCGAGGCGCAGCACCGTCGGCTGCGCCTCGAGCTCCTTGAAGGAGCAGGTCTCCATCCGCCCGCCCCGCTCGGGCCAGTAGCCCGAGAAGGTGACGGTGAGGTTTGAGAGACCGAGTTCCCGGGCGAGCCCCTCACTCGCGTAAGAGACCGGGCCGGCGTCGATCCGGAGATGGCCCTCGATGGGAAGCCACGAAGAGTAGCGGAAGATCCCGGGGAGATCCCGGAGAGTGAGCCGGTGCTCGGCGTAGACCGTTCGGAGGAGGGCGTTGCACCCCAAGGGGCAGTCGAGGGTGTAGTTGTCCGGGAACAGCCGGCCGCACCCCGGGCAGTGGAGGAGGTATTTCTCCCTCACCGCCCCCCGCCCCCGGTGAAAGTGAACCGGGCATCGAGGATCCGCTCTTTTACGTCCCGGCAAAGGTCTTCCGCGAGCGTCCGGCCCGACTGGCGGAGGGTGATCGGGACACGCCGTCCCCGGACCCGGATCGAGCCCTCGCCGGCCTCGAGGGCGTTGTTCGGGCAGGAGGCCATGCAGGCGGTGCAGCCGAGGCAGCGGTCGCGGTCGATCCCGGTCTCGCGGGTAAACGCGCCCGTCGGGCAAATTACGGCCGCAGCACAGGCCGAGCACCCCTCGCACCACTCCGGATAGTAGGCCACCTCCCTATCAGGCCGCTGCCAGACGTCGGCGTAAGTCCCTGCCCCGAGGACGGTGCGGGTGTTGATGTCGGCAACCGGGAGCGGGATCTCCTCGTCGAGGACGCGGAGGGCCGCGACCTGCCGGTCGTCGAGGACCGGGATCGCGACGCCGAGGCTCGTGATGCACTCGGGACCCGCGGAGGTCGCAAACCCGCCCATGTAGCGGGGCTGCATCCCGGCCATATCGGCGATGACCGTGAGGTTCGGCCGCGAAGGAGTGCTCCGGGTCCCCTCCCCGGTCACGATACCGGCCGAGCCGTTCAGGAAGACAGGCGTCCCGTCCCGGATCGCGAGCCGTGCGGGATCGTTCTGGAGGGGATTGATCTCGCCGCACCCGCTGACCGAGACCTCCCGGCAGGGCCCCTGAAGCCCCGTGACCGAGAAGATGGTCTTCATCCGGGTCGGTTTGGTGTTGACGTAGGCGGTGTAGTTCCTAAAAGCGCTCCGGGTGGTGAAGAGCCGGGCGTAGGAGAAGTCGTCGAGTGTCACCCGGGCCTCGATCGACCGGTCGGCGGCCTCCACCACCACCTCGATTTCGCGGCCCTCGACGATCTCGCGGAAGAGGTGGCCGCCCCCGTAGCTGGCCCCGGCATGTGCGGTCCCCGAGACGATCAGGTCGAGGATTCCGAGACGCTCGTTCGGGCAGGGGCCGGGCATGCAGGGGACACCGTTCAGCCAGGCCCGCTCCGCCCGCTCGAACGTCCCCGGCTCTGCGACCGGGACAGAGAGGATCGCCGCGGTCCCCGACATCACGCCAGAGGTCCCGGTGGTGACCACGTCGACCTCTGCGGCCGTGATATCGGCACCCTCGCGGATGAGGCGCTTGAACTCCGCGGCGGTGTAGACGACCGCCGAACCGTTCCGGATCTTCTCGTCGATCTCTGCTATCGTCTTCATAACCTGATATCCTCCACCCGCACATGGAGACCCGAGGACCGTGCGAGAATCATATTCACGACACCCGTGTGCGTAAGGTTCATCATGCAGTAGCCGGGCAGGAACCGCTGCCGCATCCCGAATACCGGTTCGCGCCGCACCGTCCGGGCAATCCCCTCGAAACCGACGATGTGGTACGCCTCAACGTCCTTAAACTCTCCGCCCCGCGAAACCTCCGGGCCGACGACCAGGCAGGTGAGGAGGCCGCTTACCGGGCTTGCGCGGATGACCGAGAGGACATGCTGGACCGGGCAGCCCGCGCCGGCCGGCCTCCCGACGACGATATCCCCGGCCGCAATCCCCCACTTCTCCACGAGGTCCGGGCGGAAGGGGAGGACGATCTTCCTGGCCGAGACCTCCCCGGGCAGGGGATCGAGGATGAAGTCGTACTCGCCGCCGAGGACGTCGCGACCGGAGTGTCGGGCCTCGCCCTCGAACCGGGAAGGTGCGGTCCCGGTGGGGTAGAAGACGCAGTCCGGGAGGGCTTTCTCTCCCCGCCGGACCCGGGCGAGGAACGCCTCGCAGGTCGGAGCGCCGCAGGCCCCGCAATCCTTCCCCGGTGGGTTCCACGCCACCGGACTAGTCCCCCCGGAAGAGATAATCGGCACCCTCGAGCCTCCGGACGACCCCGAAGTGGTTCTGCCATCCGATCTCGGTCTTCCCGATGCAGAGGGTGCAGACCCCGAGCGGCGGCGCACCCCGGAGGACGATCGTATCGGGATCGGTTATCGGCGGACAGCCCTCGATCGCCCGGAGGAGGTAGCGCATCCCGGTCCCCTGGACGGCGTTCGTCTCCACGATATCGAGGTCCGGGTTCACCTCTCGGATCCGCTCCCGGAAGACCTCCTTCTCGGCCTGGGAGACGAGATCAATCCGGGTCACGACCGCGATGTCGGCGAGCGCGAGCATCGCGGCCATCTTCAGGGGCGTGTTCGTCCCCGATACGGCGGAAAGGACGACGATCCCGAGCGCCTGCGTCGTGTAGGGAGAGCAGCGCAGGCAGAGCCCGGCGCTCTCGACCAGGAGGAGGTCGGCGCCCTCCCCCTCGGCCCAGGCGATGGCGTCCCGCATCACCATCACCCCGGCGTGGTCCGGGCAGAGGTCGCCGGAGCAGACCTTCCGTGCCGGGATCGAAAACTCGGCCGCGAGTTCCTCGTCCTCGAACGCCCGGACGACGTCGATCTTCAGGTAAGCGATCCGGTACCGGTCCAGAAGAGAGCGGATGGTCTGCCGCACGACGGCGGTCTTCCCGGCCGACGGCGGACCGGCGACGACGGCGAGCCTCATGCCCCGACCGGTCCCGTGATCAGGTCGCCCGCCCGGATCTGCTCCCGCATCCGGCGGAGGATGCCGTCGAGGCGGAGGGCCTCCCGGAGCGCCTCATTCTCGCGGTCGAGAGGCTCGATCACCCGTTCGACCGCCCCGTCCCGCATCACGATCCGTCGGGCGGAGAGGAGGGAGACCAGAGGATCGTGCGTGACGAAGACGACCGCTTTCCCACCGGCCCGGAGCACCTCGATCACCCGCTCCTTGAAGATCCCGGCGTTCTCCACCTCGTCGAGGAGGAGGACCGGCGCAGCCGCTATGAGGACGGCGTCCGCCACCAGGAGCGACCGGGTCTGCCCCCCGGAGAGAGCGGTCATCCGGGCGCCGGAACGAATCTCCTCGCCCGTGAACTCGTTTGCAAGGGCAATCGTCCTCTCGACAAGCCCGTCGTCGGCGATCCTGCGGGACCGGACATGCATCGAGAGGAACTCGGCGACCGCAAGGTCAGCGAGGCACCGGGTGTTCTGGGTGATCAGGGCGACGGGCTTGTGCGCCGGGTCGCGGACAAACTCTTCGGGAGGGTATTCCCCGTTGACGAGGACGGTGCGTCCCGTGGCAGTGTCGTTACGGGCGAAGACCTCGATGTCGTTGATGAAGGCGCTCTTCCCCGAACCGGTGGGGCCGACGATGGATATCGTGTCGCCGGACCGGATGGTGATCGCATCGAACCGCTCCGGTTCGCCATGCCGGTTTCGGCCGGGGAGGATCGTGATCTCGCGGATGGGTGAGGGGTCCATGCGGGAGGGTCGTCATGCAGGAAGATAAGGATTGTTCTCCATAGCGGAACTCTTAACCAAATCAGGAAAAATATTATCTCATAGATATGACTATAGTAGAACAATGCTCTCGCGAAAGATCTTCGAAGCCGACTTTGCCGACGCGCTCCAGGAGGAACTAGCCCGGCAGGATATGAGCATCCGCGACCTCGCGGAACGGGCGGGGATCCCGCCCGCAACCCTCTACAAACTCACGTCGGGCAGGGCGGACCCACGCCTCTCGACCGTCCGGCGGATCGTCAACGTCCTCGAACCCCGGGAGAAGAGTTTCATCGCGGTGATCGCGGCCCGGTTCCTGCTCGACGAGATCGACAACCGCGACCTTCCCATCGGCGGGAAGCAATACCACATCCGGGGCTACGCGGCCGATTCCCTTGAAGAGTGCATCATCGCCGCCGTCCGGGCGGATAAAGAGGGGGCGCTCGGGATCATCTGCGCCCCCATCCTCGCGCCGATCGTGGAGAAGATCGCCGACTGCCCGGTGGCGATCATCAAGCCGCAGCAGCAGACGCTGATCGAGGCGATCGAGACGATAGCAAAGAGGGTTTAGGGGATCGCCACAATCTAACTCTCGAAGAAGTCGATCACGTAGTAGTTCCCGCGATACTCCGCGATCTTCCCCCGGTAACCCTTTACGATGCGCATCGTCTCGTTGTAGGAGAGCGGCACCTCCATAAAGCCGGTGCGGAGGGTCTCGTTCACTTTAGGGAGGTCGACGAGATCGGTATCGGTGAGCGGGACGACCTCGTGGCCGCCACTCAGGAAGTCGGCTTTCGTCCAGTCGGCAGGGTATCCGGAATCCTCCAGATCCCCGTTGCTGATGTTGTAGAGCGTGAGATAGCAGCCGCTCAGCCCTTTTACGTCGGCGGAGGAGTGGACATAGTGGAGGACCTTCCCGGGGGATTCGGCGTCGTACCGTCCGGTGCTCTCCACCCAGTATGCGACGCCGCCGATCTCGAAATAGCCGCGAAGGACGTCGCCGCTGATGGTCAGGTGCGCCCTGCCGTCCCCGGAAAGGGTGCCGGTGAAGGAGCCGGTGCCGTGCAACGACTCCTCGAGATCCGCCGTGCAGGGCTGCCCGGCGATATGCACCGCCAGCGGTTCGCCGGAAAGCAGGCTATCCCGGATACCCTCTGTATCGTAGACCGCGAGTTCGTAGCGCCGGATCGAGGAGGAGGATATCCACGCCCTCGACCGGGGCATCCCTCTTCTCCGTGAAGAAGTCGATATGAACCGGGGCCCGATCCTGTGGGGCAATCTGCTCGTGCGGGGTTACGGTGACCTCCGCGACGGGCGCGAAAGCCGCAAACCCCGCCGCCAGCGCCGTGACCGCGGCGGTAAGGAGGAGCGCCGGGATTACTGAGCCGCTCTCTGTCATCTCACCACCCCCTCCGGCCGATGAGGAGGAAGACCCCCAGAAGCGAGAGAACCCCGACCGCGGAATCGAACCCCGGGACCGTCCGGCTCGACGGTTCCAGTTCCAGGTCGAGATTGTTCGTCGGGTTCTCAAAGAGGAACTCCTCCCGGAGGGGGGCGTAGCCCTCCTTCTCGACCGTGATGGTCTGCCGGTAGCCGAAGACGCCTTCCACCAGGTAGCCGCCGTCCTCCCCGGTCACGTTCGTCCCCGCAAGGGGTTCGTCGTCGAGCGTAAACACCGACTCGAACCGCACCAATGCACCGGGAACCGGGTTGCCGCCGGCGTCCGTCACCCTGCCCGAGACGGCGATCGCCGGGGGCGGCGGGAGACCGATACGGACGGTCACGTTCACGGCCTTCTCGGCCCGGCGTCCATGGGTGCCCGCCACGACGGTGATCGTGTTCTCCCCGGCGGAGACCGGGACCGAGCAGGCGAACTCGGGCCGGTTCCCGCACGAGACCTCCCCGGTTCCGCTCCGCACAACCACGTTGTGCAGACCCGTGGGGGCGTGGACCTCCCCGACGACGGCGACGCGGGGCGGCACGACGTCGATCCAGACCGTCTCGCCCTCGGCCGGGGAGGTGATGTTGATGGTGATCGGGTCTTCGACGGGCGGCGGGTGCTCGTTGATGACGGTCAGGATGAGGTTCCCGGCCTTGCCGAAGATGAAGGTCGCGTTGTCGTGATGATAGACCCGGGAGTCGTTCGGGAGCTGGTGCACCCAGGTGCAGGGCTTCTCGACACCCGCAGGGGTGGGGACTTTTGCAGAGAGTTCGTCGCTGATGGAGAGCAGTTGGTTCCCGTCGCTATCGAAGATCAGTGTTCTTGCGTCGGCAGTATGAACCATGATCGAGCCGAACGGTATCCCGGTGGTCACACTCCCGTCCCACTCCGGCTGAAGGCTCAACACCCCGGATATGGCGATCGTCTCGATCGACTCGTTCACCTTCAGTTCCGGGATCAGGTGTTGATTGGGACCGAGATCTGCGCCCGCCGCCGGGACGGCCGCGAGCAGCAGCGCGAGGAGGAGGGTCAATGTTCTGGTTGTTCCGTTCATTCTCAATTCCTCACCGTTCAGTCCCGGTAAATCGTCCCGATCCGGTAGTACCGGCCCGATTTTTGACGGGTCGCACGACCGGACCCGCGCCCCCGGATACCGGTATCCACGCGGGAGAGGTCGACCTTCTTCTATAAACGATTTCTGTGACAATCGTCTACACGTCGGGCCTTCCCGATCGATTTTGAAGCCGAACAACGCCGCTGCGGGCCGGGAACCGGGGGCGCGCCCGTCCTCAGAGAGCGAGCACCACGTCGCCGTCATGGATGATGTACTTCTACCCAGCTCCCCTCAGGGGCCGGTGTAGGGAGGGGTAATCGCCACGGTTCTCATCGGCTTGACGATCGCCTCCTCCAGCGGGCTGTACTGGAACAGGCTCTCCGGGATCCCGGTGTTCCAGGTGACATTGTGGTACTCTACTATCAGGACAGTCTCGCCCCTGGCGTTGAAGAAGTCGGCTCTCCTGAGGATCCATGAATCTTTCTCAACCCCGGCATTCACGGCGTAGACCGGGTACCGTCGGGGATCCGGAGTGTCCGCTATCCGGGTGGTGTTCGCAACCTCAAGCACGTAAATCATCTTTCCATCCTCGGTTCGCACCCCGGATAACGAGCACTCATGGTCAGCAAGCAGGTTCCGGATCAGGCCGAGAGCGTCGAAAGCTCCCGTCGCGTACTCTTCACTGAAAGTATAGTTGCGCATCCGGGCAGAGACGTAGAGAACCTCTCCGGTAGCATTGACGTAGTGCCACTGCGTCTCGCCATCGAAAACAACGAGATCCCCTTCCTTCGCGGGGTGGTGCTCAGGGTTGTTGGGATGTCCTTCAAGGTAGTTAACGCGGAACCGATCCGGCTTCTTAAACCAGACCAATTCACAGAACGTTCCGCGATCCGATACGGTCGTCACCGTCGCAGAGAAATCCTGCAGCGAGTCGTACGTCTCGGCGAACTTCGCGGCAACTTCAGGGCCGGGAGGAAGTGCTTCTTCTGGCGGTAAAGCCTCGTCGGGTGGCAAAGGTTCCGGGGTAGCCGGGATTATGCTACAGCCCGCCGTCACGCACACGGCCATTATCAGCACCCAGGGGATCCATCGTCGCGATTGCATCTAACACCTCAATACAATTTCATTTCTTAAAAATAGGTTATAAGGTGCTATCGCACTCGTGGTATGTGGTGATCCTACCCGAGGCGATCCATGCATTCATAAAGCAGTACGTCCTGTCTTCACCTGTGTAAGCGGCCCAGGAGAAAACCTCCCCGGGAAGTTTCGTTAGTCCGTCATTTGTTCTCACGTATTCATCGATCATGCGATCCGTTATCGCCTCGAATGAATACTGAACAGGCACGTCGGCATAGATCTCAGCGGAACCACAGATCCGATTGATCGAAGCGGAGGGGTCGTCGTTGTCGTAGTAAATATGCTCCTTCCAGCTACCTGTCGTGCAATCCCTGAACCAGATGTAGTAGGTTCCAGCGCTACTTATCGTGAAATCGTAATCGTACCAATGTCTTGAGGTTGCATCGAACCACTTAATTGTCGGACATCCCTGGAATGAGTCACTATTATCGTAAATCGCTGCGCCCAGCCATACTTTGTCACCATAATAATCCTCGTCGTAATAGAATATGTACTCAATCGCGTCTCCACCATCCAGATAAATCTCACGCTCATGATAGATTGCGCCTTCATGACCGTTGTTCGTAAACGAACCGGGCTTTATCAATCCCTCAAGATGAACCGGCCTGCCCGCGTACTGGGAGTTCACATTGTATTGTGCCCATTCACCATGCAGGGGTGGGGATACATACGAAGCGGATCGTGCATTCTCAGGTGAGTAGACTTCGGGCTCAGAGGGGGTGGCTACGCGCACTTCGCTCAGCATGGTCTGCATGTCCGGGTACGCGGTAAAATACTTCATAGGAAATGAGATGCTCCCGTCGTTCATGGCAAGCGAAAGTTCAAACATTTTTTTCGGAATCCTTAACACACTCAGACTCTGGGCTTCAGTTACTTGAACGGGAGAGAAGTATCTCAATCCAGTCTTTTCATCAAAACACTCATTTTTCAGTAACACGTGTGCATCAACAAGCTCAACCCGATCGGAATAATCCGCTGAATTCCGATCCTTGATCCAGGATTCCGGAAACACCAGTGTTATCAGGTCGTCTTCCCCTAACGATGGTGAAACGACAATGTCCTGAGAACTGAAGTCGGGAGTGATGATTACGCTATCCGCAAGTTCTTCCTCAGCGATCGCATCTATACCCGTTTGCGCACTTGCCGTCGATACCACAACCACGCTCACCAGCAGCAGTGCTAGGAGCACGGAGAATGCTCGCATTTCAATTTTTCCGTTCATTTCGTTTTCCTCCTCCCGAAGGCAGGAGGGGCATACCTTCAAGTACGGGAAGAGCACACATTCCCATTGCCTCCGGGCATGCGGGGTGCCTCATCCGGGCGTCAACCGGGGATGGGCGGTCCCCGCGCATCACGGGATACTGATTCCAGCATCCACGGTGGATACGTCAACGTTCTTCTATAAACGATTTCTGTGGCACGTATCTACACGTCGGGCCTGGCGAATTGAATCAAACTGAGAAAACGCCACACCAGGCCGGGAATTAACACCGCGCAGATTGGTCCGGGGCAACCCGGGCAATTGGCCCGCAGCCGGAGGGCAAGTGCCTTGCCACCGGGGTATCATCGCATGGCAGAACCCCTTCACGACCACGTCGTCACCACCAGATAGTACGCCCCCTCGTACTCCAGGTGCGGGTAGACCCACGTCTCCCGGTCGGGGCCGTAAGTGTCCTGGAGCGCCCTGCTCTCCGCGTAGGAGACGTTGGTTCCCCCGATGAAGCGCCGGTCGCTCATACCCCACTCCCATCCTGACGGGTTGCGCTCATCGCCACGGATGACCGCGTCGAGCGCCGGGTGGTCGGCGAAGTCCTTCTCGGTCAGGGGAACGACCATGCCCCACTCGGGCTGCACATCCGTCCTCTCCATGACGTAGAGCATCGGCTGCCCGCCCGAACCCTCCATCGCGTAGATGAGGAGGGCATCGGCGAGCATGAAGCCGAGCACGACCGCAACGATGCCGGCAAGACCGAACACGACGACGAACCCCGCCGTTCTGAGCCGGTTGCCGGGTTTCTTACCTTCTTCCATTCTGCACCTGTTTTGACACGATTCTAATGGATCAGAACGCGGGTGGCGTAGTATACTCCGTCGTACTCGAGGATCGGCGCATTCGCCGTATACACACCACAGGACTCGGTGAGTACGAGGCATTCGACTCCCGTCATCGGAACCGGCGCGGATGCCGGCACGTTGGATTCGCTGCCGGCCTCCCGGATCGCGGTGGCAAGAACCGGGTGCTGCTGCAGGTCCCGGTCGGTCAGGTGAATGACGGATGCGTTCTGCAGCTCTTCTTCCCCGACCACCCGCACATCCAGCTCCTGTGGAAGACCGTCGACTCCCGTGATCAGGGTGACGAAGGTCGTAACTCCGAACACGACCGTCGCGACGAGGAGAATGACGCCGACGAACGCGAGGGTCCCGACAATAATCAGGCGTTCCCTGTCAGGCTTCATATGACCATCCTGTCTCCGGAGCGGATCGTCTGGCATCAAGAGGCGGCCCCCAATCCGGGTAATTCATCGGTATCTGCCGGGAGCGAACCGGGTGGGGGCCAGAAAAATCTCCCGTCCGGATAGTACACCCTCTCGGCCTTGACGAGATCGCGGAGCGTAAAGATCGTGCAGTAGTAGGTACCTACCAGTCCGGAACCGTCCTTTACCCCGTGCGAGACGTCGATAGTGTACCAGGGTTCCGTCGTGTTGAACCCCACATGCTTCAAGGGGATGAACTCGCCCTGGCGCAGGGCGTAGAGGTCTCCATAACTGGCATCGTATCCCAGGCCTCCCGACTGCGAACTGACGCCGACGATCAGGATCCCGTTCTCACCGGCCAGCTCCCGGTAGGGAATCCGCTCAATCTCCGTGAAAAGGGTGAGCGGATGCTCTCCGGGAGGTACTCTGTCGACCTCCAGGGAATTCCAGGTCACTCTCCCCGTCGAACTCGCCGCAACCCGATACCAGTGGGGGAGACCCGTATCGTCTCCGTAGAACTCGAAACTTAACTGTTCGACCGCCCCGTGCCCGTCGATCACGAGCCGGAAATCCCCGAGGACCGCCGTCGAGTTCTCGACACCGGTCCGGTCCTGGACGATCGCCCACATCTCCGAGAGCGGGAGGCCGTAGATGTTCTGCCGGAGTGTGGGGGCGGGGGGTTCGGGGTTATGGACGAGCACGCACGTGAAGAGGGCACCGGCAAAGAACGCGATGCAGCATGTGAGGGCGATAGCTCCTATATGAGTTTGATTCATGAGGTTTCCTCTAGGTGACGGGCGACCTCCGGGGACAGGTCGCGGCGTCCACGCGGGAGAGGTCGACGTCCCTCTATAAACGATTTCTGTCACGACCGTCTACACGTCAGGCAGCTTTGGGCCAATAGGCTCCCCGGGCGGGGCCTGGTGAGCAAAAAAAGGCACGGGGCAGGGTAAAAGAGGAGGTGCCCGAACCCGAATGATCTTCAGAGGTCGTGCATGGGCACGCACCGGTTCTTCCCCGCATACGGCAGGACCGGCCCGTGGAGTTCTACCCCGAGCGCCTCGCGGAGGACGTCCTCGATCGTCTCCACGGTCACGAACGCGAGATCGCGCCGCACGTCCTCAGGAACGTCCTCGAGGTCCCGCTCGTTCTCCCGCGGGAGGATGACCGTCCTGATCCCGGCCCGGTGTGCCGCAAGGACCTTCTCCTTGATCCCCCCTACGGGGAGGACGGCACCGGAGAGGGTCACCTCGCCGGTCATCGCGACCGTCGGGTCGACCGTTCTCCCGGTGACCAGGGAAGCGAGGGCCGTAAAGAGGGTCACGCCCGCCGACGGCCCGTCCTTCGGGGTCGCCCCCGCCGGCACGTGGATATGGACGTCGCTTGCGAAGAAGTCGAACCCGGTCGTGGTGGCCGCGAGCCTCGAGCGGATCAGGCTGAGCGATATCTGGGCCGACTCCTTCATCACGTCGCCGAGCTGGCCGGTCAGCGTCAGTTTCCCTTTGCCGGGCATGAACGTCCCCTCGATGAAGAGGATGTCGCCGCCGACCGGCGTCCACGCGAGCCCCGTCACGACGCCGGGCTGGTTCTCCTTCCGCGCCATGTCCGGCCGGACGGTCTCACGGCCCAGGATCTCCGGGAGCATCTCCGCCGTCACGACGACCGGGAGGTCGACCGTCCCCGAGACCACTTTTGCGGAGACATACCGGGCGATCCGGGCAAGCTGCTTCTTGAGCGCCCGGACACCCGCTTCCCGGGTGTAGCGGTCGATGATCGCCGAGACGGCCTCGTCCTCGACCCGGAGGTGAGCCGCGGTCAGGCCGTGCTCCTCGAGCGTCTCCGGCAGGAGGTGGTCTTTTGCGATCGCGAACTTCTCGTTCTTCGTGTAGCCCGAGATCTCGATGAGCTCCATCCGGTCGAGGAGCGGCGCCGGGATCGTCGCGAGGCTGTTCGCCGTCGCGATGAAGAGCACGTCCGAGAGGTCGTAGGGCACCTCCAGGTAGTGGTCCGAGAACGTGCTGTTCTGCTCGGGGTCGAGGACCTCGAGGAGGGCGCTTGCCGGATCTCCCGAATACGAGACGGCGAGCTTGTCGACCTCGTCGAGGATGAAGACCGGGTTCTTCGCCCCCGCCCGCTTCATCCCCTGGATGATCCGGCCGGGGAGCGACCCGACGTAGGTCCGCCGGTGTCCCCGGATCTCCGCCTCGTCCTTGACGCCGCCGAGGCTGATCCGGACGTATTCTCTCCCCAGCGCGTCCGCGACGCTCCGACCGAGGCTCGTCTTCCCGGTGCCGGGCGGGCCGGTGAGGAGGAGGATCGAGCCCTGCTTCTCTTCCTTGAGCTTCATGACGGCAAGATGCTGGACGATCCGCTCCTTGACCTTCTCGAGGCCGTTGTGGTTGCTCTCCAGCACCCGGCGGGCCTCCTCGATATCGATGCTCCTCTTCTCGACCGTCCAGGGCAGGTCGAGCAGGAGGTCGAGGTAGTTCCGTATCCCCTGGCTCTCGTGGTGCTGGCTCCCGCCCGACTCGAGTTTTTTGAGCTCGGCGAGCGCCTTCTTCCGCACCTCCTCAGGCATCGTCGAGCGCTCAATCCGCTCCCGGTAGTTCTCCTCGCCCGACGAGCCCTCGCAGCCGTTGAGCTCCTCCTGGATCACCCGGAGCTGCTCGCGGAGCATCGCTTCGCGGTTCGCCTTCCCGACCTTCTCGGAGGCCTTCCTGGCCACCTCAATCCGGAGGTTGATGTTCTCGTTCATGTTCACGAGGAGGTCGAGGAACGCGGCATGACGCTCCCGGACGGAGACGGTCTCGAGGAGGGCCTGCTTCTGTTCGACGTCCACCGGCATGAAGGGCATGACGAACCCCATGATCTGGTCGACGGACTCCATCCTGTCGACGGGGCGGGTGAACTGCTCGGAGCCCTGGAAGTTTCCGCTGATCTCGTGGACGGCCGCTTTGACGTCTGCGAGCGTCTTCGCCCGGGCATCCTCGTCGAGGTCCGGTATGTCCGGGAGGGGTTCACAGGCGGCGTAGAGCAGCCCGTCCCTCTCTGAGAGGGTTACGGCCTTCACCCGGCTCGTTGCGTGCGCAAAGACCAGGTAGCCGTCGTCTGCAGGCTGTACGTGCGCGATCATAAGGAGGTTCCCGGTCGAATAGAGCGCGTCGGCCGGATCCTCAGGGGTTTCCGCCCCGCTCTTTGCGGTCAGCCCGACCGCGGACGCCGATCCGTCGCTCTTGGCGGCGATCAGCGCCTCCCCGATGGCCGTCTCGACCTGGAGCTTCGTCCGGGTCTCGGGGTAGACCACGGTCTCGAAGAGCGGTATGACGATGTACTCTTTGCTGGTGTCTGGTTCTGGTGAGTGCATGGTGACTCCGGGTTGTTTAGTTCGCATTTACCTAACTGTTTTGCCGGCCAAAAAAATCATCCGACCTTCTTCAGGATCTCCACCAGGAGATCCACTTCGTTCTCATCGAGCGTCCGCACCACCCTCTCGATCATCCGGTTCAGTGCGTTCCGCTCGGCGTTTGCCAGCATTCGGCCCTTCTCGGTCAGCCGGATGTAGGTGACCCTCCCGTCGTCGGGGGACTTCTGGCGGTAGGCGCACTCCATCCGGACGAACCGATTAACCATCTCCGTCACGGTGGGTTTCGAGTTCCTGGTGATCTCGGCAAGACTGCTGAACGTCACGTCGCCGTGCTCATCGATCGTCTTCAGGTAGGTGACCTGCTTCACCGTCAAACGGCTGAGCCCGCATTCGGAGAAGATCTCGGAGGAGCATTCGTTCTTGATGGCGATCAGGCGATCAAACACTTCGAACAGGTGCTCGTGTCTTGCCGCCATGGTTGATACTGATTAGTTTGGTTTGACCTAACTATAAAGGTTGTGATGGCAGCCGGCACCGGGAGAGCATACAGGCTCTCGAAGGTTCAGATCCTCGTAGACCCGCCAAGAACCGCAAACCCCCCATCCGGGGTCTGCAAGATGTCCGTGACGATTTCCACCTCCGCCTCCGTGCCGGCACTGACCCGGACAATCTCACCCCGCTCGTCGCATTTCATCACGTGAATCGGCGACCCGAGATGGTTCCCCATGGTGTAACCGGCGCCCTCGGAACTCTCGAGGGCGGCACAGGCGTAACCGCCGCCGGAGGCCCGGACAACCGGGCAGGGCATATAAAACTCCGTTACGCTCACATCAGAGCCGTCCCGGGCGAGGGTTCGGTCGACCGTGACCGATCTTCCGGCGTCCTCTCCTTTCAGGGCCCGGCCGACCTTATAGAGCAGCTCCACGCTGCCGTCCGGCTTCTCTCGCACCGAATATACACGGTGAAGCATGACCCCGATAAACTCAGGGCCTTCCTCGAAGGTGCGGGTCCAGATGACGTTGCCCTCTCCATCGAGCCGCATCACCCAGAGCGGATGGCTATCCGTCGTCCCTGCAACGATGCATCCCCCGTCCGACGCCGAAGCGACCTCGAGAGCCCGTCCCCGTCCGAGATCCGGGTAGGTCTCTTCCCGGAGCAGCGACCCGGTATCGTTCACGACCGCCACCCAGACATCCCTCTCGTGCTTGCTCCCTGCAGCCACGATGCCTCCGTCCGGCAGACCGGAGATTCCAGGCACGGACCCCGAAACCCGGCTGCTCCAGACCGGTGTCCCGTCGCCGGCAACCCGGAATAGAGACCCGTCACCCGTCCCGGCGGTGAAACTGCCGTCAGGGTGGGAGGCAACTGCCTCAACGCCATACCGTGCCGGGAACGACCGGTTCCACTCGATCCGGCCGTCCTCCGCGATCTTGAGCAGCAGGGCGTGCTCATCGCTTCCCGGAGATTGTTTGACCGACCCTCCGACAAGCAGGCCGCCGTCCGAAACCGGCACGATGACGGTGCCGTATTCATCGCCCCCTCCATCAAAGACGGTGTGCCAGATCTCGGTACCGGCGGCGTCGGTTCGGGTGACGGAGAGAGCATGAGGGTCGGCGACAGCGTCGATCGAGAGGCACCCCGATACGGCAGTGAGGACGACGAGGGATAAAAGAGCAAGGGAGATCGCCCTTTTACGGGCTGCATGAGTTTTGCCGTCAACGAGCATGCATTTCAACCGATAGAATCGTTCTCTTCCAGATTCACCCGTCAAAACGTGATCCCCCTGGCCATTTTCCGGGTATTGTTACGTCGCTCGTCCATCTCCTCACCATCGCCCGGCCGGGTGGGCCCGTCTTCCGGGATCTATGCATGAGAACTCAACGTTCCTCTATAAACGATTTCTGTCACGATCGTCTACACGTCGAGCCGGATCCGTTCGTTTTGCTCCGGAAAATTCGCCGCAGTCAATCAGGGGCGTTCGCTGCGCCGGTCGACAGGAGAGTCTGGCAGGGGAGATCCGGGGCTGCGATCCATGCCTGCCGGCATCCCGAATCGCGGAGACAAGCGTCGGGTGCTGCTTTAAGCCCGGGTTCACGGGTGAATGAAGGACGCATTCTCCGGGGAGCAGTCGGGACCCCCCTTGACGAGCAAGTATGCCAGGAGGGGGGCGCCTCCTGTGTAGTCTGCCTCATGCCATTTCCTCCAGGATTTCGTCCACGGACAGCAGGGCGGAACGTGGAAAAAACCCAGATAACAGGATCCGCCCCGAATAAGGCGAATCAGACCCATGCCGCTACCGGCCGCCCGGAGAGCATTATAGGGCTATATGAAAATCAACGGGGACAATCTCGACTTCTTGACCGGAGATGACCTCGATTATGACCCCGGCGGTAGGACTGAGTTTTCTTACTGCGTTGTGCGGGGGATTCCCGTCGACCGAGACGGAGTAGAGATATTCCCCAATCTGGTCGGCCATCGCGGATGAGTGGACATGTGCGCCGCCAGCGAGCGTAAAGTTTTCCGAAGAGAGCAGCGTGTTATCCAGGGTGCCGTTAACGCCGGAGACCGACACATGAACCCGATGAGAAACGTTATCCTGGTTACTCACTAAAAAGGGTGAGGTGGGAGCAAACGGCAGAAGTTCCCCTTCCTGTGGAGAAAACGTTGAGATGACCAGCATACAGATTGCTGCTATCCCGACAACAGCAAGAACCACACCAATTGAGGTTTTTTTCATCACGACACTCCCGGGTTCACCGATATCCTGCAACGGTACCCTTCAGTTCATAAATTCTCCGGGCATTGTCGTGAGATGCATCCCCATGGTTCGTATCGGATGAGAATTCCAGCATCGCCTCATCGCCCATGAAAGGAGTCCAGATTGCGGTATATCTATCCCAGATGCCCCAATCCTTCCAGTGATAGGCTCTTGCATAACTAGGCGAACCGGTGGAGTCCTGATGCTTTCCTCCGAATACATGCCCGATTTCGTGAGCAGTATTAACACACCTTTGAGAGAACGTAGCCTGATAGGTGCTCCCGGCGTTAACCATCTGAACAACGGCATAGGCGTGACCAGATGAACCGGGGACATCATATGTGATCCCTATCGTATCGCCGTCGAGCTCTTTTCCGGTGAACAGCACTGCAATGTCACTATCCGAATAGTCACGGTCTGGCTTGATATTTTCCCCAAAAGCCTGGAGCAGATCATAGGGGTTTGTAGTAGAACCCAGTACTGTACCTATGTCGCAGAAGGCGTTAATCTGGAACCCTACACCGATGTCGGATGGAGAGAACGCTGAGCCCATCTGGGCGATCATATTTGCCATTTCATAATTGGGGCTTGGAAAGGCGTTCCGGAACTGCCAGTCGTGTGCGGTACAGAGTGTTACAGTAGTTACCGATCGAGGGTCGATCTGCGGATTCTGGGCTCGTAGCATTTTTTCACTCTCCTCCAGTTTTTCCACCTCCTCAAGAGAGACAGGAACCTGCAAGTCATATGCAAAGGGACTCTTAACATCAATTACGGTGCTACCATTGTAGATCGCATGCACAATTTTCCGGACCCCGCCAACCTCGGTTGTACCTACCTGATCAATGGTATACGAGTTGTTACCATGGCGGATTGTCCCGAGAATCACCCCATCACCCACTGTGAAGAAGGCATAACTCTCAGGATCCTCGGTCAACGTCCCCGAATAACACTGTATCCAAGGAAAATCGGCAGTAAATGTCCCGGATTCATTAACCACGATGCATTTGGCGTCTTCTGCTATGGGAGCAGGCACTTGTTTAAGATCAAGAAGATACTCCTTCCCAAGGATGTCCACTGCCACAGGTCTACCTGAACCGGCATCGACAGCGAAGAGAGAGGGATTAACAGTCACAAGTTCGTACTCCTGAGCAGGTGGGAGGTTGGTAAGGTGTACTTTACCCCCTTTGTCGGATAGTTGTATGCTGCTAAAGTACGCCGTCCCATCCCTACAGACGTCCTGAGCACTTACTGTAGACACCACGACCATGCTCACCAGCATCAGTGCCAAGAGCAAGGAGAACACCTGCATTCCAATTTTTCCATTCATGCATTTTTCCTCCAGTTTCTTTTCCCGGAGACCGGAGAGGCATACCTTCAAGTACGGGAAGAGCATACGTTCCCTTTGCCTCCGGGCATGCGGGATGTTCACCCATCCGATTCGTTACTGGCCGGGTGGACCTCCGCACCGTTGCAGGCGCCGCCTGCGACACCCACGGTTGAGAAATCAACGTTCTTCTATAAACGATTTCTGTCGAACCCCTCTACACGTTGAGGCAGTTCGATTCGTTTTGCTTCCGAAAACATCCCGCAGTCAACCGGAAACTCACACTGCGTCGACCGACAATAAACCCACGCGGCAAAGGAAAAATCGATACCGGATAATCGTGTCCCTGTCAAAGCCACCCATTTTGCAGGAGGGCCCAACACCAGCGCCCACCCTGCACGACAGGCCCTCTCCGCCATCGCATAGTCCAAGCCCTCCTGCTCCGGCACACATCGGACTATCAATCTATCTCCAACCAGAGAACGTGTAGAGAGGATCGACAGAAAACTTAAGTGAAGGTATTTGAGAAGTTCTCCTGTGATATAATGACATACAACCGCATCTTCGCACTGGTGCTTGCGCTGGTCCTGATGGTACCGCCGGTTTTTGCCGGAAGCAACGAATGTGCAACATCGCCCCGGAAGAGGACATCCCGGAAAATGACATGGGGATACGTGCAATTTACCTCATACAGCAGGGAGAGACACACTATCACAACACGTACGCACCTCCCGGTAGCTCAACGCTGTTTGTGAACCTGGACTGGTTCATTCCCCAGCAGTCGTTGACGCTGAAGATCATCTCACCGAGTGGAAGTACCTACGCCTACTATCACGACACCGATCTGGATGGCCATAAAGACGCACAGATCCGCACGTGGATCCCCTCGCCAAAGGCCGGAACGTGGCAGTTCCAGGTCTATGGAGAAATAGTACGGGGCACGCAGGATTATACTTTTGAAGCCACGGCGGAATGAATCACACCTTTTTTATATTCCCGGCCGCCTGATCTTTTTAATGCGGAATCAACTCCCTCTCGCGAGGACTGCTCTGCTCCTCCTCGTCCTCCTGCATATAATCGCCCCGGGGAGTGCTGCCGGCACCATATCAAGTGAGGGGGAGTTTCCGGAGACGATACCGGACGATCCGGCCCCGCTATATATCTGGAACGTGCCGCTCAAGCTGATCCTGCTCGACTTCGTCTTCATGACCGCACCCCTGCTCTTCCTCCCGGTGCAGTTCCTCATATCAGTAGCCGTATGGCTCGTTCTCGGTCAGAGGAGGATCTCCAGAAAGAACGTTCTCGAACACGACACCCGCCGTGCGGCATACCTCTGCATCCGGGAGAACCCCGGGATCAACCACGCTTCCCTCTCACACAGGCTGGGGGTTAACATTGGAACGCTCCGGTACCACCTTGCAACCCTCTGCGAGACCGGACAGATAGTAGCTGAGCGCGATCACGGCTTTTTGCGGTATTATGCGAACGGCAGGGCGGCCCGTGAGGGAGAGGGCTACCCCATCAACGGGACACGAAAGCAGATCCTCGATCTCCTCGCACGGAACCCAGGGATAGCGCGAAAAGAGGTCGCATCCGCGCTCGGGATCTCCGGCGCATCAGTGACCTGGCATACGGGGCTGCTCATCCGGGACGGTGCCATACGGAGCGAGAGGGACGGGAGGATGGTGCGCTATTTCCCCAGGCGGGATATCGTATTCCGGGCAGACAGGAGCGCAGACCCAACCGGTTAGGTCACCCGGGGGCGGTTTGGGCTGCGGTTCTCGACGCTCACCTACCCGTAGACTACGGACTCGGCTGCCGCGAGATCCTGCCGGGTGAACGCAATAAGAACCTCTTCTGGAGGTGGCGGGGATCCCGGGCTCCGGTGGGGTGTGATCGTGATGGTGTACCAGCGCACGTCCGGGCCGAACGTCACCTCTTTCACCGGGCGGAACGCCCCGTCCGAGACCTCGTAGAGCCTTCCCCGGGTCTCGTTGTAGTGGTCCCCGTACGCGTTCACGCTCACAAGAAGCCTCATACCCCGGTCCCGGAAGGGAATATCCTCCAGGGCGATAGCGTCGACCTCCCGCAAGAGTTCGAGGGGGTGCACCCCCTGCACGGAAAAATTGAACTTCTGCGATTTGGCCGATACTGTTCCGCCCGGCCCCACATACGCCTCGTAGCCGTGCTGTTCGCCGTTCTTATCGCCGTAGAAGTAGAGCCATATCACCCGAATCGCGCCGTCCCCGGCGATGTTGGTCTCCAGTCGCAGCAGTCTCGCCGACTCGTTCTCGACGCCGGTGCTCTCGACGGCGATCTCCCAGAGGTCCAGGACGGCCGGGTTGTAGGCCGGGGACTCAAGATGGGTGATATTCTCGATACGGGTGACGTCCGGGGCCTCCGGTAAGATGGAGAAGTGCATGCAGGCGTAGACAGCTATTACTCCGACGATAACGGCAAGGATCGGTCGTCTCATGGTAGTTCCGGGCCGATGGAACCGGCGTGGTTAAAGTCAGTATGGGACCGGCCGACCTTGAAATTTCCGAAAAGTGACCGGTGCAGAGTATCGTCGGTTTACCACGGCCACTGGTCGGATCCACTCCTCTCACGCCCCGACGTGTAGAGGAATGTGAGAGAAAAGGTATATGCAGTAACGATCCAGTCTCAAGACGGCAACACCCGTGGAAGTGCATCTGAGTAACCCTTGCCCGTTCCGGGCGACGGAAAAACCTCGGTTATCGCTTAAGGGGCGATACCATGTATCATCACGGCCCTGCGGTACTCTTGCGACCACGGACGGAGAACGAGCATGGAGATAGATGTATGTGCACTGACCGGTGAGAGCAGATGACGGCGGAACGGGTCTTCACCGTGGCCCAAAAAGAGTTCACCGACCAGATCACGGGCTGGCGATTCCTGGTGATCCTCGCCCTGTTCCTCGCCATCGCTCTGGTGGGAACCTACAGCGGGGTCGGGAGTTACGAGAGAGACCTGGATAGATACTCCCAGCAACTGGCCGCGATGGACGACCGGCTCGACGGGCCGGAGCGGATGATGCCCGTAAAACCACCGGTCGAGGGCGTCTACTCCTCGATGCTCCGAAGCTGATCTCTCACGGAGGGCTTCTCACGCTTGCACTGACCATCCTATTCCGTCGCCTCTTTGCCGTCGCACATGTGGCTTATGCGGATAGATACCCGATGACAGATAGACGCGCGTTTTCGCTTCCCGGGAGGTGCTGCATCGAGGTAGGCCGGTTATTCCGTCGGGATTCGGTGTCCGGGGAAGGTATGCAGGATTCTCATCGGAGTATATACACATACCCGCGACCCGGGGATCAAGGCATATTTTCACTGGAAATCGGCCATACTGTCAGGAGATAGAACAACGAGGGTGTATCAGGAGAATGCGACGGCCAGAGTACAGCCGCGACAGTTCGATGTTTGTCACAGAAAAGGTATATGGGAGAACGCTGACGCCTTGATCGGTGACACCGCGTACGGTGTCCCGCGGGGGCCGGGAAGCTCGATTGGTCTCGTATCCCGGCTCCCACAGCGTGCCCGGAGGGCCAATAGGGCTGTTGGCTGCCATCAGGGATAGCCATTGTGGTCTAGCGTTCCTCCGGGCATCGTTTCGAAGACTGGAGGAACACACATGACACAGGAAAAAAGATCACTCAATCGGGCCGATACTCAAATTCCTGCCGCCAACCAGCACATCCGCCGGGATGGGGATTGCCACTCGTCGGCAGGCGCGTATCTGCCCTTCATGATCGGGTATTACCGCCACGGGCTTTCGGACTGCGGGGGAGGTATGGGCCCGTGGGGCAGTGCCGATTGCCTGCCGAACGTGGTGATACGGTATGCCCGGACCCGGACATGCCTCGCGCATCTCCAGACACTGGCGGGCTGCTACTGGATGGAGAGAGACGGCTGCCCCGAGCACTGCTACATCGAGGGGACCTTCAACCTGGATTTCTACATGGTGTCGCTCATAAACAACTCCCGGGGGTTTGGTCATGCGATCTGTGCCGAGTTCTTAGGCGGCGATATGCAGACGTTCTCCCGCTGGAAGTTTTACCAGTTTGACAACCTGGATATCTGGCCCGGGAACTGGCAGATGCCCTACGGGACGGAAACAGAAGATACGAAGGTGAAGATCTACGAGATAACAGGCATCTTTAATTGCGGTCTCCCAGACCACGATTTAGTGCCTTTGGTGACGTTTCTGATCAAGGAAAACGGGGATGTAACCAAGGGTTGAGGGAGGAGGAATAAATGACAAAAACGACCCTGCGGATCGTCATCGCACTTGCAATCATCTGTTGCACGGGAGCGATGATCGTGACAGTGCACCTTCCGGACGGTTATCCCCATCCGGAGGTCGGGAACGCGACACCGGAAGGATCGCCATTAGGGTCAGACCTGCCCGGCGGTATAAGCCGGAATGCAACGCCAAATGAGGTACCTGATGAAATGCAGGAGGTTAGGAACATGACACCGGAAAGATTATCGCAGGGACTATATGTGTATCCGTTCGTGAGGCAAGCGCTAGAAGAGGCAAATATGACGCCGGAGGTGTTGCCGGAAGAGCTGACAGAGGAGATTGAACAACTGCAACGAAGTTATGAAGACAGAAAATTCGGTATAAGCAGATGGGAGTTTGACTCAGAGAACAAACTGGCCATCATCTATGCGTACTCCATACTGGACGAAAAGAAGGTGAAGGCCATTCAAGGCAGGCAGGCTGGCGGCTGGACATTCAAGGTCATCCATGATCTCGATTATGAGAATGAGCGTAAGCAGGCCGCGGCCGAACTGATGCAATTCCAGAACGATCATCCTGAATTGGAGATATCGGGTTTTATTATAACATCACCCGCCCATGTGGAAATGTGGGTGCGCAACCGTACACCCGAAAACGAGGCATTGAACGGCACCGTGATGTACGGTAGGACGATTGAGTTAATTGGAGGCGCACCAAGGGAAGAACTAATGATGCGGGAGGAACTGAAAAGGAACGAACCTGCATCGAGGGAACCGGAGGCGCTTTGAGGCGCAGAGCGAAAGCCGGAATTCGGGTGGTCGACACCAGGCTCCGTGGGGGGAGGGAGCCTGTTATTGTTAGCGCATGAATCAAGAGCGCCGCAACCCGTCACCCGCTGCAGGTAGCCGCTGACGGCTTATCCTGAGCACTCACCCCCCCGGGGCAGCCCTTGAAGATCCGGGCTTCCTCTGCAGCATAAAACGACCTTGCCGCTCGTTTTCCGCAAGACGGCGGCGGACGTGTAAAGGAGTTTGAGAGAAAAGGTAAATAGAGTTCCATCCCAGTCTCTAGATGACAATGCCCGGACGGCGTTTCCGGGCCCAAAAAAAGCCGACGGTGTTGATGGACGGAACCGGTACGGTTCTGCACGATCATGGAGGGCAAAGGTATGACAACGAAATCGACGGCAACGGGGAAGGCACAGATGCAGGTACATCAACATGCAAAAAACCCGGCGACGGGCAGGGAGACCTTCCGGATACCGGTTTCCCGGAGGGTCGCATGACGGCGGAACGGGTCTTCACCGTGGCCCAAAAAGAGTTCACCGACCAGATCACGGGCTGGCGATTCCTGGTGATCCTCGCCCTCTTCCTCGCCATCGCTCTGGTGGGAACCTACAGCGGGGTCGTGAGCTACGAGAGAGAACTGGATAGATACTCCCAGCAACTGGCCGCGATGGATAACCAGAATGACGGATCGGCCGGGATGATGCCCGCAAAACCCCCGGTCGAGGGCGTTTACTCCTCAATGTTCCTCACGCTGGTCTCCTACGGGGGCCTCCTTGCCATCGCCGTCGGGTCCGGCCTGGTCTCCGGGGAGAAGGAGTCCCGGTCGCTCAAAAGCCTGCTCTCCCATCCGGTCTACCGCGACGAGATCATCAACGGCAAGGCGCTCGGGGGCGTCGCGCTGCTTGCCCTCGTCGTCGGGAGTGTGCTCGCTATCTCCACCGCGCTCCTCCTCGTCTTCTCGATCGTGCCCGCCCCCGGCGATCTCTGGATGATCCTGACCTATGCCGGCGTTATCCTCCTCTTCCTCATCACGTTCTTCTCCATCGCGCTCGCCCTCTCCACCCTCTGCCGGGAGAGCGGCAGCGCCCTGCTCCTCTCGGTGGTCGTCTTCATCCTCCTCGTCTTCCTGGCTCCCTACGCCACCACGCATATCGGGATGGCGCTCATGACGGAGGAGCCCGATCCGGCGGCATACGGCGGGGATATCTCGTCGGAAGAATTCCAGGCAGCGATCACGGCGTATTACGGTCAGTTTGACCTGATCCAGAGCATCGGAAACCTCGCATCACCGCAGATGGCGACCAACGCCCTCATCCAGGGGATCGGCAACGCCCCGACATCGGGGGCGACCCTTGAGGATACGCTCGGCAAGATATGGTCGAGCGTTGTGGCGCTGATCCTCTACCCCACCGTCTTCTTCGCCGTCGCGTACACGCGGTTCATGCGGATGGACATCCGGTGACCACGCCCGGGAGGGAGCGGGACCGAGTATGGAGCCCCGGCACTCCCGGTGCCAGCCGGGACCCTCTCCGGTTCCGTGGGCCGTGCAGGATGTATCCAGCCTTCCGCTTTCCGAAGAAGACAGCGAACATGTAGAGAGAAGTGAGAGAAAAGGTAAATATTCCAACGTAGAGGTAGCAGTGCGGATGCCGGCATCAGGCATTCGCATAAAGTTGCGGGGCCACACATCTGCAGTTCACGACAGGATGATGCACCCCGCATGCCCGGAGGCGAAAAGAAGGTTATTATTACCTCTACTTATAGGTACGTCCTTTCCCCCTCCGGCACCGTAACAAGGAGGAAACAGAAGATGAAAACAAGAAACGGATCTATCACGGCCTGGGCGGTGCTGGCATTGGTTGTACTGGCTTCCGTCGGTGCGGTTTCCGCAGCCCAGGCTCAAAGTCAGGAGAGCATTGAAGTCGGAACCGAGGATACCGGCGACATCGGAATTCTGGCCGTAGAAGAACTGGGAGTCATGTATACAGACGGCGACGCCGATACGGCAAGCGTGACGACGTACGGACCCATAACCGTTCCGCCCGGGTACAACACCTTCAAAGCGAAGTACTACAACTCCAATGACGAAGACAACGACGGGCAGGGAGCACTCTACCGTCTGACGGTCTACGATGCTCAGGGTATGGCGCACACTAAACAAATAAAGGTGGACTGGGCGACCAGCGGGACAATCGAAGTGAGTTTTGATTCGCGGGGCACTGGTGATGCCTACTACGAACTCTGGTGCGAGACGCACGATTGGCTCGACACAACGAAAGCAACGGACATAGGCACCGGGGACCTCGACTATGTCTGAAGGGGGTGCATCCCCTAGGAATGCACCTATTTTTTGAAACGGTGATCCGATTGAGCGAAAAAGTAATGTGCAGCATCATCCTGACGCTGGGCCTTGCCATCCTCCTCGGGTACGGGCTCGTATCGTATGCCGCGGAGGACATCGTCGTGAACGCCACCACCTCCGGCGGCAAGATCCTCTTTCAGGATAACGACTCCCACGGCGTCTATCTCCTCGGCAGGGCCTGGGCTGATTTCGGAAGCAACGCAACGTTCTCAAACGTGACCCCTTCGATCGAGACGGGGACGGGAAGAAGCGTCTTTCTTGTCACATGCGACAACGCCCGAGGAAATGAACTCAGCAGGACCCGGACGGCCGTCTTCACCCTGACGGTCTGGAACCCTGCAGGGGTGCCCCACAGCACCACCCGGGAATTCCGGGGGATCTGCTCCGAAACGCTGAGCGTAGATTGCACTCCGTTTGAACCCGGAGAGGGGCGGTTCGAGGTCACAACGACCATCCGCGAGAGGCAGCTGAACCTCCCGGCGGTCTTCGGCCGCTGATACCCGCGACTTCCAGGCCACCCATTGATAAACAGCGAACTTTGCCCGTCGGGACGAATCGGATGGCCGTGGGACTATGTGTCCCGGCCCCCACATAGTGTCAGAGCGATAACGGGCACTGGCTGCTCCTCTTCAACCGACTGAGACCCGACGTGTAGACAATCATGACAGAGAACATTTATAGGGTGACGTTGACCACTCATCGATTAATACCGGAACCCAGGCCCGGCAAACGGCGGGGCGGGTGAGTACCGTCGTCCGGGAGAAGAGAACATGTCGACAGAGACGCCCTCAGAAACCACCTTCACCGGCCCCCGCCGGGTCTTTCAGCGCCTCAATGAAAAGTCGTTACGCGACGATCTCGTATTCTATTTCGCGATCGTCGCAGTCGCATCGGTTCTCTTCATGGTGCTACCCCTCCTTACGGGAGAGGCAGCGGAGATTGACGGTCTGCACCGGATCTGGTTTATCGCGGCAGGCACCCTTATCACCCTGACACAGGGCCTGATAACCGGGGCCGTCGCCCTCCTCGCCGGTCAGCCTCGTCGAACACTTCTTCCTGCTCTTCGTCGACGTCCACCGCGAGTTCGAGAAGACGATGAAATCGGCGGTCTATGCTCTCGCGCCGCTCATCCTCTTCTCCTGGGCGGTCCTCCTGGGGGTTCCGTTTGCCGGCCTGCTCCTCCTCGCCTGGTTCTGCCTCTCGACCTACTTCGGCGTATGGATATTCCACGAGAAGTCGAAGGACCGGGCCGTCTTCGTCGCTCTGGCAACCGGTGTGGTCCTCGCGTACTACCTCCATCGCGCGGTGGGAATCGTATAACCGGTGGCGATCACGAACTGCAACTACCTGTCGCTCCTGTGGAAACTGCTCCTCGTCCTTGCCGTAGTCGTCCTCGCGGTCAACTTCTATCAGGATATAATCCTGCACGGCCGGCCCGGCGCCCTTGCCCGGTACCTGTTTTTCATCCTGCTGTTTGGCAGTATTATCGTGCAGATCGTGAGCACCCGGTGCCGGGAGAAGCAGCCGGGCTGACCGTTGTGCCGTGAAGGAAGAGCCGCATCGAGATATCCCTTTTACCGCCTTTCCGGGAACGAAACGGATTGAAGCGCCCCGACGTGTAGACGATCGTGACAGAAATCGTTTATAGAGGGACGTCGACATTTCCCGCAGATTTACAGGACACGGGAGCCGAACCGTGTCGAGAACGGTGCAGATATGTCAGGTAAGATCGTCGCCTCGCTCCCCCGGAGCCGGTTCTCGCCGGCCATCCCCCCGCTCGCTGCGGTCGTCGCATGCGTGATCTGGGCGGGTACTGCGAGAACCGCCTCCGGGATCATCGGACCGGCGCCACCGTTCGTCCTCCCCGTCTTCGTTCTCGTGATGGTCACCCTTGCGGTCGCGGGAGCCGCGACGCCGCTTCCGCTTATCTCGGGCGCCGTCCCGGTCAGGAGAGCGCGGCAGGCGATGCTCGTCGCCGTTGCAGCCTCCGTTCCGTTCGTCTTCGCCCTCCTGATAAACCCGGGCCAGTGGGAACGGGGCGACGCCCTTCCGCTCGTCGCGGACAGCGTGCCGGTATTCGGGTGGCTCCTCGACGGCATCATGACCGTCCTGCCCCTCACCGCGGGCACCCCCGTGTATAGCCTGCTCTTCTCCGCCTTCGGGGTCTTCGGGTTCTACCTCGAGTGCGTGCTGGTCGCCACGGTCATCTACGCCGTTCTCCGCCTGACCGCCGCCCCCGCCCCGGGGCTCCGGGAAGAGAGACACACCGAGGAGGAGGGGTGAAAAACGGCGCCGGAGAGAACCTCGATCGCACTCGCACTCACCGCGGCCTACTTCATCGCCGTTCCCGTGGTCGGGCTATACGCCCGGTTCGCCGCCCCGCCCGGCCGGTCCGCGTACCTGACTTTAGGGCTCTCGCCGGTGCTCCTTCTCTTCTGCATCCTCTCCCTTGCGGGAGCGGTGCTCTTCGCCGTCGCCGTGCGGGAGGAAGGGGGCAGGTGGTGGGCCGCGATACCCCTCGCGGTGCTCCTCCTCGCCCTCGCCGTCTTCGGACCGGTGCACCAGTCCTCCGGGGCGAGCCTGCTCGCGACCGTCCTCCTCGCTCCGGGGGTCCTGATCCTGCTCGGGGCGCTCCCGCTCGAGAAGGGATCGACGGCATGGTTCGGGGCGATCGAGGCGGGGTTCATCAGTCTCCCCGGCCTGCTCTGGGCATACGGCCTCTTCCTCGCCCCACCGCTCCCGGAGAATATCATAATCCACTCGCCGTCGCTCTACGAATTCGCCGGGGCGGCTTACGTCTACGCCGGGCTCGGGCTCCTCGGCGTCCTGCTCCTCGTCCTCGCCCGGCAGCGGAGTGCGGCGCAGCATCAATAGAAAAACCCCTTCCGGAGCCCCACGGCCGGGATGCATGTAGAGAGGTATTTGAGGGCGGCGGCTCCATACTCCCTGAACAGCAATGGTCCCGTGGGAACTCGTATTCGCCATCATACCCGGCCTCATCCTCTTCTTCTACGGGATAGAGAACTTCTCGCGGGAGATTCTCGCGGTCGCGAAAGGCAGTTTCGCAAACCTCCTGGGGCGGCTGACGTCGCGGCCGGTCATCGGCGCACTCATCGGCGCCGTCGTCACCGCCCTCGTCCAGTCGAGCGCGGCGACCACGATCATCACCATCGGGCTCGTCAACGCCGGGACGCTCTCGTTCCTCCAGAGCCTCGGGATCATCATCGGCTCGAACATCGGGACGACCGTCACCGCCCAGCTCGTCGCCTTCAAGATGACCGCTCTCGGGCAGGTGCTGATCCCGGCCGGGTTTCTCGTCGGGATCTTCGGGCGGCGCTACCGGTTCCTGGGTAAACCCCTCTTCTACTTCGGCCTGGTCCTCTTCAGTCTGAACCTCATCTCCACGGGGCTTACCCCGTTCCAGAACGATCCCGAGATCATCGCGCTCGTTACCGAGTACTCGGCCCTCCCGCTCGCCGTCCTGATCGGGTTCCTCTTCACCGCCGCGGTGCAGTCGAGCTCCGTCACCACCGGCCTCGTCGTCGTCCTCGCCCAGCAGGGGCTGCTCACCCTCCCGCAGGCGATCCCCATCCTGCTCGGCGCAAACATCGGTTCGACCACGACGACCCTGATCGCCTCCGCCCGGATGAACCTCTACTCCCGGCGGGCGGCGGCGGCCCACTTCATCTTCAACCTCGGCGGGGTGCTCCTGATTCTGCCCTTCCTCGTACCGTTCGCCGACATCGTGACGGCGATCGGCGGGACCGAGGCGCAGATGGTGGCAAACGCCCACCTCATCTTCAACCTGATCGCGGCGGCGGTCTTCCTCCTCTTCATCGGGCGGTTTGGGCAGGTCGTGGAGCGGGCGGTGCCCGGGAGCGAGCCCGAGATCCTGATGCGGACGCGCCACCTCGAGGAGGGCATCCCCGACGACACGCAAGCAGGGTTCGAGGTGATCCGAAAGGAACTGCGGCACGCCCACGAGGTCACGCTCGACCTCTTCCGGGCGGCGATGACCTACCTCGCCACCTCAAAGGAGGCGGACTACCAGATGGTCGAGCGGCTCAAGAGCCTGAACAACTACCTCGATGCGAGGATCGAGCAGGCGCTCCGGGCGATCTCGAAGAGGCAGCTCTCTGACGGGGAAGCGACCGAGGTGGTCTTCCTGGTGCGGATGTCAAACGAGATCGAGCGGCTCGGCGACCTCGGGGCGGACCTCGGGGAGTTCTTCCGCAGGATGTCGGGGAACGGGAACGGCGCCCCCGCCGTCCTGGTGAAGAAGACGGACGGCGTCTACCGGATCCTGGACGAGAACATCGTCGGGCTCGGGCTCCTCTTCCCGAAGATCCTGAACGCGACCGTCGCGGAACTCCGCGGCCGGGACGTCGAACTCCAGCACGCCATCAACGAGCGCTACCGCGAACAGCTCGTGAGCCTCAAAAGAGAGGGTGCGTTCGCGGACAGCCGCTACCTCGAAGTCCTCTCGATCATCGAGGCGGCGAACGCCAAAGTGCGGGACCTCCGCAAACTTGCCGAGCAGTACTCGCGCGAGAAGACGGCCGGGACACCGTCAGTTGGTCTGGACGACCCGCTTTCGCTGCGCAATCCGGTAGCCGGAGACGACCTGGAGAGAGTCCCCGACCTCCCGGTCGAGCATCGGGTCCCCCGAGTCGACGTAGAGGAGGGGAGTTGCGGCGAGCTTCCCCGGCGTGGCGACCACGATCAGGTTCCGTAGCCCGGCCTTCCGGATCACCGCGGGGCTGATCTGCTGGTTCCCCCTCCCGAGGACGAACCCCTGGGCGCCGATGGGGCTCGCGACGATCTTCGCCCGCGGGTAGGTATCGAGGAGGGCGAGCAGCGTCCGCTCGTCGGCATTGCAGGCAAGGACCTCCCCGTTCCTGACGGCGTCGACCCCGAGGAGCGTGGGGAGAAGCCCGAGCCGCTCCATGATCCGCGCCGTCGTGCTCCCGGCGCCGATGATATAGAGGGTGTCCGGGATCATGATCTCGGCGATGAACGCCGCGATGTCGTCCTTCGCCCGCTCCTCGTCCTGCTGCTCGAAGACCTGCTTGCCGCCCTGCGTCCGCTCCGCGACGTAGGGGACGCACGCGTAGCCATAAAGCCGGGCGGTAAGCCGCCCCGAGCGGTAGGCCTCCTCGTCGACGTCCATCACCTCGGAGTCCCGGCAGGGGACCGCCCCCGCCCGGCGGATGAGGTCGGCCGCCGCCGCCGGGTTGACCGCGAAGACCGCCGAGTACATCTTCACCCCGGCGGGGATGCCGAGGATAGGCACCTCCCGCCCCACTGCGTCGAAGACGTCCTTAGCCGTCCCGTCCCCGCCGCAGAATACGACGAGATCCACCCCGGCCGCAAGGAACGCCCGGGACGCGGCCTTCGTGTCGGCCGCACCCGTCGGGACGGCGGGCCGGTAGAGGACGGTGTAATGGTCGATCCCCGCCGCCGCGAGGACGTCTTCGCCCATCGGCGCCGAGCAGGTGCACCATGCGATATCCTGACCCCGGAGGGCGGAGAGGGCCTGCACCGCCCGGTCGGCAGAGTGTGGGACGGCGCCGCGCCGGAGGGCTTCGGCCGCCTGCCCGTCCGTCCCCGCGAGCCCCACGGCGCCGCCCATCCCGGCGACGGGGTTGACCAGGAACCCGACGGTCTTTTTCATCACCCTACTCTGTAGAAAACTTTCTGTCAGAGATCATACCCCCGTTTTCGCGTCAATTGGTTACCACCCGGGTTTGGATGAAGCAGTGCTCCAGGATCAGCCAGCTCCCGTTGTTTCACGCGAAGCCGCGAAGAACGCGAAGGAGACTATCAGTACCCACCAGACTTCGCGGCTTCGCGACTTCGCGTGAGATTTCATCACTACGGAACCCACCTCTCTATTCTTGCCCATCAGGGTATATCAGGTTCGGGGTCGGGGACGAGCCCGCGCCGGAGGGCGGCTATCGCCGCCCGGAGGGCATCCTGCATCCCGGCCTCGTCGCCCGCGTGCTCCTCGATCAGCCGGACGAGCGCGCTCCCCACGATGACGCCGTTCGCGCCGGCGGCGACGACGGTCCGGACGTGTTCCGGGCGCGAGACCCCGAACCCGACGGCGAGAGGAAGACCGGTCTTCTCCCGCACCGCGCCGACCAGCCCGGCGATACCGGGGGGGAGGCGGTCGCGCTCGCCGGTCACCCCCTCGAGCGAGATCAGGTAGACGAACCCGGATGCTCCGGAAAGGATCGCATGCTGCCGCTCCGGCGACGTCGTCGGGGCGATGAGGGCGATCCGGTCGATGCCGTATCGGGCGGCGCAGGGCGCGACCTCGCCCGACTCCTCGACGGGGAGGTCGACGATGAGAACGCCGTCCGCGCCGGCGGCCGCGGCCTCCGAAAAGAACCGGTCCGGCCCCCGGCGGTGGATGATGTTATGGTAGGTGAAGAGGACGAGGGGGAGCGCCGGCGCGTGCTCCCGGATGCGCCGGACAAGGGCGAAGACGTCGTCCGTGGTCGTCCCCGCCCGGAGGGCACGGACGTGCGCCCGTTCGATCACGGGACCGTCCGCCACCGGATCGGAGTAGGGGATCGCGATCTCGAGGAGGTCCACGCCCGCTTCGATCATCGCCTTCGCCACCCGGAGCGAAGCCTCGATGCCGGGGTCTCCGGCAACGGTGAACCCGATGAAGGCCGGGCTCCGGGCAAAGAGGGCGTCGATCCGGCTCATGCAACGCCCCCGTGAAGGTTCGCGACGTCGGCAACATCCTTGTCCCCCCTCCCCGAGAGGTTGACGACGAGGATGCCGTCCTTATCGAGATCGTCCGCCGCCCGGAGAGCGTAGGCGACCGCGTGGGCGGACTCGAGCGCCGGGATGATCCCCTCGGTGCGGGAGAGACGGCGGAAGGCGTGGAGCGCCTCTGCGTCGGTGACCGCCTCGTAGCGGACCCGCCCGGAGTCCTTCAGCATGGCGTGCTCCGGCCCGACCGAGGGGTGGTCGAGGCCCGCGGCGACGGAGTGCGTCTCGAGCGCCTGGCCGTCGCCGTCCTGGAGAAGGTAGGAGAGCGCCCCCTGAAAGACCCCGACCGAACCGGCAGAGAGCGAAGCGCCGTGACGGCCGGAATCGAGCCCCTCGCCTCCCGCTTCCACGCCGACCAGTGCAACGTCGTCGCCGACGAACGGGTAGAAGATGCCGATCGCGTTCGAACCCCCGCCGACGCAGGCGACGACGGTGTCGGGGAGCCGCCCTTCCCGTTCAAGGATCTGCCTTCTCGTCTCCTCGCCGATCACCGACTGAAAGTCGCGGACGATCCGGGGGAAGGGGTGCGGGCCGACGCAGGAGCCGAGCAGGTAGTGGGTCTCCCGGAGGTTCGCCACCCAGTCGCGCATCGCCGCGTTGATGGCGTCCTTCAATGTCCGCGTCCCGGAGGCGACCGGGACGACCCGGGCGCCGAGGAGTTCCATCCGAAAGACATTCAATGCCTGGCGCCGGGTATCCACCTCGCCCATGTAGACCTCGACGGGCAGACCGAGCGCCGCGCCCGCGATCGCCGTCGCAACGCCGTGCTGCCCGGCGCCCGTCTCGGCGATCAGCCGGCGCTTGCCCATGAACTTCGCCATGAGTGCCTGGCCGAGGGTGTTGTTCAGCTTGTGCGCACCGCCGTGGAGGAGATCCTCACGTTTCAGGTAAACCCGGCAGCCGAGGTCACGGGAGAGGTTCCCGCAGTAGGTGAGCGGCGTCTCCCGCCCGGCGTACTCGCGGAGGTACCAGGAGAGCCGGCGGGAGAATCCCGGGTCCTCGCGGATTCGCCCATAGGTCTCCTCCAGCTCGATCAGCGCGCTCATCAGGGTCTCGGGCACGTACTGCCCGCCGTATACTCCGTATCGTCCTGCTTTCATGGATTGTCCATCATCCTGCATATCTTCACGAACGCCCGCACGAGGCGCTCGTCCTTGATCCCCGGCGCCGCCTCGACGCCCGAACAGACGTCGACCGCATACGGCCGAACCGCAAGGATCGCCTCTGCAACGTTGCCGGGGGTGAGCCCTCCCGCGAGGATGACCGGCACCGGGGAGGCGGCCACGCACTCACGGGCATACCCGGGGTTGAACGTCCGCCCGGTGCCGTGGCTGTTATCGACGATCACCGCGTCGCAGTCGTCCCGGAGAGCGTCGCCGGGCGCAAGCATCCGGATGACCCGCACCCCCGCATCGCGGGGCACCTCCAGATCGCCCGCAACCTGCACAACGTCCGGCCGCGAGGAGAGGATCGCCGCGAGGTCTTCGGGCCGGTCGGTCGAGGTGACCGCGACTCTGGTCACGAACGCCGAAACCGCCGCAAATATCTCGCTGGCCGCTTCAGGGGTCACCGACCGGGGGGAGGGGCTCGCGAGCACCACGCCGATCGCGTCGGCTCCGGCCGCCACGGCGAGGAGTGCGTCGCGAACGCTCGTCGTCCCGCAGATCTTCACGCGAATACGAACCCCTCCAGTCGTTTGCGCCGGTCGCGGGCCGACATCAGGGCGGACCCGATCAGGAACGCGTCGCAGTGCCGGGAGAGGCTCCGCACGTCGTAGGGCCACATGATGCCGCTCTCCGAGACCACAACCCTCCCCGCATCGCGTGCCGCCCCCGCCAGGCGGACGGTCGTCGAGAGATCGATCGTCATCGTCGCGAGGTTACGGTTGTTGATCCCGATGAGGGTCGCATTCGTCGCAAGAGCACGCTCCATCTCGTCCCTATCGTGAACCTCGACGAGCGGCTCGAGCCCGAGCGCGAGCGCCGAATCAACGAACGCGGGGAGGCGGTTCCCGAGCACCCGGGCGATCAGGAGGACGGCGTCGGCGCCGAGCGCCCGGGTCTCGCCGAGCTGGCGTTCGTCGACGATGAAGTCTTTGCGGAGAACCGGGACAGAGACCGCACGCCGCACCCTGGCGAGGTTCTCGATACTCCCCGAAAAGTAGGTGGGTTCGGTCAGCACCGAGAGGCCGGCGGCCCCGGCGGCGACGAACTCCCGGGCGATCGCCTCAGGCGTGCAGCCTTCGTGGATCCTCCCCCGCGACGGGGAGGCGTACTTCACCTCGGCGATGACCGCGTGCCTCTCGGAAGAGGTGCGTATCGCCGCTGCGAGGCTCCGGCGGGGCAGGGGATCGGGATCGACGACCGATTGATCGAGATCCCGGAGGCGCTCGCGGGTCGACCTGACGATATCGTCGAGGATCATGCCGCTCCTCCGGTCGCCTCGACCAGGCGGCGGAGCCGGTCGAGCGCCGCCCCCGAGTCGAGCGACGCCTCGGCATGGGCAATGCCCCCGGCGATGCCGTCGGCCTTCCCGCCGAGGTAGATCGCCGCCCCGGCGTTGAGGAGGACGATATCCCGGGCGGGGCCCTCCTCGCCCGCGAGGACGGCGAGAAGGGTTGCGGCGTTCTCTTCCGGCCCGCCTCCCCTGAGGGCGGCGACGGATGAACGCGGGACCCCGAACTCCGTGCAGTCGAGTGTATACGTCGTTACCTCGCCGCCCCGGAGTTCCGCGACCGTCGTCGGCCCGGCCGTCGCGATCTCGTCGAGCCCCGCGCCGTGGACCACCATCGCCCGCTCCGCCCCGAGGTCGCCGAGCACCCGGGCGACCGGAAGGGTCAGGCAGGGGTCGTAGACGCCAAGCAGATGGGCTCCCGCACCCGCCGGGTTCGTCAGGGGGCCGAGGAGGTTGAAGACCGTCCGTATCCCGATCTCCTGGCGGGCAATGCGGGCGTACTGCATCGCCGGGTGGTAGGCCGGGGCGAAGAGAAACGCGATCCCGGCGGCCGCAAGAACCTCCCCGACCCGGTCGGGCGGGATCGCGACGGAGACCCCGAGCGCCTCGAGGACATCGGCCGAGCCGCACCGGCTCGAAACCCCGCGGTTCCCGTGCTTCACGACGGGGACGCCGGCCCCGGCCGCGACGAAGGCGGCCGCGGTGCTGATGTTGAACGTCCCCGCGCCGTCGCCCCCGGTCCCGCAGGTATCCACCCGCGCCCCGGGGGCCGGGAGGGCGACCGGGACGGCCGCCGCCCGCATCGCCCGGGCAAACGCCGCGATCTCCGCTACGGTCTCCCCCTTCATCCGCAGAGCCGTGAGGAATCCGCCGATCTGGGCGGGTGTCGCCGCGCCGTGCATGATCTCCGCCATCACCCCTCCAGCCTCGGCCGGGGTGAGATCCGTGCCCGAGGAGACCCGGGCGATCGCCTCGCGAATCATGCCGCACCTCCCGGGCCGAAGAGGAAGTTTGCCACCAATCGGGCCCCCTCGGGGGTGAGGATGCTCTCCGGGTGGAACTGCACCCCCTCGATCGGGAACTCCCGGTGCCGGACGCCCATGATCGCC
Organism: Methanoculleus marisnigri JR1; assembly: GCF_000015825.1. NCBI lineage: Archaea > Methanobacteriati > Methanobacteriota > Methanomicrobia > Methanomicrobiales > Methanomicrobiaceae > Methanoculleus > Methanoculleus marisnigri. The sequence continues at coordinate 68,304 of NC_009051.1, read as the reverse complement.
CCGTCGTCGCTCGTGGCGGTCACCGCGAGGCAGTCAGGGACGGATGCCGGGTCGATGACGAGCGAGTGGTAGCGGGTCGCGACGAGGGGATCGGGCACGCCTGCGTAGATCCCCGCACCGTCGTGCCGGACGAGCGACCGCTTCCCGTGCATCAGCCGATCCGCCCGGGCGATCCTGGCGCCGAAGACAAGGCCGATCGCCTGGTGGCCGAGGCAGACCCCGAGCGTCAGGACGGTGCGGCTGATCGAGTCGAGAACCTCCCGGTAGAGAGCGGAGTCCCGGGGATGCCCCGGGCCGGGCGAGAGGACGACGCGATCGAACGATTCGGACCGTAGCCGCTCAAACGGCGTATCGCTCTTCACCACGACCGGCTCCGCCCCGAGCACCCCGATCTGCTGACAGAGGTTGAAGGTGAAACTGTCGTAGCTGTCGATGACGAGCACCCGCATCACTCCACCTCCGCGCTGAGCGCCGCAAGCATCGCCCGCCCTTTGTTCTCGGTCTCGATCCACTCCCGGCCCGGGTCGGAGTCGGCCACGATCCCCGCCCCCACCTGGACGGAGGCGACGCCGTCCTGCACCAGAACCGTCCGTATGGCTATCGCAAGGTCCATCGTGCCGGAAAAACCGATGTAGCCGACGGCCCCGGCGTAGATCCCGCGCCGGAGCCCCTCCGCCTCCCCGATGATCTGCATCGCCCGGACCTTCGGGGCTCCCGAGACGGTTCCCGCCGGGAAACAGGAGCGGAGTGCATCGAACCGGTCGCACCCCTCCCGGAGTGTCCCCGTGACCGTCGAGACGATGTGCTGGACGTGGGAGAACCGCTCGACGGTCATGAAGTCCTTCACCGAGACGCTCCCGAAGGCGGAGACCGCCCCGACGTCGTTTCTCGCGAGGTCGACGAGCATGACGTGCTCGGCCCGCTCCTTCTCGTCGGCGAGGAGTTCGGCCGCGAGCTGCCTGTCTTCCGCCGGGGTTCGCCCCCGCGGCCGGGTGCCGGCGATCGGAACGGTCGTCACCCGGCCGTCCTCCACCCGGACGAGCATCTCGGGGCTGCTCCCGGCGACCGCCAGGTCGCCGAAGTCCAGGTAGTACATGTAGGGGCTCGGGTTTGTTGCCCGGAGCCGCCGGTAGACGGCGAACGGATCGCCTTCGATGCAGCAGGCGAGCCTCCGGGAGAGGACGGCCTGGAAGATATCTCCCGCCGCGATATGCTCTTTGATCCGGAGAACCGCGTCCGAAAACTCGTCCGGGGTGCAGGACGACGCCGGGGCGCCGGACCTGCACGGCTCGTCCGGAGACGATGAGGAGAAGGCGCAAATCCGGGCTATCTGTTTGGCGATCGCCGCCCGGGCCCGGGAAAATTCCGCCTCCGCGTCGGTCCCGCCGGTGACGAGCAGGTTCGCGACGACCGCGAGCCGTTCTCTGCGGTGGTCGAGGGCCAGACACTCTCGCGCCAGCATGAACCGGGCGACGGGTTCTTCGGCCCCCTCCGGTCCGGGAACCGGGTAGAGAGAGGAGACGAGGTCGTAGGCGAAGTAGCCGGCAAGCCCGCCGGAAAACCTCTCGAGCCGCGAGGGAGCGACCCGGAACCCGCCCATGAACGATCGAACGGCGTCGAGAGGGTCGGCGGCCTCGATGCCGGCGGCAACCTCGCGGATACGCGGATCGCCGGAGACCGTCAGCGTGCCGTCGGAGGCCACGGCAACGGTTGCGGCAGGGACGGTGCAGATGAACGAGTAACGGGCGGCCTTCTCGCTCCCCTCGAGCGACTCGAGCAGGAACCCGGACCCTTCGCGGAGGGAGGCATAGAGGTCGGCCGGCGATGCCGCGGGGAGCGGGATCTCTACAAAAACAGGGACAACAAGAGGCCGGCCGGCCGCATCCGCCGCGGCAACGGCCTCGTCGTATCCCGGGGTCGTGTTCAGCTCTCTTGGAGCGCTGCCCAGTCCACCGGCATCACCCCGTCACCGGCAACCGGGCGAGCGACTCTTTGATCAGCTCCGCCGGGTACTCGTAGTCGACGAGCTTTCCTGCAAAGTAGGCTTCGTAGGAGGAGAAATCGAAGTTGCCGTGCCCGGAGTTGTTGAAGAGGATCGTCTTCGCGTCACCGGTCTCCCGGCACCGGAGCGCCTCGTCGACCGCGGCCTTCACCGCGTGAGCGGCCTCGGGCGCGACGACGATCCCTTCCGTCCGGGCGAACATCACGGCGGCCTCGAAGACCTCGTTCTGCCGGTAGGCGACCGGCCGGACGATCCCATCCTGGACGAGCCGGGAGACGAGCGGCGACGCCCCGTGGTAACGGAGCCCTCCGGCATGGATCGCCGGCGGGACGAAGTCGTGGCCGAGGGTGAACATCCGCATGAGCGGGGTCAGCCCCGCAACGTCGCCGAAGTCGTAGGCGTAGAGCCCCTTCGTCAGGGTCGGGCAGGCGGAAGGCTCCACCGCAATGATATCGGTCTCGGGATGCTTCCCGGTAATCTTCGCGCCCGCGAACGGGAACGAGAGCCCGGCAAAGTTCGTGCCGCCGCCGACGCACCCGATCACCACGTCGGGATAGGCGTCCACGGCCGCGAGCTGCTGCTGTGCCTCCTGGCCGATGATCGTCTGGTGGAGGCAGACGTGGTTGAGGACGGAGCCGAGGGCGTAGTTCGTGTTCTCGTGGGCGGCCGCATCCTCGACCGCCTCGGAGATGGCGATGCCGAGGGAACCCGGCGTATTCGGGTCCTTGTCCAGCACCGCCTTGCCCGACCGGGTCTTCTCCGACGGGCTCGGGATGCACTCGGCGCCGTAGACCTGCATCATGCTTTTGCGATAGGGCTTCTGTTCGTAGGAGGAACGGACCATGTAGACAGTACACTCCATATCGAAGAGGCTCGTTGCAAACGCAAGCGACGAGCCCCACTGTCCTGCCCCGGTCTCGGTCGCGAGCCGCTCGATCCCCTCTTCGCGGTTGTAGTAGGCCTGGGGGATAGCGGTGTTGGGCTTATGCGAACCCGGCGGGCTCACGCCCTCCCACTTGTAGTAGATCTTTGCCGGGGTCTTCAAGGCCGCTTCAAGCCTTCTTGCCCGGTAAAGAGGGCTCGGCCTCCAGAGAGTCAGGATATCCCGGACCTCGCCCGGGATATCGATGTAGCGCTCGGTGCTCATCTCCTGCCGGATCAGTTCCATCGGGAAGATGTGGCGGAGATCGTCAGGGACCGCGGGTTTCCCGGTAGCCGGGTGAAGGGGCGGATCCATGGGCGTCGGGAGGTCTGCCTGGATGTTGTACCACCGTTTCGGCATCTCCTCCTCGTCAAGGAGGATCTTCGTCTGCATGCATCACGGTGTACTCTGCACACATATATACATTATTCAACACTATTGATCACTTTAGATCAACCTGGTGCTCCACGGGCCAAATCTCCGCCCGATCCGCACGGGAAAAGAGTATATGCACACCCCGCAACCGGATAACGATGTATCTCCTCGCCCACGCCATGGTCGGTCTCCTCATAGGCGTCGTGCTCGCGGCGATCGCCGGCGACAGGCGGGTTCTCGCGTTCGCCGTGCTGGGCGCCGTGCTCCCCGACCTGATCGACAAGCCGCTCGGGCACATCGTCCTCGCTGGAACCCTGGGCTACGGCAGGATCTACTTCCACGGCCTCACCGTCCTCTTCCTGGTCGTCGTCGCCGGCCTCATCCTCTACCGCTACCGCCGGAGGATCGATCTTTTCGCCGTCGCCGCCGGGATGGCGAGCCACCAGTTCTTCGACGGGATGTGGCGGCACCCGGTCGAGTGGTTCTGGCCGTTCCTCGGCCCTCTTCGGCACCACGGCTACCCGGAAGATTACTTCTGGGAGTCGGTTCTCCGGGAGCTCGCCCAGCCGAGCGAATGGCTCTTCTTCATCCTGATAGCAGGGCTATTCGCCTACATCTACCGCCGGGAACTCGCGACCGCCCTCACGTGGCTTACAAATCCCTCCTTCCGCCTGGCGCTCGTCGCCGCGCTCGGCCTCGCCGTTCTCGCCGCGCTGGCCGTGGGCTGGCGGCTCCTGCCGTGAGAACGCCGGCCGCCCTCCCCAAATCGGCAGGCGGACGACAGGAGACCCCAACCATTATATACGAGGCCGAAGAGTGGATTACCTGTGGTGAATAATTTGACTGGCGAATCTATGCTTCAGATAACCGTCGATCAACTTGCACGAACACTCTGCGCGAGCGCGGTCCTCGGTGCCCCGATCGAGGCCGGCGAGCGGGTGATCATACCGGTCGCCGAGTTCGGGCTCGGGTTCGGCGCCGGAGAAGGCTCCGGAGAGAAGAAGGAAGGCAGCCCTGCCGGCGGATCCGGATCCGCAAGTGGAGGTGGAGGCGGCATATCGGCCGTCGCCCTGATCATCATCACCAGAGGTGTCCCCGGCCCCGAGGGTGTCCAGGTGGTGTCGCTGAAGAAGAAGAGCGAGATCGCCGAGGTCATCTCGACGATCGGGGAAGCGGTCGGCCCCCACGTCGAGCGGGTGCTCGAGAAGGGCTCCGAGATGCTGCAGCAGCACAAGGGCGGCAGAACGTCCCCGGCACCGGAAGGAAAGGAGATCCCGATCGGCGGTGAAGGAGAGGCATAAGGTTCTCTTCACCTCCATTCCATGGCCGCGACCCTTCTCTTCGTCATCCTGCTCGCCGTCGCCGTCATCCTCCTCGCTCTTCTGCTGGCCCTCTATCTGGTTCCGGTGACCGTCTCGACGGTCGCCGACTGCAGTCGGGAGAGAGCCCGGGCGACGGCAACCGTAGCCTGGGGCATCGCGGAGGCGAGGGTCCGGGTCGGCGACGACGAGCAGGTGCTCGAGATCCTCCTCGTCGGCCGCCGGGTCATGACCAGGGATCTGGGGGAGCTGGCGGCGGCGGAGCCGGAGGAAGAGAAGAAAGAGGAAGAGCGAAAACCGGTCCAATCGGTGCGGGACTACCTCGACGCCGCGGGCGACCTCTGGCCGCATCTCTGGAGGATCCTCGAAACCGTCTACCGGTCTCTCCGCCTTGAAACGCTCCGGGGGGATATCATCCTCGGCCTCGAGAGCCCCGCCGACACCGGCGTCGTGTACGGCTACTGCACCGCCGCCCGTTACGCGCTCTGGCCGGCGGAGGCGATCGACTTCGTGATGACCCCGGTCTTCGACCGCGAGGTCTTCGAAGGCACCTTCATACTCCGGCTGCAGATCCGCCGGCCGCTCCTGATCCTCATCGCGGTCGCGAGGGCTCTTTTGAAAAAACCGGTGCGAGAACGGCTCCGCCAGGTATCGGGAAGAGGTGCTCCGGGTGCCTGAAGCGACCGATCTCGTCGTCGGCGGCGGTCGCATGGCAGGCGGCCGGTGCATCATCCCTCTCATCAGGGCGTTCTCGATCTGTGCGGGAGGGACGGCCGTGGTCAGCCTGACCCCGGTTGCGCTCCTCTTCGCCGAAGGGGAGCGGGAATACCTTGCCCTCCTCCCGGGTGCGCCCCGGGGGATCAACGACCTGATCGGCGAACTGCGCGGGGATATCGAGCGGGAAAAAGAGAAGTGTTCGGGGTAGGCCGTCACTCGTGGCGCAGGGCCTGGATCGGGTTCAGGTGCGCCGCCTTCCAGGCCGGGTAGAGGCCGGACGCCACGCTCGTGATGACGCCGAAGGCCATCCCGAAGACGATGTAGAGGAGGCTCGTCGGGTCGAAGAGGTAGTCCGCGTTCCCGACGAAGATCGCCGTCACCAGGTAGCCGGCGCAGAAACTGAGCACACCGCCGAGGACGGCGCCTGCAAGGCCGAGGACGAGCGCCTCGTAGATGAACATCCGCATCACCTCGCCGCGACGGGTGCCGATGCTCCGGAGAACGCCGATCTCCTTGATCCGCTCGGTGACCGACATCAGCATCACATTCAGGATCGAGACCCCGGCGACGAGGAGCGATATCGCGCCGATCCCCGCCAAAAAGACCGTGATCGACCCGGTGGCCTCAAAGATGCTCTCGAGGATCCCGCGGGTGTCCATGACGTTGACGACGTCCTCCCGCCGGTTCATCCTCTGCTCGATCGACTCCTTGACCGCGTCGATGTCGTTGACGTCCCTGACCTTCACGATCACCTGGTCGTAATCGTCCTCGTCGTAATGGCTCGAGTACCAGGAGTAAGGCACGATGATGGCGTAGTCGGGGTTGATGTCGAACCCCATCCCCCGCTCCTTGAGCACGCCGACCACCCGAAGGGTCTCATCGCCCATCCGGACCCGGGCGCCGAGCTTCAGGCCGTTCTCCCTGCTGTTCGCGGCAAGCTCGCTCCCGATCAGGCATCCGGCACCGGTCTCCTTCAGGTAGGCTCCGGACTCCACGTCGAGCAGACCGGCGATATCGCCGGCGGGGATCGCGTAGATCATCGCGACGCTCTCTTTTTCGCCGACGAATATCCTGTCGGCGGTGCTTGAGAACGGTATGACCACATTGGATCCGACCGCCCGCGCGATGTCGTCCACCTGCCGCTCGGTGAGTTTCCCGCCGCCCACGCCCGTCGCCGGGGAGACGATGAGGGTGTCGCCGACGTCGCTGACCATATCGCCGAACATCAGGCCGATGCTGTTGCCCATGATGCCGAGGGAGGCGATCGCGATGACGCCGATGACGATCCCGATGACCGCAAGGGACGACCGGAGCCAGTGACGGGTGACATTCCGGCGGGCGAGGTCGAAGAACGTCATGCGATCCTCCCGTCGACGAGGCGGATGGTGCGGTCGGCGTATTCGGTCATCCGGGGGTCGTGGGTGACCATGACGACGGTCTTGCCCTCCTCGCGATTCATCCGGTCGAGGAGGGTCATGATGGCGGTCCCGGTCTTCGAGTCCAGGTTTCCGGTCGGTTCGTCACAGAGGAGGAAGGCGGGGTCGTTGACGAGCGCGCGGGCAATCGCCACGCGCTGCTGCTGCCCGCCGGAGATTTCACCCGGCTTATGGGTGAAATGGGTCTTCTCGATCCCGACCGCCTGGAGGACTTCTTCCGCCCGTTCCCGGGTGCCGTTCTGCCGGCCTTTCAGGATCAGGGGGTATTCGACGTTCTCGACGATCGAAAGCAGCGGGATCAGGTTGAACTGCTGGAAGACGAACCCGATATGGTCACGCCGCAGAAGGGTCAGGTCGTCGTCGTCCATCCCGCCGATCCGCTTTTCGGCGATCGTGACCTCGCCTGAGGTCGGAACGTCGAGCGAGCCCATGATGTTCAAGAGCGTCGACTTCCCCGACCCCGAGGGGCCCATGATCAGGACGAACTCGCCCTTCTCGATGGCGAGATCCACCCCGGCCAGCGCCACGACGTCGCCCGCCGGGAGGGGGTAGACCTTTGTCACGTTCTCGAAACTGATGACCGGCATCGTCGTTACGTCCGCTTCCACGAGTAATAGACTGCTCCGGCGATCCCGAGCGCGACGAGCACGACGACGATGAACCCGACAACCGGGAACCCGCCGTCCTCCCGCTGCTCGTCGAGCGGGGCGGCCGCTGTGTTGCCGAGCCCGACCATCCGCGTCGACGTGTAGCGGTTCCCGTCGGCGTCCCGGTACTCGACGACGACCGGGATCTCCTCCACGGTTCCGTCGGTCGTAAACGTCACCTCGAACGACGAGATGTCGTCGGGGTCAAGCGTCCCGACGACGTAGACCCGGAACGGGTCGATGGGCGTCGCGGGCGACCCGGGGGTGACGAGCACCGACCGGGCGGACTCGAGGCCGGCGTTCATGACGTCGCCCACGATCCGGTAGCCCCCGGCGATCGGCGTGACCTCGACGTTGGTGATGACGGGGTCGGCCTGCTTCTTGTCCTCGCCGAACGCGACCGGCAGCACGAGGTCGGCGGTATGGGTGTTGATCCCGTTGCGCCAGACCACCTGGAACGTGACGTCCGTCTCCGCAGTGGGCGTCAGGTTGAACGTGACCGTCCCGGACGCGTCGGGGGCGAGCGCCCCGATGAACCCGCCGGTCGGGGTGACGGTAAAGTCGCTCCCCTGCGGGATCACCTGGACGCCCGAGGCGGCGTTCGGCCGCGGGTTGCCCACCCGGACGGTGATGTCGGCCGTCCGCGACGCGGAGAAGGCGTCCGGCTTCTCGATCACCGACGCGCTGAGCGGGGTATCCTCGACCTGGACCGGGACCGGGTAGCGCAGGCTGCCGGCGTCCCGGAAGTCGAGCACGAACTGGGGGTAGAACGTCCCCTCGCCCCCGTCCGCCCGGACGGTGAAGGTGAACGTCTTGCTGTTCCCGGCGCCGAGCTCCCCGACCGAGGGGTAGGGGTCGCTCAACGGCACGACCCCGCTGCCGTAGAGCCGGGCGTTCCGGATCGCGACCGGCTCGGCGCCGTTGTTCTGGATCACTACCGTCAGCGTCCCGGTGTCCCCTTTCATCAGGACCATGGGGTCGAGAGACGAGGAGACCACGGTGAGGTCTGCAGGGGCAGCGCTAACCGGTGCAACGAGGGCTATCGCGGCACAGAGGAGTGATATAATCAAAACGTTGAGTGGTTTCATGTTACAGCCATCCGGCAAGTTTGATGAGCAGATAGAGGATATAAAGCCCCACGGGTATCCCGACGGTGAGAACCGCGTCCCGCGTGGAGAGGTTCCGCGCGTGCTTCATACCGAAGACCCAGATGTTCGCACTCCAGATCGTGAAGAGGATGGTCACGATCCCGGCGATCTGCGCCAGAGGATCGGTCGCGAGAACGCTCACCAGTTCCTCGGAGAACTCCACCATCTGCTCGGGGCTTGTCATGGGCGGGATGTTCAGGCCCGAGAGGAGCTGGAAGGAGAAGTAGGTCCCGATGATCCCCCCGAATACCTGAGGGAGGAGACCGTAGCCGGTGAACTCCATCGTCCGCTCGAGGGGGCCCTGACCCTTGAAGACCATCGAGACGAGGTGGAAGACGAAACCGTAGATGATCCAGCCCAGGAGCCCGCCGACGAAGGCAACGCCGGCGGAGATGATCGTCATGAGCAGCCCGAGGCCCTGCATCTCTGCGGGAAGCATGGCCATGGTTATATCCGTCATCGGTATGACCGAGACCGCACCGATCAGCCCCATGACGACTGCGATCAGCGCCGGTATCTTCAGGCTCGGTCTGTCCTGCATGCGCGCTTCAAAGAAACGCCCGGGATCAAACAACACCCGGAGAAATCCAGTATCCATGGTAAGTATGCCTCGTATACTCTTGGCCGACGGGAAGGTATAAACCTTTTTCAGGATAGTGATGCCGAATGCGGGGATATTCACCGGATTTCCGCGATCCTCCGACAGGGTTCGGCTCAAAGCGGGGGACAGGGGTGGTTCGGCCCCGGACCCCCGTACCGCATGGCGACCCTCGCACGCGCCGCCGGCACGCCCATCGTAACCCGTATCGCGTATCCATCGCTCCACCTGTTATATATATCTAACATAATGTTAGATAAATATAACTTTTTCGATCCGGCGGCCTCGCGGATTACGTCCCCGCCGTTACAGGTGCCCGAGTTCTTTTAAGCTCGCGCAGCCGTTCTTCGTGACGATGATGTGGTCGAGCACCCGGATGCCGAGGATCGATCCGGCCTCGACGAGCTGCCGGGTGATGGCGAGATCCTGGGCGGACGGCTCGAGCGTGCCCGAAGGATGGTTATGGACCAGGATGACCGAGGCCGCACGGTCGGTGATCGCATCGGAAAAGACCTCCCGGGGGTGGACGAGGCTCTGGTTCAGGATTCCGACGGTGACGATCCGCCGCTCGATCACAGCGCCGGCACCGTTTAAGGTGATGCAGAAGAAGTACTCCTGCTTCTTGTCCCGCCATTCCGTGACCAGGGGGAGCACGTCCTCGGGGCGGGCGATCCGGTGCCCGGAGACCCCGTCGTCCCCGAAGTATCTCCGGCCGAGTTCGAAGCAGGCCATGATCTCGCAGGCTTTCGCCGACCCGACCCCGTCTATTCCGAGGAGATCGTCATAAGAAGGGCAACCTTCGGCACGTTTCAGGCAGCGTTCGACGTCGCCCGCGACCTGCCAGACGTCCCGCCCCTTCGTGCCGCGCCCGAGGAGAAGGGCGAGCAGTTCGGCATCGGTGAGAGCCTCCGGTCCTCGTGCTGCCAGTCTCTCGCGCGGGCGATCGCGGTTCGGGGTGTCTCGCATCCTCTTTCTCATACTCAGCCGGCCCGCCAGGGATACCGTGATTTCCGGTTTTGATCCCGGAGCATGTATACGTTGCCAATCGATCCGGCGGACCTGCCCGGCCCGAATCCGGGGAGGAGAGACTGTGGAGCGAGGTTTTTCTTCCGGCAAGAGAGATCCTTGCGAACTCTATCGAAACGCTTTTTTACCCGGTGGCGCTATCTCTCACGAAATGGAACTCCCCTGGAAGAGCGTCGAGGCCTGGTGCAAAAAAGGGCGTGCATACGCCGAGCAGGGGCAGTACGACCGGGCCGTCGAGTGCTACGACCAGGCCATCCGCCAGAACACCGGCGCCGGCGACGCCTGGTACCATAAAGGGCTTGCCCTCGCGGCCGCCCGGCGCCACCGGGAAGCGCTCGAATGCTTCGACCAGGTGGTCAGGATCGACCCGACCTGCGGCCGGTTCTGGCTGGCCCGGGGGCAGACGCTCTACGACCTCGGGGAGTGCCGGGAGGCGATTGGTTCCTGCGGCCAGGCGGTGAAACTCGCGCCGGACTCCGCGAACGCCTGGTTCATCCGGGGCCACGCCCTCAGAAAGATCGGGCTTTCCCCCGAGGCAATCGAGTGCTACGACCGGGTGGTCGCGCTCGAACCGAACCGGATCGATGCCTGGCTCGCTCGCGGCACGGCGCTTGCCGCCGAACGCCGATACGAGGCGGCGATCGAGTGCTACGACCGGGTGGTCGCGCTCGAGCCAAAAAACGCGAACGCCTGGTACGCCAGAGGGACCATCGAGACCCTCCTCTCCCGCTACGAGGACGCGATCGCCTCCTACGGCCAGGCCGTCGCCATCGACCCGAACCACGCCGAGACCTGGTACAACCGGGGATGCGCGCTTTCGGCGCTCAAGCGCTACGACGAGGCAATCGGGTGCTTCGACCGGGCGATCGCCCTCCGCCCCGACGACGCCGAGACCTGGTACAACCGGGGCCGCGCACTGCAGAATCTGGAGCGTTACGAAGAGGCGCTCGACTGCTACGAGCGGGCGTTCCGGATCAACCCCGATTATCCCGGTATCTGGAATCACAAGGCCACGGTGCTGAAGAAGCTGAAACGCTACGACCTCTCGCTCGCCTGCTTCGACCGGGCGCTCCGGGTGAACGCCGTCGACGCGGAGATCTGGCACCAGAAGGGCCTGCTCTACTTTACCCTGAAGCGCTACGGAGATGCGATAGAGTGCCTCAGTCAGGCGCTCAAACTCCAGCCCGGTCACACTGACGCAGAATACTACCGGGGCGAGAGTTACTACGCCCTCGGGAACTGCGAGGCCGCGATCGACTGCTACCGGGCCGTGGTCAGGCTGAATCCCGAGAACGCCGTAGCCTGGAACAACTGCGGCAACGCACTTTACCACCTCAAGCACTACGAGGAGGCACTCGTCTGTTACGAGCGGGCGCTTGAGATCGACCCGGAGAACCGCCGGGTCTGGAACAACAAAGCGAGCGTTCTCTCCGTTCTGTCACATTACGACAAGGCGCTCGTATGCTACGACCAGGAACTCCTGGCCCACCCGGAGAACGCGGACGCCTGGTACAATAAAGGGGTCGCGCTCTTCGTCCTCGGGCGGTACAGCGAGGCCGTCACCTGCTATGCCCATGTGCTCGAGATCGATCCCGCGAGAGCCGAGGTCTGGAACACGATGGGGAACGCACTCGTGATCCTGGAGCGCTCCGAAGAGGCTCTCGAGTGCTACGACCTGGCGCTCGCCGCGAGCCCCGACGACATCGAAGCGCTCAACGGGAAGGCGGTGGCCCTCATAAATCTCGACCGTCCCGCCGAAGCGGCCAAATACTACGAGAGGCTGCAGCGGCTGCCGGCATGGCAGCGAGAACGGAATTCGGGAAAAAGGAAGGGGCTTTAAACCCGCGCGATCCGTTCGACCGCTTTCTCGAGGTTCTCCATCGCGGTCGCGTAGGAGAGCCGGAGCCAGCCGGGGGTGTAAAAAGCGGTTCCCGGGGTGACCGCCACATGGGCATCGTGGAGCCACGACCGGGCGATCGCCATGTCGTCGCCGTCGACCTTCACGTAGGCGTAGAAAGCCCCGTCGGCCGGGGCGGTGGCGTAGCCGAGGTCGCGGAGCGCCGGAATGAGGTAGTCGCGCCGGCGCTCGAACTCGCGACGCATCGCCTCCACGCAGTCCTGGCTGCCCCGGAGCGCAGCGAGGGCGCCGAACATCGCAAACGTCGTCGGGTGCGATATGGTGTGCTGCTGCACCTTCTCCATCTGCCGGAGGATCGGCCGGGGAGCGACCGCGTAGCCGATCCGCCACCCGGTCATCGCGTAGGCCTTCGAGAACCCGTTGATCGTGATCGTCCGCTCGGCCATACCGTCGAGCGAGGCGAGGGAGACGTGCTCCTTGCCGTAGACCAGCTTCTCGTAGATCTCGTCGGAGAGCGCGTAGAGGTCGTGGTCACGGCAGATATCGGCGACGAGCCGGAGCGAGTCCGCGTTCAGCACCGCGCCGGAGGGGTTCGAGGGGGAGTTGACCACGATCATCTTCGTCCGGGGGCCGAGGGCCTCGAGAAGGGTGTCTTCGACCTGGAAGGTCTCTGTCGAGAGCGGGTGGTGCCGGGCGACGGCGCCTGCAAGCTCTACGCAGGGCTCGTAGGATACCCACGCCGGGTCGAGGATGAGCACCTCATCGGTGGGGTTCAGGACGGCCTCCATCGCCTCGTAGATGGCGTCTTTCGCCCCGCAGGTGACGATCACCTCGTCCGGCTTTGCGGCAACGTTGTTCTCGCGGGCGACCTTCTCGGCTATCGCGGCCGTCAGCGCCGGTATCCCGGCACTCGGGGCGTAATGTGTCTCGCCACGGCGGAGGGCGTCGATGCAGGCGTCCTTGATGTGGGCCGGGGTGTCGAAATCCGGCTCCCCGATGGAGAGGCTGATGACATCGACCCCCCCCTGCGCCATCCGCCTTGCGGCGTTCGAGATCTCGATCGTCGCGGAGGGAGCGATGGCCGCAACCTTCTCCGAGAGACCCCTCATTCCAACCGCTGGACCATCTTCACGGCCGATTCGACGGCGCGCTTCGCGTAATCGATACGCTCGGTCGCTTCCATCCGGGTCATCCCCGGCCCGGAGATGCCGAGAGCAACGGGTTTGCCGAACTCGAGAGAGAGGTCGATGATCTTACGCGCCGCGTGCTGGACGACGATCTCGTCGTGCTGGGTGGCGCCCTCGATGACGCAGCCGATGGTGACGACCGCGTCGATCTCGCCGCGTTCGAGCAGTTTCTTGATCGCGAGCGGCATATCGTAGGCGCCGGGGACGTAGATCGTATCGGCAACTTCCGCGTCGAGGAAACCGGCGTGTTCCCGGGCCTCGATCTCCATCATGTAGGTGATGTCGCGGTTGAATTCCGCGACGACGAATCCAAGTTTTACCGTCATGTTAATCCTTCCTGTGGTACTACTCGCACCGGTTGTTGATAATCCTCACTTTTTTCATCAGGGGCGTGCGGGCCCGACGTCCTCGAACCCCTGCCGCTGGCCGGTCCCGGCGAGTTTCTCGAGATCCTTCGGGCGGAGCGCGAGCCGGACGGCGTTCACCGCGTGCTCCCTCGTCCGCTGCTCCATCAGCCAGGCAAGCTCTTTGGCGTTCCTTGCCTCGTCCTCGTGGACGAAGACCTCGATGACGTGTTTGTTCGTCATCAGCTGGCAGAGGATGAGGCCCTGGGAGGCCTCGTGGGCGCAGACCTTGTCCTTCTCCGCTCCCCCGGGCATCCCGAGCGCCATCACGAGGTCGCACCCCCGCTCCTCGATCAGTTTCTTGCACGCCACCGGGAGGTCCTTGATCCCGGGGACGACGTAGCGTTCCAGTCCGACGCTCGCGTGCTTGCGAATCTCGTCGATGGCGATCCCGCCCATGTCGACCCGGGCGAACGTCGTGTCGGCGATCCCGATCTTCATCCGAGCAGCACCCCGGCAGCGGCCTCGACACCGTCGCCGGCCGCAACGTTGGACTTTTTCAGGGCGAACTGGACGGCCGCGAGGGTGGCGAGGATCTCCTGCGCCCCGACGCCGCCCATGGTACCGATCCGGAAGATCTTGCCCTTGAGGTGGTCCTGGCCGCCGGCGATCTCGATGCCGAACTGCTTGACGGTTCCCCGGAGATCCTTGTCGGTGACACCTTTGGGGAGCCGCATCGCGGTCACGGTGTTCGAGTAGGCGTGGTATTCATCGAGCTCCGGGAAGAGTTCGACGCCCCAGCCCTTCGCCGCGGCGCGGACGGCTTCGGTCATCCGGCGGTGGCGGGCGATCCGGGCATCGATGCCTTCTTCCTCGATGATCTTGCAGGCCTCGCAGAGCGCGAGGAAGAGCGGGACCGCCGGGGTGTAGGGGGTCTCCATCGGGGTGCCGCTCCCGCTCTTCCGGTAGGCAGCCATATCGAGGTAGAACGGCCGCTTCTCCGAGATCCGGTCCCAGGCACGCTCGCCGACGGCGATGGCCGCGAGGCCCGCGGGGGCCGCGAGGCACTTCTGCGAGCCGACGACGGCGATATCGACGCCCCACTCGTCCATCCGGACATCGTCGCCGCCGATGGAGGTGACTCCGTCCATGATGAAGAGCGCGTCGTGCTTCCGGGCGAGTTTACCGACCTCGGGCGCGGGGTTCCTGATCCCGGCACTCGTCTCGTTGTGTACCATGGTGACGACCTCGGCACCGGCCTCGAGTTCCCGCTCGAGGGCCGCGAGATCGAGCGGGGTTCCCCACCCGGACTCGAGGGTGGTGACGGTGCCGTAACGTGCGCTGATCTTGGCGAAGCGGTCGCCGAACTTGCCGTTAACGAGCGAGACGATTCGTTTGTCCCGCGCAAAGTTCGCGACGCCGGCCTCCATGCCGGCGCTTCCCGAGCCGCTGATAATATAGAGCTCGTTTGCGGTGCCGAATAGGGTCTTTAAGGTCCGGACAGTGTCCGCATATGCGGCGCCGAACTCGGGGCCGCGGTGGTTGATGGCCTGCCGCGTCATGGCGGCGCGTACCCGCTGCGGAATGGGTACCGGGCCCGGGATCATCAGGAGTGGTTCGTGTTCCATAAGATATCAGTCCGTATCGTCTCGTCGAGGACAGACGCTGTTCCTGCAAGGAACTTGGATGTAGCTTCATATCAACCTCACCACCGTGCAATATCGACAGGGTGAAAAAGAGGCGGGGCGCAATTGAAGCTGGATATGGCAGACGTCACGGTTATCTGCGGTTCCGCCTCGGACGGCCCCGTCGCGGAGAAAGTCTTTGAGACCCTGAATCAGCACGGCGTGTCCTACGACTACAAGGTGATATCGGCGCACCGTGACCCCGAGCGGCTGGACGAGTACGTGAAGGCGAGCACCGCCCGGGTCTTCATCGCGATCGCCGGGCTCTCGGCGGCCCTCCCGGGAGTGATTGCCTCGAAGACGAAGCGGCCGGTGATCGGTGTCCCAGTGAGCGGGACGCTGATGGGTCTCGACGCCCTCCTCTCGATCGCCCAGATGCCGAAAGGGGTGCCGGTGGCCTGCGTCGGGGTGGACAACGGCGTGAACGCCGCCCTGCTCGCGATCCGGATCCTCGAGGCAGGGCGCGCCTGAGATCTCCTGCCGGGCCGGGGGCGCCGGTCGCACTTCGAGGGTGTCGGGCAACCTTTTTGCACCCGGCCGTGCAGGGAGGGGCATGAAGCAGAGAGTGCTCTTCATCGGCACGAACAACGCCGCCCGGACACAGATGGCGGAGGGCTACCTCCGCGCCCGCTACAGCGACCGTTACGAGGCCTGCTCCGCCGGGATCGCCCCGACCGCCCTCGATCCCCTCGCCGCAAAGGTCATGGACGAGATCGGGGTCGATATCGCCGGGCAGCGGGCAAAGGATCTCACCCTCTTCGACGGGAAGGAGATGGACTACGCGGTTGTACTCTGTGCAGGGGGCGTCTGCCCGATGTTTCCCTGGGCGAAGGAGACGATCCACGTCGATTTCCCGGACCCGGGCCGGGCCACCGGAACCCCCGACAAGGTGCTCGCGGCCTACCGCCGGAGCCGCGACGCGGTAACCGCCTGGCTTGACGGGCGGTTCGAGCACTCGAAGAGTATGAAGGAAGTAGAGAAGAGTATTCGGTAGAGCCCCTTCACGGCTCCATCCGTTCTTCCGGCACCGGGAGGATATCCCGCACCATCTTCACGGCGCAGAGGTCGCCGCACATCGAGCAGGTCTCGATCTCGCCGTCGCGCTCGTGGATACGCCGCGCCTCCTCGGGAGCGAGCGCCGCCTCGAACTGTTTCTCCCAGTCGAGCGCCCGCCGCGCCTCCGCCATCCGGATCTCGCGGTTCTTCGTGTGTGCGGCGGCGCGGGAGAGGCTCCCGACGTGCGCCGCGATCTTCGCCACCCGCGTCCCCTCCACGATGTCGCGGACGTCCGGCAGCGCCAGGTGCTCGGCCGGCGAGACCATGCAGAGGAAGTCGGCGCCGTTCATGCAGGCGATCGCGCCCCCGATCGCCCCCACGACGTGGTCGTAGCCCGGCGCCACGTCGGTGACGAGCGGGCCGAGCAGGTAGAGCGGAGCGCCGTCGGTCAGTTCCTTGATCATCCGGACGTTGTAGCCGACCTGGTCGGCCGGGATATGCCCCGGCCCCTCGATCATCCGCTGCACCCCGGCGGCGAGCGCCCGTTTCGCGAGGTGGCCGAGCGTCAGGTACTCGGTCGACTTCGCGAGGCGGCCGGCGTCCACGAGCGCGCCCGGCCGCATCCCGTCGCCGAGGCTCACGACGACGTCGTGCTCGCTGAGGATCTCGAGCAGGTAGTCGTACTCCGCGTAAAGGGGATTCTCCTCGCCCGTCGCGGCCATCATCGCCACGTGGAACGCCCCGCCCCGGGAAACAACGCCCATCGTCCGGGGGTCGGCCTTGAGCGACGCGAGCGCGTCGCGGTTCACGCCGCAGTGCAGCGTCAGGAAGTCCACGCCCTGCCGGCAGTGCTCCCGGATCACCTTGAACAACAGATCGGCGTCGACGTCCGCCGCACTCCCCGCCCGCCGGACCGCCTCGTAGACCGGGACGGTGCCGACCGGCGCATCGAGTTCGAGGATCCTCTGCCGGATGCGGACGAGATCGCCGCCGGTAGAGAGGTCCATCAGCGCGTCCGCCCCCTCCCGGAGGGCCGCCTTCGCCTTCTCGGCCTCGAGATCCTCGTCGCACCGTGTTCCCGACGTCCCGACGTTCACGTTGACCCGCACCCTGCAGCCCTCCCCGATGGCGCAGAGCCGGTGCGGTCTCGCGGGGTTTGCGGGAATGACTATCCGGCCGCGGGCGACGGCCCGCGCGGCGGCGTGGGGGGGGAGATCCTCTTCCCGGGCGATCGTCTCCACCTCGGGGGGAACCCCGCGCAGGCACGCGGAGATCAGGGTATGCATAAGAACCATTTGCCCGGAAGCCATATTAGTCTGCATGCCAGTCCGGTGGATCGCGAGCAATGCGACCTACGCCAATTCGTTCGTTTACGGAAACATCCTCATCGACGCGGGCGTTCTCCCGATGGCGGTGGAGCCCTATGCCGCCGCGATCGATACGATCGTCATCACCCATGCCCACTACGACCATATCGCCCACATCAAAGAGATCGCGCGGCTCTGCAGCGGTGCCGCCGTCTGCATCCACGAGGCGGACGCGCCCGGCCTCCTCGACGACGCCCGGAGCCTCTCGATGGTCTTCGGGGCCCACGCGCCCGGGATCGTCCCCGACACCGTTCTTGCCGACGGCGACCGGATAGGGAACCTTTGCGTGATCCACACCCCCGGGCACACCCCGGGCGGGATCTGCCTCTACAATGAGGCGGAAAAATTGCTCTTCTCCGGAGACACCGTCTTTACCGGCGGCTCCTTCGGGCGCTACGACTTCCCGGGCGGCGACCGGACGGCGCTCGCGGCATCCATCGAGCGCCTCAGCGCCCTGGAGGTCGAGGGGCTCTACCCCGGCCACGGCGAACCCGTCGCCCGCGGCGGCGGAAGGCATATCGCGGCCGCCCGGGAGGCGCTCCGGCTCTATGGATAAAGGGGTCTACGCCCTCGTCCTCGAGAACACCGGCTGCGTCGTCCGGGTCGGCGCCCTCGGGGAGAGGAAGTTCTCCGCCGGCAGTCACGTCTACGTGGGCTCCGCCCGGGGGAGCGGCGGCCTTGCCCGGGTTTTGCGGCACCTGCGGCTCGCCCGCCGCCGCGACCGTCCTCCCCGGTGGCACATCGACTACCTCCTCCTCGACCCGCATTTTCTTCCTGCCGCCGTCGTCACCGCCGTCACCGACCGGGACTGCGAGTGCGATCTTGCCCGTGCCGTCTCCGGGGAGTACGTTCCCGGGTTCGGATGCAGCGACTGCGCCTGCCCTTCCCACCTCTTTTACCGTTCCGGCGACCCGGTCCCTGAGGTCGCCGCAGCGTTCAGGAGCCTTGGCCTCGATGCCCGGATCACAAGAATCAAGAACGAGGGGAACCAGCATAGGGTATGAACGTTCTCGGTATCTCCGGAAGCATGCGCAAAAACGGCAATACCGCGACGCTCGTCACCACCATCCTCGACGGGGTGCGGGAGGCGGGCATCGAGACCGAGTATCTGACGCTTGCCGATATGGATATCCAGCCCTGCACCGGGTGCGAAGCCTGCAAGGACGCGAAGTGGTGCGTGACGGAGGATGACGACTGGGGCCTTGTCGCAGAGAAGATGATCGACTGCGAGGTGCTGATTCTCGGCGCCCCGACCTACTACTACGACATCAACGGCCAGACGAAGAACCTGATCGACCGGACCTACTCTCTCTACCACGACAGGAGGCTTTCGGGGAGGAGAGCCGTCGCCGTCGCCGTCTGCGCCGACCGGGGGTGCGAGCGCTCCCTCGAGACCATTGAGGGGTTCTTAAACACCCACGAGTTCTCGTATCTCGGCTACGTCTGCGGGAAGGGCTACGCGCCCGGAGATATCCGCAAAGACGAGCAGGCTATGAAGAAGGCCAGGGCGGTCGCGAACTCGATCGTCAGGTATCTCCGGCCCGAAGATTGAGAGACGGGTCCTGCGATGCGGGGCAGATCCGCCAAAAAAATGTGCCGCAGCCGAACACCCCGCAACCCCCGTCGGGTCAGAGCAGTAGCGATATTATCGCGAGGACTATGAAGATGATGACCAACCACTTCGCGACCGACATTGACATGCCTGCAACGCCCCGTGCCCCCAGTATGGCAAATATGAGTGCCAGTACAAAGAAGAGGATTGCAAGGCCAACAAGACCACCGCCTAACATATACCATTCTCCTCCCAACCGCCGGCATCCGGCCGACGTTGAGGAGGGACGATCTATCCGTTGCTATTTATATTTTTCCAGAACGTTGGAGCGGAACCGTCCCATCCTTCTCGCTGATCAGCCCGGAAGAAGAGCATAGGTCGTCGTCCGCTGGCGGAGTACCCGGCCGAGATCCTCGGCCATCCGCCGCATCTCGGCCGGATCCAGATAATCGGTATCCCGGGCGCCCGCTTCCCGGGATATGCTCTCCTCGAAGAGCGTCCCGCCGAGGTCGTCTGCACCCGAAAGAAGCGCCATCTCCGCCATCTTCGTCCCGACCTTCACCCAGGAAGCCTGGATGTGGTCGAAGTTGTCGAGGAAGAGCCGGGCGACCGCAAACATCAGGAGGTCTTCTCTGCCGGTCGCCCCCGCCCGGGCGAGCCCCGCCCGGTAGAGAGGGGTATTTTTGTGGATGAACGAGAGGGGCACGAACTCCGTGAACCCGTGGGTCTCGTCCTGGATCTCGCGGAGGATGTTAAGATGCCGGGCGCGATCCGCCTCGCTCTCGCAGTGGCCGTACATGATCGTCGCCGTCGACCGGATGCCGAGACCATGCGCCTCTCTGATGATCCGGGCCCAGGACCCCGTGTCAATCTTGTCGGGACAGATCACCCGACGAACATCGTCGACCAGGATCTCGGCCGCGGTACCGCAGAGGGTGGAGAGACCCGCGCCCCTCATCAGTTCCATCACTTCCCGGGTGGAGATGCCGCTCCTTCTCGCGGCATATGCCACCTCCATCGGGTTGCTCGCGTGGATATGTACTCCCGGAACCTCGTCCCGTATCCAGGAGTAGATCTCGGCGTAGGATTGGACGTCGAACTCCGGGTGGAGCCCGCTCACCGTGCAGACCTCGGTAACGCCGCGCTCGCGCGCCTCCCGCGCCTTCCCCCGCACCGCGGTCTCGCCGTAAAAGAAGGCATCGGCGTCGCCCGGCTTTCGGGAGAATCCGCAAAACCCGCAGGCGTTCACGCAGAGGTTGGTGACGTTGATGTTCTGGTTGCGGACGTAGGTGACGACGTTGCCGACTTTCCGCTCGCGGAGTTCGTTCGCGGCGGCGGCAATTTCCCAGACGCCCCGGTCGCGCGTCGCAAGGAGGCGGACCGCCTCCTCTTCCGTGAGCCGGTGGCCGGCAAGCACGTCGTCAAGTATCTCTCGCAGTGGCGGCGGCATACACTTCATCCGTTCCCCGTGTGGGATACGTTGATCTGGCGCGGTCAGGACAAGAACCTTCGGGTGCGCGCGGCGGTGGTGCAGCCTGAGGGCCCGGGCGGCCGACGAGGGATAATCGGGACAGGGGGGTTCGATATCGAGGCGCTCGCGAACGCCGGGGTTCCTGCGACGGTTGTCGGCGCCTCGGAAGAGGCGACCCTCGACGACCCGGATTCCCTGATGGACGCCGGGGTGAAGGCGGCGAACCTGCCGGCGGTGCAGCGCCGCGTCGAGATCGGGATGCCGGGGAGGGAGGCCCCGAACCGGATGTGACGGGCATGGAGAACGTTTCACGCGAAATACGGGGTTCCGCAATGAACGGAGCGTGAGCACCGCAGGTGCGAAGGAGCGTAACGCTCAACCAACCAGGTCTTCGCGTGAGAGGGTCAGGTTGAGCACCGAAACGGCCTCACGCGAAGAACGCGAAGCCGCGAAGTGCGACGGTTCGTAGAACCGGGGCATGAGCACCGTTAGGTGTGAAGGGGAGTTCCCGGTAACCCTCTACTGATCTTCGCGTCCTTCGCGGCTTCGCGCGAGTTACTTGCTGGGGATAACAATGCAGCCTCACGCGAAATGCCACTGCCCTACGGGCTGGAGTTCGGGCACTGAAGGTGCGAAGGGGAGGTACAGGTAACTATACCGAACTTCGCGCTCTTCGCGTGCGGGAACGGTTGCGGACGGTGATATGGCCTTGCACTTCACACTAACTCGTAGGTCGTCGTCCGCTGGCGGAGCGTCCGGCCGAGATCCTCGGCGATCCGTTGCATCTCCGCAGGATCGAGATAGTCGGCGCCCTCGCCGCCGGCATCCGTGCTGACGTCGTCGCAGAACATCGTCCCGCCGAGGTCGTCGCCGCCGGAGAGAAGCCCGAGCTCTGCCATCTTCGTCCCGACCTTGCCCCAGGAGATCTGGATGTGGTCGAAGTTGTCGAGGAAGAGCCGCGCGACTGCAAAGAGCAGGAGGTCTTCGCGGCCGGTGGCGCCCGCGGGGGCGAGACCCTTCTGGTAGATGGCGGTGTTCTCGTGGAGAAAGGAGAGCGGAACCAGTTCGGTGAACCCGCCGGTCTCATCCTGGATCTCGCGGAGGATCGCAAGGTGCCGGGCACGATCACCCGCGCTCTCAGAGGAGCCGTACATGATCGTCGCCGTCGACCGGAGCCCGAGACGATGTGCCTCCTTGATGATCCGGACCCACGTCGCCGTGTCGCACTTGGCCGGGCAGATCACCCGCCGAACGTCGTCCACCAGGATCTCGGCCGCGGTCCCCTGCAGGGTTCCGAGACCCGCATCGATCAGGCGCTCGATCGCCTCTTTCGTCGAGACGCCGCTCTGTTTCGCCGCCCAGGCGATCTCGTCGGGGCTTGCCGTGTGGATGTCCGTGCCGGGCGCCTCCTCCCGCACGCAGGAGATGAGGTCGACGTAGGAGTCGAGGGTGTAGTCCGGGTGGACGCCGGAGAGGAGGCAGATCTCGGTGACGTTTCGCGCCGCGGCCGCCCGTGCCTTCTCCCGGATCGCATCGGTATCGTCGTAGAACGCTTCCGGATCGTCCGCCCGGCGCCCGAACCCGCAGAACCCGCAGAGGTTCTTGCAGATGTTGGTGACGTGGATGTTCTGGTTCCTTACGTAGGTGACGACGTTGCCGACTTTCCGCTCGCGGAGTTCGTCCGCGGCGGCGGCGATTTCCCAGACGCCCCGGTCGCGCGTCGCAAGGAGGCGGACCGCTTCCTCTTCCGTGAGCCGGTGGCCGGCGAGTGTGTCATCGAGCAGCGTATGCAGCGAGTACGGCATCGTAATAACTCTCGTAATCCCGGATTTATTCTTCTTTCTCTTTTTTGCGCGCAAGGACAAAGTCGTGGACGAGGATGACCAGGATGACGACGACTGCGAACTCGGCGAGGTGCAGGGGCAGGTAGCCGACGAGCGGCACCGCGACGAGGGCTTTGCCGACAATCCACTCCTTCTTCACCGGCTCGATCACCCCGATGCCGGAGATCCGGAGGTTCGGCTGGTCGGTGTAGGGGTTGTTGTCGCCTCTGGTGATGTAGCCGCCGTGCGGGTCATCGTAGTAAGCCCCGAGCCCCGACTCCACCACGGCGGCGGTATCGACGTAGGTCATCGCCCGATGGATGATCGGGTTTACGGAGTCGGCGCCGTTCGGCCGGTAGACGATCACGTTGCCGTAATCCCCAAACGACGATTGACCCGTCCGCTGCCCCTCGGCCCAGGTCACCAGGTTGCCGAACCGGTCCTCGTCGACGACGAGCACCAGGTCGCCGACGTTCATGTTCGGGACCATGCTCTCCGACTCGATCGTGACCACCGCCGGCCAGGTGCCGGCGACGAGGTAGAGAAGAAGGGCGATACCCCCCACGACCGCGACGACCCAGAGGAGGTCGCGGGTGAGCGAGACGAGCGGGCGGTCGCTCTCCCGGAACGCCGCGAGGGCCGATGCTGCACGCTGCAGCCAGGTGGTATCCGACATCTGTTCTAAAGAGATTGCTATCCTTCATATACATAGGTTCCCCGGATGCCCCGGCCGTGGTGAAGCGCGAGAACGGGTTCTCCTGAATACCTCCCCCCGGGGCCGTATAGGCCCATGATCCGTCGACAGCGTGAGACACGGCGGTAGTGCGAATCACTCCCCCGGAACGTGAAAAAGATAAACCCATATTGCCAGGGGGAGAATATCTTGGAGTCCATGCTCGCCAACGCCGAGATCGTACGCCGGTTCCTTGAGCTGAAACGTCAGGTCCATCCCGATGTGGTGAGTTACATCCGCGAGCAGAACGACCCGACGCTCATCGACCGGACCGCGGCGGGGGTCCCCGCCGGCATCCCGGTTATCTTACCCGAACATATCCCGGGCCTCAAGAAAGTCCGGGACGGGACGCGGTTCCTGGTCGACCCGGAACTCGAGGTGATCATGGGGAGCGCCGGGACCACGGGGAGCGTCAGCGGTCACGAGGACGCCGTCCACTACTTCCGGAACCGCTACAACTGCCTCTCTTCGATGATCCGGAGCCGGATGACCACGATGCCGATCGAGGCGCTGGTGAAGTCGCCCCACCGCTACCGCGACGAGGAGTGCAGCATCATCGGGATGGTGGCCGACGTCCGGACGACCGCAAAGGGGCACCGGCTCGTCGAGGTGGAGGATCCCACCGGGGCGATCCGGGTGCTCTTCAACAAAGGGAAGGACGACTCGTTCGCGGAGGCGGAGCGGATCCTCCCCGACGAGGTGCTCGCGGTCAAGGGAAAACTCTCGAGCGACGGCGGCCTATTCTTCGCCGAAAATCTCTTTCGCCCGGACGTCCCCATCAACAACGCCCCGTTCAAGAGCGACCGGCCGGGGAAAGCGGTCCTGATCTCCGACGTCCACGTGGGAAGCGACACCTTCCTCGAAGACGGGTGGAACCGGTTCGCCGACTGGCTCCAGGACTCCGACGCCAGCTACCTCCTGATCGCGGGCGATCTCGTCGACGGGATCGGGATCTACCCCGGCCAGGAGAACGAACTGACGATCAAGAACATCTACGAGCAGTACGACATCTTTGCGGGGATGCTCCGCGACCTGCCCTCGCGAATCCGGATCGTCGCCGCACCGGGGAACCACGACGTCGTCAGGATGGCCGAGCCGCAGCCGGCGATCCCGCCGGAATTCACCGCGAAGTTCCCGGAAAACTGCACCCTTGTCGAGAACCCCTGTCTCCTGAACCTCCAGGGCGTCCGGGTCCTGATGTACCACGGCCGGTCGATCGACGACATGATCGGGCTCATCCCCGGAGCGAGTTACGAACGGCCCGGCGAGATCATGGATGAAATGCTCAAACGCCGGCTGCTTGCCGCCCCCTACGGGATGCGCACACCTATCGCCGCGATGAAGACCGACCGGCTCGTCATCGACCCGCTCCCCGAGATCCTCCTCACGGGGCACGTCCACATCTGCGGTATCACCCGCTACCGGGGCGTGCTCGGGGTGAATGCCGGAACCTGGCAGGCTCAGACCGCGTTTCAGAAACAGATGAACATCCATCCCACGCCCGCACGTGCGTTCGTCGTCGATCTCCAGACGCTCCAGCCCGAAGTGATCGATTTCAGCTGAATGCCCGCCGATACCCCGGATCTTTTCCACATATTTAAAAATGTTGAATCCCTCTGTATATGGTACTCAACCGGAGGAATGCAGAGAGATGGATCTGGTATATCTGGCACCCATCGGTGCCGTTCTTGCTCTCCTGTTCGCAGGGTACTCGTACATGAGTATCAGGCGGGAGGGGACGGGTACCGAACTGATGCAGAAGATTGCTGCCGCCATTCATGAAGGGGCAATGGTCTACCTGAACAGACAGTACCGCGCTATAGCCATATTTGTTATTGTCCTTGCCGTCGTCCTCGGCGTCTGGATTAACCCCCTCACCGCGGCCTGTTTCGTGCTCGGTGCGGCGCTCTCGGCGACTGCCGGCTACATCGGCATGTTCACCGCCACGGCCGCAAACGTCCGGACGACGAACGCCGCACGGCGGGGGATCGCCGATGCGTTCAAAGTTTCGTTCGCGAGCGGTTCGGTCATGGGCATGGCCGTGGTCGGGCTCGGGCTTCTCGGGCTCTCGATCGCCTACGTGGTCATCAGCACCGTAACGGGGCTTCCCCAGGCTGAAGTTCTCACCATCGTGACCGGGTTCGGTCTCGGTGCAAGTTCGATCGCTCTCTTCGCCCGTGTCGGCGGCGGTATCTTCACCAAGGCCGCTGACGTCGGTGCCGACCTCGTCGGCAAGGTCGAAGCGGGAATCCCCGAGGACGACCCCCGCAACCCTGCCGTCATCGCCGACAACGTCGGTGACAACGTCGGCGACGTCGCCGGCATGGGTGCCGACCTCTACGAATCCTACGTCGGCTCGATCATCGCGGCAATGGTTCTCGGTGTCGCCGTCGCGGCCACGGCGTTCCCGAACGCCGAGATCATGAACGTGATCCTCCTCCCGCTGCTGATTGCGGCAGTCGGTATCGTCGCGTCCATCATCGGTTCGCTCTTTGTGCGGACGAACAAGACCGAGAGCAGCGCCATTCACCTGGCCTTCAACAAGGGTTTGCTCGCCGCGATGATCGTGACGGTCGCCGCCACCTACTTCCTCGTGACCCGGCTCCTCGGGGCGGAGTACATCGGCGTCTTCTACGCGGCCGTCGCCGGTCTCGTCGCAGGGTTCGCCATCGGCCTGATCACCGAGTTCTACACCTCCTTTGACCGGAGCCCGACCCTCGCCATCGTCAAGTCGAGCGAGACCGGGGCCGCGACCACCATCATCACCGGGTTTGCAAAGGGGATGGAGAGCACCATCTGGCCGGTCCTGATCATCTCCGTCGCGATCTTCATCTCCTACCAGGTCGCCGGACTCTACGGTATCGCGATCGCCGCCGTCGGCATGCTCGCGACGCTCGGGATCTCCCTCTCCGTCGACGCTTACGGCCCGGTCGCCGACAACGCCGGCGGTATCGCCGAGATGTCCCACCAGAAGCCCGAAGTCCGCGAGATCACCGACACGCTCGACGCCGTCGGGAACACCACCGCCGCCATCGGCAAGGGGTTCGCCATCGGCTCTGCGGCGCTGACGGCGCTCGCCCTCTTCGCCGCCTACACCCAGGCGGTCGGCCTCTCGGTCATCGACGTCTCGGTTCCGAACGTCTTCATCGGTGTCCTGATCGGCGCGATGCTTCCCTTCCTCTTCTGCTCCATCACGATGATGGCTGTCGGGAAGGCGGCATACAGCATCGTCCACGAGGTCCGCCGCCAGTTCAAGGAGATCACCGGCCTCATGGAGGGAACGGCCGAGCCCGACTACGCCTCCTGCATCGCCATCTCCACAAACTCGGCGCTGCGTGAGATGATCCTGCCCGGCGTCCTCGCTGTCGCCGCCCCGCTCGCCGTCGGGCTCGTCCTCGGCCCCGAGGCGCTCGGCGGCCTGCTCGTCGGCTCGCTTGCAGCCGGGTTCCTCCTCGCCGTCACGATGGCGAACGCCGGTGGAGCCTGGGACAACGCGAAGAAGTACATCGAGCAGGGCCACCTCGGCGGCAAGGGATCGGATGCCCACAAGGCGGCGGTCGTCGGCGACACCGTGGGCGACCCCTTCAAGGACACCTCGGGCCCCGCGATCAACATTCTCTTGAAGCTGATGTCCATGGTCGCGCTGGTCTTTGCGCCGCTGATCCTGGTCGTCTAATCTCATTCACTTTTTTCGGCGAACTTACATGCGCCGGCGCCCGCGCGGGCGCGGTTGTACTATTGCACTGCTCCGGCACAGCCATGTGCGAAGCTGTATGTCGGATTCGGACGACGAAACACCGCAGTTCCGGATCCGGATCCGGCCATTTTATAAAGTACATTTGTTTAAACTTAAATTATTATGAGTAACGTTGTCAACTTCCTCACCGCCGGCGTCTTCGGCGGCACCACCCTTCTGGCGTTGAAGAGCGGGGTTGGGTGCGGCCTTTCGGGGCTGCGAAGACGCGAGACGCTCTTCCTCGCGTTCGTGTACGCGCTCACGGCGCTCATCATAGGAGCAATCGCGGGCAGCATCCCGGTGAACGCAACAGAGCAGGTCGTCGGGCTCGGCGTTGTCATGCATCTCATCATCGGGCTTGCCCTCGTCTATTTCGGCATCAGAACGAAGAAGGCGTGGCTGTCAGACCGAAAAGACATATCGCGTCGGACGTTTCTCCTGATGTCGCTTCCCTGCCCGGCATGCCTTGCAGCAACATTTCTTTCGTGCCTCGTCTTCACCAGCACCACCGGAGTGAGCGGCGTTGCGGCGGGCGGTGTCATCGGGGGCGTATTCTTTGCAGGAATTGCAGGAGGGGGAGCCGCCACGAGCTGGATTACGAGAAAAGCCGGCATGGACAATCCCTCCACCCTGGGTAACGTCATGCTGTTCCTCGGCCTCTTCTACCTGCTCTGCCTCCTCCTCGTCCCGGCCTACCTGCAGGCACAGGACGCACCGGCATTCGGCATCGCAACGGATCCGAGCGGCATGCTCCTTGCGCTCGTCCTGATGACGGCCCTGATCGTGTTCGGGGCGCTTGCCGACAGAATCCGGCACACCGCGGAGCGTGGCGGGCGATGATGGACCTGCCGACACTGATCATGGAGACCATGTTCACCCTGTCCGGGGCATTGCTCTATCCCGCAATCATCCTGCTCCTTGTCTTCGTTGTCTGGACACTGACGGCTCTCGGCCAGTTCATCTCCGAGTACTCGGGACGAACCCGGAACCTCGAGCAGCTCAGGGACGGCTGCCGGGAGACACGGGCGCTCGTCCAGGCCCGGTCGTACGGCGAGGCCGCAGAGACGCTGGCGACGTCGGGGTCAAACCCGCTCCTCAGATCGTTCACCGGCGACCTTGCGAAACTTCTCGACGACGACCGGTTTTCAATCGAGTCGGAAAAACTCCTCCAGGACTACGAGATACGCATTGCAGCTGAACTGGAGCGGCTCAAGATCCTGACGCGGACAGCCCCCATGCTCGGGCTCATGGGAACGCTGATACCCCTCGGCCCCGCGCTGATGGGTCTTTCGGCAGGGAACGTCGAGACGCTGGCGTCCAATCTGGTCATCGCGTTCAGCACGACGGTGCTCGGGCTGTTTGCCGGAGGTATCGCCTACACCATCATGCTGACGAAGCGCCGGTGGTATCTGCAGGACTTGAGCGACATGGAGTACGTGGTGAGGATGGTGGCATGAGAAGGCGCCGCATCATCCTCGATGACGAGGACGAAGACCCCCTCTCCGGCGTCGCCAACCTCTTTGACGTCGCTATGGTCTTCGCCGTCGCCCTCCTGGTCGCGCTCGTCGTCGCCTACAACGTTCCCGAGCTCCTCGACGATGAAGCGGACCTCACGGTGGTGAAAAACCCGGGACAGCCGAACATGCAGATCATCATCAAGGAAGGCAAGACCCTCAAGGTGCTGAACATGACCGAGGAGCTTGCCGGCGGCCAGGGCAGCCGCATGGGCACGGCGTACCGCCTGGAGAGCGGCGAGATCATCTACGTTCCCGACGATGGGGACGAGAATAACTAACTCTTTTATCCAGAAACCGGCCTCTTCCGTCGCCTCGATGCGTAACGTATATTAGTAATCAATCGTACTTGATCTACCTAAATATAAGTTTAGTAAATGCCCGGCCACAGAGAGAGTTGCCGGGAGGAAATGAGGCCAGATTATGAGAGTTAAACGAAAAAACCAGCTATACAGTCTGTGTGCACTGATCACGATCGCTCTCCTCCTGATCGCACCCGTGGCGGGTGAAGACGCCGCGGACCCGGAGGAGAGCGGGTCGACCCTGAACGTAACGGGCGGGCTCGACACCCCGGACCCGGTTGAGACCACACCTGCGCCGCAGGCAACAGGGACGGAAGTGGAGGAAGAACCACCGTTCTCCGGGAAAGAAGAACCGCAGTTCGAACCCTCCGACGCCGGGAATGCCACGCAGACCCCGGCCCCGACAACAACCGCCGGCGACACATTCCCAATAGAAGACACCATAACCCGTTCCGGTGAAGAGAATGCGACCGGGGAGATGCGAGGGGGTGGCGCAGAGAACAGGTTCGCGATCGTCACGAACGACAGCCAGAGACGGACTGCGATCGCCGGCGTAACCGGGAGCACCCCGTCAAACGTCTCCCTCTTCTCCGAAGAAGCACTGCTGCACGACTTCTCCGAAGATCTTTTCATCTTCGCCGCTTCCATCGGCAACGATACCGTTGCGCACATCAACAGTACGCTGAACCCGAACGCCACGGTGATCACCTGCCACCTCCCCGAAGGCGTGGCCTTCGGTATCCCTGCAGATGAAGTTCTGCGGCAATACTGGCTCTACGGCGGCGAAGCAAACCTCGAACAACTCCTCCTGGCCCTGGACAACCGGTTCTACGGGGCCAACCACGACCTTGCAGATCCCATCCCGCCGCCCGGCAGACCAGGAATCGCGTACGTCTTCTCCCGCACATCCGAGGTCGCGAGCATGACATCGGTCTCCGGTAACTCTACAATCCGGTCGATGATGGACATCTCCGTGTACCTTGGCAGATCGAACGAAGATCTCTCCTTCAATCTCGACGGAAACGACGTCATTCTGCTCTCAAACCTGGACGCACCGGTCATCGAGGCCATCAGAGATACTGTAGAGGACGCACGGGATAACGGGAGCGTCGTCATCGCCTGCGGGCCGCTCGTGGAAAGTTACAACCTGCACACCGTCGACCCATCCGATCCGGCCGTTGCCGAGATCGTCGCCTACCTCGAATATCCATCCGATACCAACTTCGAGAACCTGGCACGCCATATCGGGGTCACGTACTGCGGCATTACGGCAGACGTGGCGCCTCCCCAGGAGCGGCCCGTTTACGGCATCTATCACCCCGACGCCCCCAATATCTTCGCATCGTCGGCAGAGTATCTGGACTGGTACGGCGCTTCCGGCAGATACGACGCGACGTGCCCGACCGTCGGCATCATCACCGGCGAGTACAAGTATATGGACCGGGACGGCCCCATGATCGATGCTCTGGTTCGTTCGTTTGAAGAAGAGGGCGTCAACGTTATCGTGGCCACCTACCATTACAAGGACCCGGTACGAATCGGCTACTTCCTGGACAACAACGGAGCGGTGCTCATCGATACCGCCGTGCTCATCTCGAAGGGTTCCCGGCTCGACTACGCCGACCCCGAGAGGGGAATCGCGAACCTGCAGTATCTCAACGTCCCGGTGCTTAACGCCGTCAGGCTCTTTTACGACGTCAACGAAACGACCTGGAGAGAGAGCCCCCACGGCGTCGGGCCGGAGCAGGCATACCAGCTGGTCATGGCGGAACTCGACGGCGTCATCGAACCCATCGTCGTCGCGGGCAAGGAGCCCGATCCCGTCACGGCCGAACTCTACTACAAGCCATTCGAGGATCAGGTTGCGTGGCTGACGGAGCGCACCCTCGGGTGGGTGAACCTGCACCGAACCGCCAATGCGGAGAAGAAGATCGTCATCCCGTACTACAGCGCCGAAGGAGGGAGGGCGACCGTGGGCGCCGACATCGACTATTACCTCAACGCGCAGGCAAGCCTCGCCAGCCTGCTCGGGGCGATGCGGGACCGGGGATACGGCCTCGGCACCGGCCAGCTGCCCGATGCGGACGAACTTGCCGACCTGATGGCGACGCAGGGCTACAATATCGGAACCTGGGCACAGGAAGAACTGGATAGCCGCGTCGGGGCCGGCAACGTGATCCTGATCCCGGAAAGCCAGTACCTCGCATGGTTCAACGAACTGCCCGCTACAAAACGCCAGGAGATGATCGATATCTGGGGCGAACCCCCCGGCGAGATCATGGTATACGAAGACGGAGGAGTGCGTTCCCTGGTCATCCCGACGATCCAGTTCGGCAACGTCCTGCTCGTGCCGGACCCGATGTGGGGCTGGAACCAGGATACCGACGTGATGTATCACGACGGGTCGATTCCCCCGACACACCAGTGTCTGGCCTTCTACTACTACATGGACCGGGTATACGGGGCCGACGCCATCTTCTCCATCTTCAGCGGCATCGAGATGATGCCCGGAAAAGAATCGGGGCTTGCCGCAGACGATTGGGGGGCTCTTTTGATGGGCGATATGCCGCACGTCCACGTGCTCCCGATGGATGCGGAAGGGATCTTCGATCGGCGCCGTGCAAACATGGCGATTGTCGACTTCCTGACCCCGACCATCGTTCCGTCGGGCCTGTACGGCCCGCTCGCCGACCTTGACGAAACCATCACCAATTACCGGACGGTCGTTGACGAGGCCGTAAAGGCCGAGTACCGGTCCGAGATCGTCGCCACTGTCGAGGAACTCGATCTCGATACGGATCTCGGTGCCGACCTGACGACTCTGGAAGGCAATGTTGCCGCATTTGATGCCTTTGTCGACGATCTGGACGAATACCTGCAGGAACTGAAGACCACGTTCATGCCCTACGGTTCGCACACGCTCGGCGAGGTGCCGGCTGGCGAACAACTCGTCACCATGATAGACGGCATGCTGGGCGCTCCGTTCGCCGATCATGTCTCTGCGGCCGGCGGCAGCGAAGAGAACCGCCTGGAACTCCTCGCCGAAGTGATCCTCAACGGCGCGTCCCCGGCAGACGCGCAGGTGACGTTCCTGGGCGCCACGCATGCGGACGTCACCGCCGACCTCAACCGGGCACTGGACTACAGGAACCGGATCGAAGGCTGCAACATCGAGATACCGCGTATCCTGGATGCCCTGGAGGCGAAATACATCCCTCCCGGCCCGAACGGCGACCCGATACGCAATCCGGACGCGCTCCCGACCGGCAGAAACCTCTGTACCTTCGACGACCGGATCATTCCTACCCGGGCCGCGTGGACGGTCGGACAGGCCCTCGGGGATGAACTGCTCGCGGCGCACATTGCATCGCACGGAACGTATCCCGATAAAGTCGCGTTCCTGCTCTGGTCGATCGAGACGTCGCGCCACCAGGGGACGATGGAGGCTGAGATCCTCTACCTCCTCGGTGTCAGGCCCGTATGGAACAACAACGGCCGCGTGGACGATGTGGAACTGATCCCGTCCGCGGAACTCGGTCGCCCCCGTATCGACGTACTCGTTGTCACGTCGGGCTCGTACAGGGACATGTATGCCGGTAAATTACTCCTGATCGATAAAGCAGTGCGACTTGCCGCCGCTGCCGACGACGGCGCCACGCCGAACTATGTCCGCGAACATACCGCGACGATCTATCAGGATCTCATCAATCGAGGGTACGACGCGGAGACCGCAAGGGAACTTGCAGCCTCCCGCATCTTCTGCCCGCCGCCGGACTCGTACACCCCCGGCATAGAGCACGCCATCGGGGCCACCGACACCTGGAGCAGCACCGAAGAACTCGCCGACCTCTACATCAACCGGATGGGCTACGTCTACGGGAGTACGATCTGGGGAGAGCAGTACGCCGACGTCTTCCGTGCAAACCTGGGCGATGTGGATTCCGCCGTCTTCTCCAGGACATCCAACGTCTACGGAACACTGGAGCACCCGATGGTTGCGGCCTACTTCGGAGGACTGAACCTGGCGGTAAAGAGCGTATCCGGAATCTCTCCCGACATGTATATCAATAACCAGCGGGACGCGCAGAACCAGAAATTAGAGACGCTCCAGCACTTCGTCAGCCGCGATCTCCGTTCCCGGTACCTGAATCCCGAATGGATAAAGGGAATGATGGAACAGGGCTTCGACGGAGCCCGCTACATGGAGGCATTCGTGGAAAACATGTGGATCTGGGACGTCACCATGCCGGATCTCATCACGGAGGAGATGTGGGACAGCGTCTACAAGACATACGCCGAGGATCAGTACGATCTCGGCCTGAAAGAGTTCCTCGATGCGCGCAATCCCTACGCATATCAGTCGATTGCCGCAAGGATGCTGGATGCCGCCAGAAAGGGATACTGGAACCCCGATGCTGAGGTCCTGCAGCACCTCGCACAGGAGTTCCAGCAGTCGGTCGAGTTCCACGGGGTGACATGCTGCCACCACACCTGCGGCAACCTCCAGCTGGAGGCCTACATCCAGAGCCAGATCCCCGCATCCCAGGCACCCGATTCCAGCAGCAGCGGCAAGCGTCCATCCTCCCGCTCCTCCTCTTCGGCGCTCCCCACGTTCACACCGATTCCTTCCGGCACGGGAGATCAGGTCACCAACACGACGGATGCATCGGGGATCGGGAAGACCGTCGATAAAATGGCCGGCGATGTGGCAAAGGCCGCGCAGGAGGTGAGCGGCCACGTGATGCGGGAGGTACAGGATGCGGTGGACAATCCGACCACCAGCACGCCCCTCATTCCCGTGGTGCTGGTTATCCTGGTCGTCGGCGCAATAGCCGCCGGGTTCTGGCTTAAGCGACGGTGAAGGACTCATCCTTTTTGACATCTGCGGATTGGGGGCAGGCCGGAGACCGGCATCCGCCCCTCCGCGTCCTTCATGCAAACCCCGCCTTCCACCCCCGGACCGATTTCTGTTGTTCCGGGGACCGCAAAGTTTATCACATATTATACATTATTAATCATGTAAAATCCAGGACGGCCACGCAGAACAGAGGTCTGCGATGGTTACGCCCCGCGGGGACCGGCACCGCCTGCCGGCGACCGGTATGCATCGGTAGCACGATTACGGGCCAAACAGGCCCGGAGGATGAATGAAGACGGAATGAGGAGAAATGGCAGAAACATTCGCCGTGAAACTGGAAGAGAAGTGCTACTACCCCGATCCCCGGTGCAAGGCGACCGCCTGGACGCCGGACTACACGCGGGCCTACAGCGAGTTCCTGCGCGACCCGGAAGGGTTCTGGGACCGGGTCGCCCGCGAGCTCGACTGGTTCGAGCCCTGGGACCGGGTCAGGGAGTGGAACTACCCCTATGCGAAATGGTTCATCAACGGAAAACTGAACATCACCACGAGCTGCCTGGACCGCCACGTCGCCGGGGGCCGTAAGGATAAGCCGGCGATCGTCTGGCACGGGGAGAGCGGAGAGAAGCGGATCCTGTCCTACGAGGCCCTGCACCGCGAGGTGATGCGGTTTGCAAACGGCCTCTCGAGCCTCGGGGTCGAGAAGGGCGACCGCGTCTGCATCTACATGCCGCTCGTCCCCGAGCAGGTCGTCGCGATGCTCGCCTGCGCCCGGATCGGGGCCGTCCACTCGGTGGTCTTCGGTGGGTTCGGGCCGGACGCGCTCGCGATGCGGATCAACGACGCGAAGGCGAAGGTTCTCGTCACCGCAGACGTCGGTTACCGCCGGGGAAAGACCGTCCCGCTCCGCGAACTCGCGAGCGAGGCGCTCGCCCATGCGCCGGGCGTCGAGCGGGTCGTCGTCCTCCGGCGCGAGACGCCGGCCGTCGAACTCGACCCCGACCGGGAGGTCGATTACGCCGACCTGATGGCCCGTGCCGCACCCGACTGCCCGGCGGAGCCGATGGACTCGGAAGACCCGCTCTTCATCCTCTACACGAGCGGTTCGACCGGCGCCCCGAAGGGCATCGTGCACACCTGCGGCGGGTATGCGGTCGGAACCTACTACACCACCCGCCACGTCTTCGACGTCAAGGAGAACGACGTCTACTGGTGCACCGCCGACACCGGCTGGATCACCGGCCACAGTTACATCGTCTACGGCCCGCTCGAGGTCGGCACGACCGTCGTCCTCGCCGAAGGGACGCCGGACTACCCCGACCCCGGCGCCTACTGGCGGCTGGTCCAGGATCTGGGGGTGACGATCTTCTACACCGCCCCGACCGCCATCCGGATGTTCATGCGGGTGGGCGAAGAGTGGCCGGCGAAATACGACCTCTCGACGCTCCGGGTGCTCGGCTCGGTCGGCGAACCGCTCAACCCCGAGGCATTCGAGTGGTACTACCGCGCGATCGGCGGCGGGCGGTGCCCGATCGTGGATACATGGTGGCAGACCGAGACCGGGATGCACATGGTGACCACGATGATCGGCGAGGCGATGAAACCGGGGTTTGCCGGAAAGCCCATCCCGGGCGCCGTCGTGGACGTCGTCGACAGGACGGGGAAACCCGTTCCGCCCGGCACCGGCGGGTTCCTGGTGATCCGGGAGCCCTGGCCGGCCATGCTCCGGACGGTTCACGGTAACGACGAGCGCTACTGCGCCTACTGGAACACCATCCCGGGGTGCTACACCGCAGGCGACCTCGCGGTGAAGGACGAGGATGGCTACATCATGGTCCTCGGCCGGGCCGACGACCTGATCGTCGTCGCCGGGCACAACATCGGGACGGCCGAGGTCGAGAGCGCCCTCGTCTCCCACGACGCGGTGGCGGAGGCGGCGGTCATCGGGAAACCCGATCCCCTGAAAGGGAACGTCATCAAGGCGTTCGTCACCCTCTGCGTGGGGGTGAGCCCCGGCGACGGCCTCACCGACGACCTCGCCCGGCACGTCAGAAAGAGCCTCGGCCCGGTCGCGGTTCCGGCCGAGATCGAGTTCATGGACCGGCTCCCCAAGACCCGGAGCGGCAAGATCATGCGCCGGGTCTTGAAAGCCCGCGAGCTCGGCATGGACCCGGGCGACATCTCAACGCTCGAGGAGTAGATCCCATGCCGGAAACACCAACGATCTTCGGCCTGCCCGCGGAGAAGGGGAGATGGGGGCTCGTCGCCCTCGGCCTCGTCGTCAACCTCTGCCTCGGGAGCATCTACTCCTGGAGCGTCTTCGTGGCGCCGCTCGCGGCGCACTTCACCGCGACGCTCGGCCGGGAGGTGACGGCGGCAGAGGTCCTCCTCCCGTTCTCGGTCTTCCTCGCCTTCTTCGCGATCGCGATGCCGCTCGCCGGGAAGTACATCGAGCGCTACGGCCCCCGGAGGGTGACGGTCGTCGGCGGGCTCCTCACGGGCCTCGGGTGGCTCCTCGCCTCGACGGCGACGTCGGTCGAGGCCCTCTACGTCGTCTACGGCATGATCGGCGGCCTCGGGGTCGGGATCGCCTACGGGGCGCCGGTCGCCGTGGCCGCCCGGTGGTTCCCGGACCGGCGGGGGCTTGCCGTCGGGCTCGCCCTGCTCGGGTTCGGGTTCTCGGCCTTCGTCACCGCGAACGCGGCAGGTGCCCTGATCGCCGCATACGGGGTGATGGCGACGTTCCGGATCTTCGGCGCCGCGCTGATCGCCGTCCTGGTCCTCTCGGCCCTGCCGCTCCGGTTCCCGCCGGAGGGCTGGCGGCCGGCGGGATGGACGGCGCCCGCGCCCGGGGTCGGCACCGTCCCGGTCTGCGAGTGCGACCGGAGAGGGATGCTCCGGACGGGGACGTTCTACGGGCTCTTCGCCTGCTACTTCGTCGGATGCCTTGCGGGGCTCATGGCGATCTCGATCGCGAAACCGGTCGGAACCGAACTCGCCGGGGTCGACGCGGGGCTCGCAACGCTCCTCGTCGGGTTCTTCGCCGTCTTCAACGGGCTGGGCCGGCCCGCGTTCGGCGGGCTTGCCGACCGGATGTCGGCGCAGAAGACGGCGATGCTGACGTTCGCCCTGATCGCGGCGGCATCCGTCCTGATGTGGCTCGCGCCGGGGGTGCCCGCCTACATCGTCGCGTTCGCCGTCCTCTGGGGATGCCTCGGGGGCTGGCTCGCCATTGCCCCGGCGGCGACGGCCTCCTACTTCGGGACGTGCGACTACCCGCGCTGTTATGGGGTCGTCTTCCTCGCCTACGGCGCAGGCGCCATCGTTGGACCGCAGCTCGCGGGGTTCATCCGGACGGCGACCGGGACCTACCTCGGCGTCTTCCCGTGGGTCGCGGCCCTCGCCGCCGTGGGGTTCGCCGTCGCCTGGCTCCTGATGCGGCCGCCGGCGGGGGTTCCGGCACCGGGGGAGGAGAGAGAAGAAGGGGTTACGCCTTCGCCGTGAGCCCGAGACGCCGGAGCACTCCCGCAGCCGCGTCCATCCCGCCGTCCAGGTAGACGGCGCCGACGAGCGCTTCCAGGCACTCGGCGAGGACCCGGCCGGAGGTCCAGACCCTCTGGGCGGCCTCGCCTTTCCCCCAGCGGACGTAGTCGGCGAGGTCGAGGTCTTCTGCGAGCCCGCGGAGCCGGGTCATGTTCACCAGGTTCATTTTGCGGTTGCTGATCGCGCCCTTGTCGTGCGCCCCGCCCGCGACCACCGCTTCCACAACGGCCACGTTGATGACCGCATCGCCGAGGGTGGCGAGGGCGTCCATGTGGGTCTCGGGGGGAATGCCCGCCTCCAGGGTGTAGGCGAGGCGGGTGAGCGCCCGTTCGAGGAGTGCGCGATCCTTGAAAGTATAACCGATCCGCTCCTCGATCACGCCCGGGTCCCTGCGGCCGGCGTCACTATGGCGCATAAAAAAAGGATTACTCCAGGACTTCCGCCTTCTCGATCCGGACGGGGACCTTCGGCTTGTCCGCGGAGCCCGTCTTCACCTTCGCGATCTTGTCGACGATGTCCATCCCGCCGACGACCTCGCCGAAGACCGGGTGAGCGCTCGGCGTCCTGGGGTTGTCCCAGTCGAGGAAGTCGTTGTTCACCAGGTTGATGAAGAACTGGCTGCCGCCGGAGTTCGGGCGTCCGGTGTTCGCCATCGCGATCGTGCCCCGCTGGTTCGAGTGGCCCTTCACGAACTCGTCGGTGATGGTGTAGCCCGGCCCGCCCGTCCCGGTGCCGGTGGGATCGCCGCCCTGGATCATGAAGTTCGCGATGACCCGGTGAAAGATCGTGCCGTCGTAGAACCCGGATTTTGCGAGTTTCTCAAAGTTCCCCGCGGTAACCGGCATGTCGTCGTAGAGGCGGATCGTGATGTCTCCCATGGTCGTGTGGAGCACGACGTTCTTCTCAGCCATAATCATTAGCTCCGTATGGTATTGTTCATCGTTGCTACTTATACTGATGGAGGGCGCGGCCCGGACTCCTCGCCGGGGTAAAACGGGCACTCGTAACCCGTGCAGTCGCGGTTTACGGTCGCGTACTCGCATGCGATATGCTCCGTCACCGGTAGACGGATACCGCACTTCTCGGCGAGGAACTTCACCGCCTCGCCGATCGCGAGCCACGAATCGCGTTTGCAGCAGCGCGGCCCGCCGCTCACGGCTATCGCCGTGAG
Organism: Methanoculleus marisnigri JR1; assembly: GCF_000015825.1. Lineage (NCBI taxonomy): Archaea > Methanobacteriati > Methanobacteriota > Methanomicrobia > Methanomicrobiales > Methanomicrobiaceae > Methanoculleus > Methanoculleus marisnigri. The sequence goes on along the minus strand of NC_009051.1, from coordinate 29,974 downwards.
GCTCCGCGCCGTCATCTGGTTGGAGAGCGACCACTCCTCCTTCTTCAGCGGGCCGGAGTGCGTAATGAGGCTCATGAAGATCCCGGTGCCGATCGCCGCACCGCAGGTCCCGTGCGTGCCGCAGAAGGCCGGCTGGACGGCCTCGGCCCGTTTTCTCGCCTGCCGGAGCGCCGGTTCCTTCTTCTCCGGGCTCCCGCGGTGGTTGTAGTAAGCCGCAAGCAGGACGGCCGGCACCAGGAAGTGGTGCTCCGGGCCGTGGAGGCTGACCTGTGGGTGCCGCATGATCGTGCAGGCGAGCGCGAGCGGATCGGTCTCGGTCGTCGTCAGGCAGACCCGCTCGATCAGGTCGAGGTTCGAGAGCGTCTCCTCGCCCGGCGGCGCCGGTTCCGCCCCCCTCTCGCGCGGGGCGAGGTTCTTCCTGCAGGCTGAACAGGCCCTCTCCTGGTTCATGGGCACCCCAGGCACCGGACCCCGCATAAGGGTTGCGGGATCCGGCGGTATCCGCGGGGTAAATGCTACAACATTAACAAACCCAACAAGTAAAAGTGTTTTATACCCGGGGTCGCAATGTATACCCATGTACTCCCGAGTGAACGTCTCCGGGGTTTCCCTCCCCGGAGGAGACCGGGACACACCCGGAACCCCGGACCCGGTCTTCAACAGCGGAGGGGTCCACGGATGAACCACCGGGCGCCGGTCTTCATCATCACCGGCGGGCAGGGCCAGTGCAAGACGACGTTCCTGCATCTGGTTCTCGGGCTCATCGTCGGGCTGAACGTCCGGGTCCGCGGGGTCATCGCCCCGGGACACCTGCGGGACGGGCGGAGGTCGGGGTTCACTCTGGTCGACCTCGCCACCGGCGAGCACGAGGAACTCTGTTCGATCGACCCCGACCCGCGGTGCGAGGCCCACGGCCGGTTCTACTTCCGCCCCGAGGGGCTCGTGTTCGGCCGCCGGGCGCTCGCGCCGCCGGACCCGCGGGAGACGGATCTCATGGTCATCGACGAGGTGGGGAGATTCGAGCTCCAGGGCGCGGTCTGGGCGGAGCAGCTCGACCACCTGCTCGCGCATCCGCACCCGCCGATGGTCTGGACGGTCCGGCGCCGGCTGCTCGATACGGTCGTAGAGCGGTGGAAGATCACGAACGCCGTCGTGGTGGACGTCGGAGCCGCGAGCGTCATGGCGACGGCGGAGGCCGTGATGGATGCCGTCTGGGAGTGGCGCGAGGCACAGGCGTTCTCCCCGGTTCCGGCGCCTCCGGTTCCGGGGGATCGTATCGCCGCTCCTCCCCAGTGCGCGGACGCGGCCGCCGGGGCACCGCGGAGCACCCCGGTGATCCTCCGGCGATGCTACGGCCCGGACGAGTGAGGGGGCCCTCCTCTGATCCAGAAGAGAGCAGAACGACCACGACTTCCGGCCCTCGATTGCAGCTGAAAAACGGGATCTGCCTGCCGTGTCGCATATTCAGGTTGCCCAACCGCAAACGTGATGACGACGGTCGTCCATTCCGGGCCTTCATGCCCAAGAAAGAACGTTGGGAACGGCCTTACCCCGAGCAAAGCCACCGCAGGAAGACCCGCGAGGAAATCCTTGGAGATTGTGCAACACGGTATTATGAGTGATATCGTTATGAGCGCTTTTCAGGCCGTAGTTTTTCTTTCACCCGCAACAACTCCCTCTATGCGAATTTAGAGGCACGGAACATTCGGCGGTGCTTATGCCGTTCCGCTGAGTATCTCCGCTGCCTGCTCCCGTGTTATGTCGCAGTTGTAGAACTCTTTGTAGAAGGCTATGACCTCTGCCTCCATATCGAAGTCCTTGAACTGTTCGGGGTAGATTGTCTTCGCTACCCAGAGCACCATCAGCGGCGTCTCGCTTGTACGCTGGATCCAGTAATGCGCTCCCACGGGCGTCGCATACACCTTCCCGTTCTTTACTGCACTTACGCCGCTGAGCCGTGTATCGTTGTAAACCAGGGGGATCTCATCATGGCTGCTAAGAATGAGCACGTCGGGATCCCAGGCAAGTAACTGCTCCAGATCAAGCTGCAGGCTCTCCGCAACATGGGCCTCCTTAGCGACAGCTATCCCACCCGCTTTCTCGATATACCACTCGGCTATCTTGTGGCCCACAGACATGCCCTTGTATGAACAACACAACACCCTTGGCCGCTGGTCGTCCGGCAAGGATGCGACCGCCTTACCCGGGCGGGCGGTGGCCTCGTCGAAGTACCTGACGTACCTCCCGGCCTTCTCCTGCTCACCGAAGACCTCCCCGAGCAGCAGCAGCAGGTCTTTCACGTCCTCAGCATCCGTCCAGGAGAGATAAACGACTGGGATACCGTTCTTCTCGAGTTTATCGACCGAGGGCATGCTCATGGTGAATGCAACGTCCGGGTTGATCTTCATGAGTTCCTCGAGATTGAAGTCCCCGGTCGTGGTCTGGATCGTTGGTTTGTTCTTTAAATTGGGCTCGAACACGTATTGGTACTTGTGTCTGCCTCCTTTGATGAATGACTCCGGCAGATCGTTGGCGATCTTCCCCCCCTGCCCCATGGCGAACATGAAACTGTTCTGCACCGGCACGGAACCGATCGTCACGATACTATCGATATTCTTCGGGACGACGACCTCCCGACCCGCCATGTCCGTGACCACTGTTGTCCCGCTGTCGGTCGCCTGTCCCTGCCCGGTGCAGCCGCAGGTGAACGCCAGAAGTGCTATAAATGATAGGGTTATGAACGCTTTCAGGACTGTACTCGTCTCTTTCATCATTAACACCCCCTGCAGGCCTCATACGCAGGTCCCGTACGGGTAGCCCTTCAGGCGTTCCGGCATATCGCCTCACAGGTGTGATGTAACGTCTTTAACGCCGGGAGTTTAATATTTTCTATTTACAAAATAGACATGTTAACATTTTATTGTTAATTGTCCCGTGTTGCGAGGTCGGTGAGTTCGCCGGGGCACCCCCTGGTACGGAACCCGGTTGGGAGATCTCTGATGGGTTATACTCCGGTAAACCCCCGAAGTTCGGCGACAGGATGGGGGAGAGGGGATGCGAGGAGTTCTCCGTTAATTTCCCCGCCCATGCCGAACTGAAGAGCATCGATCGTTTCAGCCCGCTTATACCCCATCTCCGGCCGTGACAGACCAGACCATCATGCCGCTGCAACTCTCTGTTTCGGAACGATATTTGCCGTCTGGCGACGCATTTTTGTAATACTCCCTGATCTTTTCCTCGACATCGCTGGAAACATCGCGGGTGCATCTCAGATCGTTGATCGTCTCTTCCGCTGCTTCGGCCCAGTCCCGCTCCTGGGTCCTTGAAACATGGCTGAGTCTCACAAGCGGCCGGTAACCAAGAACGTAGAGGTACATAAACGGATACAGCATATCCGGCCCGGGGTTGTCGGGTTCCTCACCCAGGATTTTCCTGAAAATCTCCCGGCGAGCCCCGTCTGTGCCCACCCTCCCGACGAAGCGGCTGTAATAGCAGAACTGCCTTGAACACGCCATCATCCGGTCGAAGGTCTCGACGTCCCTGATTCCCGGCGTCATCGACGCGATCACGAGATCGAACTTCTCCCGGAACCCAAGTCTGTCGATATCGGCCGACCACCAGGAACATTCGACCGCGTTAACACGCAAGCCTTCATTTTGCGCGGTTTCCCTGAGGTGGTCGAGCATCCTCGTCGAGATGTCGAGGGCCGTGACGTCCGCCCCGGCCCGGGCAAGGGGGAGGGAGAGGGTGCCCGGTCCGCACCCGATGTCGAGGACGCGTGCGCCCTCGGGTGAGAAACCGGCCTCCTCCAGAATTGCAAAAACATCGCCAACTCGTTTCCGGTGCCTTTCCTCATCCATGTTCTGTACAAAGCGGTCAGCCCGCTCGTCCCATTGGGTCGCCTGGAGGTCGTCACTGACTATCTTGCTGTGCTGTGCCGATGCTTTCCAGCAGTCGATCCAGCATTTCACATTATTATCCTGTGTCATTCGTGCGTTCACGGTTCCTGGGACCGCCGGACGGCGATCCGGTCGGCCCCCTTCCCGAAAAAGTGGTAGCCGGAACCGCCCTCGGCAAGGATATCCAGCAGGCGGTCGGGGTCGGTCACCTGGTTTCCACCGACGATCTCCACGCCGCGCGAGAAGAGAGCGTCGGGGAGGATGCTCACCGAAGGGCCGAGCACGACCACCGTGGCCTCCGGCCGGGCGAGTTCGAGCAGGTGGTCGAGCGTCCCGTTGATCAGCGTGGTGCCGGTGATGACCAGGGTGTCAGCCCAGGGAACGACCATATCCGTCTCCTCGACCGGCGTGTAGAACGGCAGCTCGTCGGGCTTGAGCGTACGGGGATCCATCTCGAGGACACGAAACGGCTGACCGGCCTGCTTGAGGGCACGCAGATACGGGGTCAGCGCCCCGACGACCACGACATTCCCGCTCTCCTGTATCGTGAGGAGATCGACCGCATCGACGCCGCGTACGACGGGGTGATCCGGCCCGGGGCATACATCGTCACAGAGCGCCGATAATGCGCTGACGGCCGCGATCCCGAGCGCCTTGCGCATCGGCCGGTCTCCAAGAGCGTCGGCAAGGTAGGCTTCGATTCTCCGCTCCCGGAGCCTCCCCGAGTGCGGCAGCGCCTTTGCCGAACTCGGGCAGCAGACGGCTTCCGGGATCGACTTTATGGGCGTGGCGCAGATACCCCCATGGCCCGTGCTGAGTTTGACTCCCGTGAAAAAGACTCCCACAACCGCGCGATCGACCCTCACGTCATCCATCCTCTCCCCGAGGCGCTCCTTGAGAATCCGGACAGTCGCGTCGAGGACTGTACTGTCACCCATCAGTTCCCGCACCCGCCCGGCCCGCAGCTGCACCCGGAAGACGAGGAGCCGTCCCGGCAATGCACGGTCTCGCCGCCATCTTTCGTCGCACAGAAGAGGACGCCATAGCCCATTCCGGTCTCGTGGGGGGAACTGGTGATGTCGATGTATCCCAGGCGCTTGAGCACGGCCTCAAGGCCTTCCGGGTGGCAGAGCGGATGCCCGGCGCTCATGAGTGCCCGATCGAGTTCTGCAGTCCCACTCCCCGGGGATATGGTGCAGCCCGGTGAGCAGAAGAGATGGTTGAGGACGAGAAGGCCACCAGGGGCAAGAGATTCCGTGATCTTGCCGAGGACGTCCGTCAGCCGGTCCCGGAACGTGTAGAGGAGGTGCGAGACGATGATGAGGTCATACCCCCTGCCCGGATCGTCGACGAGGATGTCTCCTCCCCGGGCGGAGATCCGTCCACCCATACCGTATTTGCCGATGTACTCCCGGGTCAGCGGTACCACATGCGGGAGATCGAAGACGGTTGCCTGGAGGTTCGGGTTCTCCTGGCAGAGGGCGACGGCGTAGAGGCCGTGTCCACCGCCAACATCAAGCATGGACCGGGCGTTCCTGAACCCGGAGTGCTGGCCGATCAGGCCGACGACGTGTTGCAGTTCGCCCCGGGTGCACCGCTGAGCGACCGCCCTGAGGTGATCGTGCGTCGGCCGGGGACCGGTTTTCGGCGTCTCCATGCCGTCCCTGAGCGTTGCGGCCAGGTGGGACCACGATGACGTCTCCCTGCCGGCGGCGAGAATCAGGTCGCCCTGGTAGGTGGGACTGGTGCTGACCAGGAGTTCTTCGGCGATTGGGGTGTTTGCACACACGTTCTCTTCGAACGTGATATATCCCATATCGGCGAGCGCCGTCAGGAAACCCCGGGTAAACATCCCGTTTATGCCGATTGCAGTGACGTCGTTTCTTGCGGTCGGGCCACGCTCCGAGAGCCAGTCAAAGAACCGGAGTTCGAGCGCTGCCGAGATGACCTGGTACGATTGGTACCCGGACAGGGCTGCATCCAGGCGTGCAACGCCCTCTACCGCCGGCATGACCTGCCGGAGCTGGATTGTCTGTCTTGTCATGGTGTAACCACATCCGTTCAAATTGGTGTCGGGTGGAGGATGCTCTCTACCTCCTGGTCCGTAAGGTCGTAGTCGTAGAACTCACGGAAAAACTTCTTTGTCTCGTCTGCGAGGTCGACGTCGGCGAACCGGTCCGGGTAGAGTTTCTGTGCAAGCCAGAGGATCCCGAGCGGGCTCTCCGGTGCGGGGCGATCCCACCAGAACGTTCCTACGGGACACGGATACACCGCCCCGTCCCGGACCGCCGTGACGGTCGCAAACTGGGGGTTGGCTACAAACGCACCGGCCGGGCTCGAGTAGTCCTTCATGTTCGATGCAACGTAGATGACCTCGGGATCCCACCGGACGAGCTCTTCGGCAGAGATCTCATAGCCCCCACGGATGACCTTCTGGTCGATCCCTCCGGCGACGTTAATCCCGCCTGCAGCGCGGATCATATCGTTACCCCACGCACTGTGGCCTTCCGTCTTGAGTGGGGTGCTCATCATGTAATAGACCCGTTTCCGCTCGCCCTCGGGGAGATCGGCGATCTTCGCCTCGATCCGCGCGAGCGTTTCATCCCAGTACGCAACCAGCCGTTCGGCACGCTCCTCGCGCCCGAAGACCTGACCCAGCATGCGGAACTCCTGTTTCAGTTCCTCGACTCCGGCACGCCCCGTGAGCACCCGCACGACCGGGATCCCGGCTGCTTCAATGCGGGCGTTGCCTGTTTCTGCATAATAACTCCCGATAACAATGTCGGGGTTGAGTTTCAGGATCTCCTCCACGTTGGCGTTGTCGAAGGAACCGACGTCGGGCGTGGTGCGGTATCCCGGGACGACGGTATACAGGCGCTCCGTAGTGCATTGCTGCGGCTGGGCGACGACCCGGTCGCCGACCCCCAGGGCAGCCAGTTCCTGCGCCGCTCCGCCACAGCAGGTGATGACCACGGTCCTGACCTCGGAGGGGATGGTCACCGTCCTGTTGTCCATATCCGTGATCGTCCGGACCGTTGCAGCAGATTCTTCACCGGCAGTCCCAGGCGCTGCAAGGACGAAAGCAAGAGTCAGGACGGCACAGACGGCCACGATGGCGAGAACCAGATGGCGAGCATCTTTCTTCATACCGACTACACCGTACAATAGTGCGACGTCGCGCATATTTATCTATAATCATTTACTTTTCAGCAAAATTAAATAAAACATATTTACATATTAGCTGGAGATATATTCCTATCCCCGAACCTGTCTGCCCGCCCCTCACGGTGATCTCAGACCAGGCACAGGTGAACTGTTGCAACACGCTGGTTGCGGCGGTGGCCTGAGTGAAACTACCGCAGGAAGATCCGTGAGGGAAATCCCGGGAAATTGTGCAACACGGCGGGGTCCGCCGAACCTTTTTATTGTTGTTGTAAAGGTTATGCCATTTACATTGCCATAAAATTAAGTAAAACAAATAAACATATCCGGTATGGACGGTATACCGGATGACCCATAGGAAAGAACCGATTATAGAGATCGGACAGGAACCCCGGAAGAATGTTGCGATCGGTTTTTGGCGATCGGTCTTTCGGGACGGCATACCGGCCCATGAAGCCGTTCTCCGGCTGATGCCGGCAGGGAAGGCCATCTACCTCCTCCCGGTTGCCCTCTTCTTCTTCTCCCTCTTCTTCGGGAGATACATGATGGACCCGGTGGAGACCTTCCGGATCCTCATCATCGGGTCGGCGAACGCATGCTTCGGCGGTGCGTCGTCCCTGCTCTCGACCGTCTCCGGTCACCCGGTCCTCCTCCCCTCCTTCGAGCAGACCTGGGGAGCATCGGAACAGGTGGTCGTCTTCCGGATCAGGCTCCCGCGGTTGATTGCGGCGATGCTCATCGGGGGAGGACTCGCCATCGCCGGGGCCTCGTTCCAGGGACTCTTCAGGAACCCCCTCGTCTCGCCCGATATCCTCGGCGTGTCCGCCGGCGCAGGGTTTGGGGCAGCCGTCGGGATCCTCCTCTCCGGCAACCCCTGGGTCATCCAGGTCTCCGCCTTCTTCTTCGGGATCCTCGCGGTCGCCGTCACCTACGGCATCGGTCGGGCCGTCGGCAAGGGCTCGACCCTCGTCCTCGTCCTCGGGGGGATCATCGTTGGATCACTCTTCTCCGCCTTCATATCCCTCACCAAATACGTCGCCGACCCCTACGACACCCTGCCCGCGATAGTCTTCTGGCTGATGGGAAGCCTCTCTACGGTCTCGAACGCCGACGTCATCGCGGTCGCCCCGCCGATCCTTCTCTGCGCTCTCTGCCTTTACCTCGTCAGGTGGCGAATCAACCTCCTCGCGGTCGGCGAAGAGGAGGCGCGGGCGCTCGGGGTGGACACAAAGAGGATGACCGTGGTGCTCATCATCGCCTCGACGGTCATCACCGCCTCCGCGGTCTGTATCAGCGGGATCATCGGCTGGGTCGGCCTCGTCGTCCCCCACATAGGAAGGATGCTCGTCGGCCCTGACTTCCGGAAACTCATCCCCGTATCGGCCGTTATCGGGGCTTCTTTCATCCTGATCGTTGACGATATCGCAAGAACCCTGACCGCAGCCGAGATCCCGCTCGGCATCCTGACGTCGCTCATCGGTGCGCCATTCTTCGCATACCTCTTAACACGCAAAAAGGTAGGCTGGATATCATGATTCTGAACGTCAACAACGCCTCGTTCTCGTACGACGGCATCACAAAACAGTTCGAAGAGATCTCCCTCTCCCTCCGGCAAGGAGAGGTCCTCTCCCTCCTCGGGAGGAACGGGACCGGAAAATCGACCCTGATCAAGTGCATCTTAAACATCCTCAGGCTCCAGGGCGGGGAGGTGGAGATCAACGGCCGCCGGGTCGCCGATATGCGGCCCGAGGAAGTCGCGCGGCAGGTCGGTTACGTCCCCCAGGCCCACCAGGCTGTCTTCCCGTTCTCGGCGCTCGATTTCGTCCTCATGGGGAGAGCCCCCCATATATCGGCCTTCTCGGTCCCGGGCGAAGAGGACTACGAGAAGGCGGAGGAGGCGTTTGAGCGGATCGGGATCACCCATCTCCGGGAGAAGTCCATCTCCGAGATGTCGGGGGGGGAGTCGCAGATGGTGATGATCGCCCGCGCCCTCGCCCAGGAGCCGTCGCTGCTCATCCTCGACGAACCGACGTCGCATCTCGATATCGGCAACCAGATGAAGACGATAGCGACTATCGACCAGCTCGCCGCCGACGGGATCGCCATCCTGATGTGCACCCACTTCCCCGACCATGCGTTCCTGATCTCGCATTCGGCCGCCATCCTCAATAAAGGCAGGCTGATCGCGCAGGGCCGGGCCGAGGACGTCATCACGAAGGAGAACCTCCGTGAAGCCTACGGGATCGATATCTGCGTCCACTACATCAAGGAGGCCGGGCGGACGGTTTGCATCCCGATGAACCCGTGCGGCTGCCGTGGCGGGGGAAGGGCGAATACCGCCGGGACAAAACCCCACGGCACCTAAGGACGGTAGAACGACCGGTTCCCCGTGATCGCGGCCGCATCGGTCCCGTAGAACGTCCGGTAGAACCGATCCTGCTCCGCGGCAAGGTCGAAGACGGCACGCTCCGGGTGGAGGGTGCCTGCGATGGCAGAGAGGCCGAGCACCCAGCGGGGGTTGCCGAAGTCCCAGCCCGGCGGAAGGGTGTAGACACGGCTGTGTTCGACGGCGTCGGCAGAGAGCCCCATCCTCCGGCACGCCGCGATGTAATCGGAGGCGGGTGCCGAGAGGAACCCGGATATGAAGATATATTCGGGGTTGAATGCGGCGAACTCTTCCGGCGTTATGTTGACGCCCGGTTTTCCGGCCCGGACGATCCCGCGGTTAACGGGGTCGCCGCCGGCCGCTTCCACGAGGTCCATCTCGAACCGGTCGGCGTTCAGGGCAAAGAGCGGCGACCCCATTGAGTAGTAGACCCGGGGCCGGCGGCAGCCCTCGACCGCCGACGAGACCGCCGCCACCCGGTCGCCGATGTAGCCGGCCAGCCTCTCCGCCGCCCCGGTGCGGCCGGCCCGCTCCCCGAGTTCACGGACGAGATCAAGGTAGCCGTCTATTGTCTGGATCTTCCCGTGGAGGTCCCGGATGTAGTCGTCCCGGATGACCCCGGCCCAGATACGGGCGAGGTCGGCATCGGACTCGACACCGAGGCAGACCAGGACGGCGTGAACCATCTCCAGCGCCCGGGTGAACCGGTAGCCGCCCATCATCCCCGGCTCGGCGTACAGCGTCTCCGCGACGCTCCCGGTCACGGGGAGAGAACAACCGCAGGAGCACCGGGCGTCCGGCGGGATCGCGATCGTCCGCGCTCCCATCGGCCCGAAGAACTCCCGCCGGACGACGGTCTTCCCGCAGGACGGGCACGCCGTATCGAGGTACCCGGTCCCGGGCGAGTTGAAGAGGTAGACGTAGCGGAGTGTCCGCCGCAGGTCGTCGCAGATCCGCTCCGACTCCGCAATCGTCGGTTCCCTCTCCGGCGGTTCGTCGCCGAACGGGATGAACCGCATGACGAGGAACGGGATGTCGGGAGATATCCCCGCGACCCGGGCGGCCGCGGCCCGGATCTCGTCGTCGCACCCCCGGGCGTGGATGCAGGAGACCTCGACATGGACGCCTGCTTCGTGAAGGGTCTTCACCGTCCGGAAGGCCGGTTCCGCCGAGAGCGCGCCGCACGCACGGTAACGCGCATCCGACGCTCCTTTCAGCCCGATGTTCGCAAAATCGATGGCGGGCGCGATGTCGCGGAGAGACTCCTCCGTGTAATAGCCGTTCGTCGCGCACCCGACGAGGAGGCCAGCGTCGTGCGCCGCCCGGGCCACCCCGAGGAAGGTCCGGTGCATGGCGGTCGGGTCGTTGAGGCAGAAGGCTATCCCCCGGCACCCCTCTTTTAAGGCGCGCTTGACCAGAGCGCCGGGCGGGATATGCCTGAGGGCCCCGGAGACCGCCTCCGCGTGGAAGGCGATCGTCTCGGATATGCACCCCCCGCAGGAGAAGGTGCATCCGATACCGCTCGCCTGCAGGAACGTCCCACGGGGGTGGTAGTGGCACATCGGCATCGTCTCGATCGCGATCGGCATGGCCGCGATGTAACGGTCGGGGAACCGCTCGACGATCGCTCCGTCCTCGTTCGTATACATCCTGCACCGCCCGACGCCCCCGGGCGGGACGGCGCAGCGGTTCTCGCAGATTGAGCAGCGCATGCTCAACCCTCCTTCTCCATCACAACCCAGAACCCCGAGTCGTCGCTGACGAGCCGGTGACGGAACCCGAGGGCCGCGAGGATCCCGGCGACCCGCTCCCGGTTATCCGCGCCGAGGTTCCTGTCCCGGAAACTCCTCCAGTCCGGGTTCGCCCTCTCCATCGTGGCTGCGATGGTGTCCCGGAGTTCGGCCGTACCGAACCCGCCCCCGACGTAGGCCGTCCCGCCCGGTGCGAGAACCCGGTGGATCTCGGAGAACGCACGGGGGAGATCCTCCCAGAAGAAGAGCGAACCGCGGCTGACCGCGAGATCGACGGACCTATCGGGAAGCGGGATCTCGTGGACGTCGCCCGATAGAAGCGCGACGCGCCCCGAAAGCCCGGCCTCCCGGACGTTCCCTCCTGCAATGGCGATCATCTCCGGGGAGGAGTCGAGGAGCGTGACCGCTAACGCGCTCGCCTGCGCAAGGGCGATCCCGAGCGAGCCGGGGCCGCTGCCGATATCAAGGCACCTGCCGCGGGAGATCCCGCACCGCTCGATTATCTGCTGCGCAATCACCGGATAGATCGGGGCGAAGATCGTCTTTGCAATCCGGTCCATATCCTCCGCCCCGTCGCGGTCGAATCTGCCTGGTACGTATCCCATCTTGACCTCAGGGGTTCAGGATCTCCCGGATCCGGTCGTCGGAAAGCGATACGTGAATGAAGGTCTCGTGGTACTCACGGACGAGGGATTCGAGATCCATATCTGCGAAGAGGTTCGGATACAGGACTTTGGCGGTCCAGGGGATCCCGACGATCCGGTTGATCCCGGGCGGACGGTCGAACCAGCAGAACGCCGTCTGCGGGATGAGGTAGACCCGATCGGTCTTCACGGCGGCGATCTCCTGCCAGAGCGGGTCGGTCCGGACCGTGGCGTAGAATCCCGGGTCGTGGACCAGAACGACGTCCGGGTTCCAGGCGATGACCTGCTCCATCGAGACCTCCGTCATCCCCATTCCCGGCGTAATCGCGCATTCGGCGACGTTCCTCCCGCCACAGAGGTCGATGAGTTCGGCATGGGGCGAACCCGAGGGGTCGGTCATGAGCCCTTTCGGCCCCTCGGCATAGTAGACCGCCACCCGCTCGTCGTCGGGGATCGAGGCCACCCGCTCCGTCACCGTGGCGAGCACGCCCTCGTAGAAGGCGATCATCGCTTCGGCCTGCTCCTCTTCCCCGAGGAGGCCGCCCATGAACCTGATGGGACCCGAGTAGCGGGTGGCGTTGGTGGTGTCCTCGACGGCGACGACCGGGATGGAACCCATCTTCTGCTGCCGCTCCGCGACGGTGACGTGCGCCGCCCCGCCGTCGGTGGTGTAGCCCTCGACGACGATGTCGGGGTGCATCGAGATGAAGGTCTCGTAGTTGCCGGTCTCTTTCCTGAACCAGCCCCCGACGACCGGGAGTGCCATGTACCGCTCGGGGATGTAGCCCTCTTCGGGCGCGAAGTTCCAGCCCGCGAGCCGGTCGGGCGCGACCATGTAAACGAGCATCGTCGACGGCGGCGAGGTGCAGGCGATGCTCTCGATCTCCGACGGGACGGCGACGGTCCGGCCCGCCATATCGGTGATCGTGCGGTTCTCGGCAGGGGAATCCGTCCCCCGGACGGTCGTGCAGGCGGCGGAGGTGCAGAGGAGCACCCCGCAGATGCAGAGGAGGGTGAGCAGAAGATGACAACGTCTTGTAATGGCTACCACGTCCGTTCGGTCCTCTCCGGTACGCTCCGGGGAGGTATCGGAGGCTTACGGTATCGTGGTTGGAACGCGGCCCTTATTAAAAATAGTCATTTAACTTTATGTTAATGTTAAGTACAATACATTGAAAACAGATTGAAAAAGTCTCCCCCGCCCCGCTACGGGAACCGGCCCCGTGTACTCCGGCGTTCGGGAAACCTCCGGCTCCCGGCATGAGAGGGAACCGGCGACGGCGGCCCGACCGCCCCGCCTCACTCCATCTCGAGCGCTTTTGCGGCGGCCCGCCCGATCAGTTCCGGCGGGATCGCCTCGTACTCCTCGCCGTTGTAGCGGAGCGTCCGGCACTCCGCGTCCCCCCCGCAGGATTCACATGATGCACAGGCACAGGCCGTCGCGGTCACCTCGACCCCTTCGAGGAGCTGCTCGACCGGGATCCCGTTGAAGAGGAGGGACTCCGACTCTGCGGCGGCATCGTCGGGGAGGACCGTCTCGACCACCCGGACGCCGACCCCCTCCATCTCAAGGAGCATCCGGATCTCCGCGAGGACCGCCGCAAGCGTCATCCCGGTCTCCTCGAACTCCTCAGGGGTCTTTTCGATGTTCCCTTCAGCGTGCTTCCATTCGATGACGAGTTCCTTCTTCATGGTGCACCTCCACTGTTGACATTGACAGGACATCTTCCTGTCGCTGCACCGGATCAGATCCTCCGCGGCATGCTCCGCCTGTGCAGGTACATCGCGGCGGCGGTGAAGACCAGGGCAAAGAGCGTGAGCGCCGCAATATCGACCACCACCGGGAAGTGGTGTGCGCCGGAAAACGCGTAGCGGACGACGTCCGTGAAGTAGGTGAGCGGCGAGCAGGCCGCAAGCATGAGCCCCCACGCCGGCATCTGTTCCAGGGGGACGAAGATGCCGGATATGAAGACGAGCGGGAACTTCAGGAGGGTGGAGAGCATCATGATGTTCGAGGGCACGTTCGTCGGGGGGACGGCAAGGAGGACGCCGATTGCCGAGAAGCAGCATGCAGCGATGAGGACGGCAATGCCAAGCACGATGCCGTGCAGGAGGGGCAGGCCGAGCCCGAGCGCGAGGAGGATGGTGACCGCCGTGACCCCGATCCCGAAGAGGACGGAGGCAATCATGTCCCCGAGGACGATCGCCTCGATGGTGACGGGGCAGGCGGCAAGCCGTTCGAGCGTCCTTGCCTGCCCTTCCCAGGGGAAGATCGCCGGCGAGACGGCGGTCGCGGTGAAGAAGAGGGTCATCCCCACGAGCCCGGAGAGGAGGAACGCGAGCGGGAGGTCCCGGCCGCCCAGGAAGAAGGCGAGGAAGAGGAAGACCGGCATGAAGATCCCGAAGATGAGCACCGGGCCCTTGAGGTAGTAGACGCGGATGTCTTTCCTCGCAATCGCCCAAGCCCGCCGCGCCTGCTCGCCGTACGCCGCCGGGTTCACGGTTGCTCCTCCCCGGTCAGCCGCAGGAAGACCTCGTCGAGCGACGGGGCGAGAGTATTCAGGGTGAGGATCGCCACACTGCAATCGCCGCTGAAGGCCACGAGCGACCGGATGACGAGATCCGGATCCTCCGTAACGATCCGCCACTTATCCCCCGTCCGGTACGCTTCGGCCACGCCGTCGAGTCCCGCGAGGGCGTCGGCGGGCACCGGCCGGTCGAAGCTCACCTCAAGCCGGTGCATGCGGTCGATCGCCGTCTTCAGCCTCTCGGGAGCATCGATCGCGACGATCTTTCCGGCCCGGATGATGCCTATGCGGTCACAGAGCCGGTTCACCTCCTCCATGTTGTGGGTGGTCAGAAAGATGGTGGTTCCGTCCGTGTTCAGCTCGCGCAGGAGGACGAGGATCATCTGCGTGCTCTGCACGTCGAGCCCGCTCGTCGGTTCGTCGAGGAAGAGGAGCTCGGGCTCGTGGAGGAGCGCCATGGCGAGAACGAGCCGCTGTTTCATCCCCTTCGAGTAGCCCCGCACCTTCTGGTCCCTCCTCCCGTAGAGACCGAGGGTTTCGAGGAGTTCGCGTGAGCGCCGCTCCGAGTGGGCGCGGTCGAGCCCGTAGAGGTCGCCCATCAGCATGAGGTTCTGCCACGCGGTGAGCTCGACGTAGGCGTTCGAGGTCTCGGGCACGACGCCGAACCGCTGTTTCGCCTGGACCGGTTCCTTCAGGATATCGTGGCCGAAGATCCTCACGCTCCCGCCGTCCATCGGGACGACGCCGGTGAGCATCCGCGTGGTGGTGGTCTTCCCGGCGCCGTTCGGCCCGAGGAACCCGAAGATCTCGCCCCGCCGAACGTGAAACGAGACGCAGTCCACGGCGGTGACGGCGCCGAAGGTCTTCGTGAGGTTCTCGACCTCGATTACGTTCGGCCCACCGGCCGACGGATCGTCACGGTTCTCTTTGATCACGGCGTTCCGTCCCGAACAATATGTTTGAGGGAGGGAGTATTAAAGGTGCATCTTATCGGCCGGGCTGCAAGCCGTTCGCTATTCCGGCCTCGGGGACAACTTCGACGTTGTGTGTGCAGGCGGAGAGCGCGTCTCCGCCACGATCACTCCAGCCCGAGCGCCTTCAGCGCCGCCCGGGCGATCAGCTCCGGCGGGATCGACTCGTAACGCTCGCCGTTATACTCGACCGCACGACACTCGACGTCGTCCTGCCCGGTGATGCAGGAGCAGGAGGCACAGGGCGTGCTGGTAACCTCCATGCCTTCGATGAGGATCTCGAGCGCCACGCCGTTGAAGAGGATGCTGTTCGACTCCGTTATCGCCTCGTTCTCGAGAACCGTCTCGACAACCCGGACCGCGATGCCTTCTTCCTCGAGGATGGGGCGGATCTGCTCGACGACGTCCATCACCGCCCGCCCGGTCGCGCCGCACCGCTCGCAGGTGTTCTCGATGTCTCTTCCAATATGCCGCCATTCGATGACGAGAGTATCCATCGAGCCCCCGCAACCACAGCCGCATCCACCGGACGGCCTGCGCCCCTTCTCCTCCTCCGTTCTCCCTTTGCCCTCCCAGGCGGCGGAGACGACCGTCTCGACGTCCTCTTCGGAGAGGTCGAGGCCCCCGCCTTTCTCGATCCCGAGGTCCGTGACCACGATCTCCTGGTCGGGCGTGATGCCTGCCTTCTCAGCGATCTGGCGGGCGCAGCCGACCGGGCAGCCGTCGATGACGACCACCTCGTCCGCCGCCTCGACCTTCTTCGTGATCGAGGGTGTAGAGACGGCGAGGGAGGCCGTGCAGGCGATCTTCCCGTATCCTTCCTTCGTCAACCGGACGGCGGCCTCGTTTGTGAGCTGTCCGGCCTTCGATGCGCCGGCGCAGGCGAAGATGATCCGTTTCGTTCCGCCTTCCGGCTCTATCCCGGATTCACAGGCGCACCGGGGTGTGTTCTGTTCCGTCATCTCACTTCTCTCCAAGCAATATCTGTTTGATATCCTCGACGCAGGGGACGTGGCCGACGACCTTGGCCTCGCCGTCGACGTAGAGCGCCGGCGTCAGCATCACGCCCCGCTCGATCATCGCATCGAGGCTCTCGATCTTGCGGATCTCCGCATCGATCTCGAGATCCCCGACCGCGATCTCGACGTTCCGGTTCATCCGCTTGCACCTGGCGCAGCCGGTTCCGAAGATTTCAACCAGCACCATCTCTCAGACTCCACTGCAGGGGAAAAAGGGGTCTCACCCCTGCAGGATCTCCTTGATCTCTTTGACATCCGCCACCCGGCCGGAGACCTTCAGTTCGCCGTCGACGGCGAGGGCGGGGGTCAGCATCACGCCGCGGTCCATGATCTCGGTGATGTCGTCGACCTTGACGAGTTCGGCCTCGATGCCGAGGTCCTTGATTGCCGCTTCAACGTTCTTTGCAAGCCGCTTGCACTTGGCGCAGCCGGTTCCGAGCACTTCAATCTTCATTGTTTCTTCACCTCGTTCTGGTACTCACAGAGGAGCGCCGCCCGGTAGAGCGGTTCGGCCCCCTTCGGGATGTAGTTGTAGATCTTCACCTGTTTGATGAGTTCGTCGCCGATGGCGGTCTCGCCGGAGAGGTTACGGGCAACCGTATCGGCCAGGATATCGTCGAGCATCGCGAGCCCGACGACGACCCCGCCGACCTCGATCCGGCGGACGCGGCGCAGGGCTTCGGCAGCGCAGCAGGGTTTTTCTCGCTTCTCTGTCTCCATGGGTCCTCTCCTAGATAAGCAGCATCCCGTTCCCGTACAGGAACCCGGCGATGGTCGCGAAGACGACCACCAGCCCCACGTAGGCTGCCGTCTTCTTCGCCCCGACGATCCGGGAGATGACGAGGACGGAGGGGAGGCTGATCGTCGGGCCCGCGAGCAGGAGGGCGAGCGCCGGCCCTGCGGCCATGTGCCCGCTGGTGTAGCCGAACGTCGTGCCGATGATCGGGACTTCAAGCAGCGTCGGCATGTAGAGGATCATCCCGACAACGGCCGCAAGGAAGTTCGCGCCGAGCGAGTTGTTCCCGAAGTAGGGCTGGAAGGTCTCGGGCGGGAGGAAGAAGGCGATGATCCCGACGAGGAAGGTCCCGGCGATCAGGATCGGAAAGATCTTCTTCGTGAGATCCCAGGTCTCCATCCCCCAGTCGGTCACCTCGTCCCGGTCGAAGTAGTAGATGAGCAGGATGGCGATCGCGAGGGTGAGGATGTAGACGATCGAGAGCCGGAGCGTCCAGTCGAGCGGCGAGGCCCCGAAGACCAGCACCCCGACGAGGAGGGCGAAGAACGCCGGCGTGACCCAGCGCGGCTTCTCCTCCTCGCACGCCCCGGCGACGCTCGGCGCCATCGCCTTCCGCTTCAGGGTCTCGACGTCCGTCGACCGGAAGATCAGCGCCATGGCAAGCCCGATGACGATGGCGAGCAGAACCGCCGAGACTGCCCGGGCAATACCCAGGTCGAAGCCGAGCACCCATGCGGTGTAGATGATCGCGAGGATGTTGATGGCGGGGCCGGCAAAGAGGAACGTCGTTGCCGGACCGATCCCACTCCCTTTCTTGAGGATCCCGGCGAATATCGGGAGGATGGTGCAGCTGCAGACGGCAAGAACCGTCCCCGAGACCGATGCGATCCCGTAAGAGATGTGCCTGGGTGCGTCCGGGCTGAAGTACTTCAGGATCGCATCCTTCTTGACGAAAGCCGCGATGGCGCCGGCGATGAAGAACGCCGGGACCAGGCAGGTGAGGACGTGCGCCGAGAGGTAGTCGAGCACTGCCGCGAGCCCCGACGCAAGAGCGCCGATGAGTATCTCGATCATGGTCTGTTCCCTTTTGTTGTACTCTTGTGTTCTCTTATCGTTCCCTCAATCTGCAGCTCAGATGGCGGCGAGGACCTGGAAGGCCGCGCCGGCGAGGACGGCGACGCCGAGGATGACCGCGACGAACGCGGCGACCAGTCTCCGCTCGAAGATCGCGGCGAGCAGCGTCACCTCCGGGATGCTCGCTCCTGCACCGCCGATGATCAGTGCCATCACGGCGCCGATGCCCATCCCCTTCTCGAGGAGGACGGCGCTCACGGGAATGAGCGTCTCCGCCCGGATGTACATCGGGATGCCGATGACCGCCGCGACCGGGATGGCGAGGGGGTTGTCCGGCCCCGCGAGAGAGACGATCAGGTCTCCGGGGATGAACCCGTAGATGAACGCCCCGATCCCCGCTCCGAGGATGAGGTAGGGGAAGACCTGCTGGAAGAGACGGACGGCGAAGGAGAACGCACCGCGAATCCGCGTCCCGTGGCTGCTGTTGCAGCCGCACGGTTCCGGCCGGCCTTCGACCATGACGTCTTTCACGTAGCGGGCGTAGCCGAGCCGTCCGAGGAGCCAGCCTATGACGATCGCGGCCGTGAAGGTAAGGGCGGCGTAGATGGCGGTCGGGACGATTCCCACCAGCGCCACGAGAAGGGCGAGGATCACCGGGTTCAGGAGCGGGGATGCGAGCAGGAACGACATGCAGACGCCGAATGGGACCCCGATGTCGAGGAGGCCGAGCAGGATCGGGATCGTCGAGCAGGAGCAGAACGGGGTGAGGGCGCCGAACCCGGCAGAAAGGACATTCCCGGCACCCTGTCGCCTCCCGGCGAGCACGCTCCGGATCCGTTCTTCGGGAATGTAGGCCTGGAGGAGCCCGACCAGGAAGGTGATCCCCACAAAGAGCAGAACCAGTTCCCCGGCGATGACGACGAAGAACTCTCCGGCGGTGATCAGGTTCGAAGCGGCATCCATGGTCGTTCACTCACCTGTCCTGTTCCCTCTCCTGAGGGCCGTACGCCGCCCGGGCACGGAACTCCTCACCCATCCGCCTGCCATGCTCCGCTTCCGGTCACTCCTTCTTCTCGTCCGTCTTCTTCGGCACAATCTTTACGTTGCCGCAGCAGCCGCCGCCGCAGCCGCAGTCGCTCTCCGGTGCAAAAAGGTTCTTGATCCGTCCGGCGGTGCCCTCCTTCCGGTTTTTGCTGGTGTCGTCCGTCATGGTGCTACGCTCCATCGTTTCAACATTATTTGAAATATTGTGGTAACGCCACCCGATAAATGTTCTGGTTTCAAAAAGAGTTGAAGTAGAGGTCAACCGGTGGGCTTGCGGTAGAGTCCGGTCAGGATGAGCCGTGCTGCTCTGCCACCGCTGATAAAACCGACGTTTTTCCTCTGCGGTCTTACAACCGGTTCGTATCCGTATGGTAGCGTCGAAAAATTATAGGCATCTCCATTTCATGTTACCCTGAAATAATGAGTGTGACACCCCGATGACAGAAGACGAAATATACCGGGGCGCATCCCTGTCCCTTCCTCCCGACGTCGAGGAGTCGCTCTGCCAGTGCGGCGGGATCGCGGGGCTGGTGGAGCAGTTGCCGGAGGAGGGCATCCTAGAACGGGAGAGCGCCCTCTTTCGCGCACTCGCCGACCCGTTCCGCCTCAAGATCCTTGCGATGCTTGCCGTGCAGCCGCTCTGTGTCTGTGTCATCAAGATAGTGCTCGGGATAGCGGATTCAAAGTTATCTTACCACCTCTCGGTCCTGAAAACAGCCGGGCTGATCGTCGGCGAGGCGCAGGGGAACTGGATCATCTACCGGCTGACCGGTGAAGGCAGCGCCTGGGCGCAGCAGATAGCAGGCAACGCCCGGAGTTGAAAACAGGCACATCCGGGGATCTATACAACACCCGGTACAGGCCCTGCCACCGAGCCCCGGTTGGAACGCGAACGCGGTGTGCAGGTCTCTCCGGACCGCCACGATCCTCCGTCCGGGATGAGGGCAGGGTTCGCAACCGGGAACCGTCCACCTGGCCGGAGATAAGCTCCCCCATCGTAACTGCGAGGGGATGGCACCGAGGTCCGGATCTCGCGCTAAAATATTGCAATTCCGAAGTAGGCCAGTATAAACTTCACAGAGACGTACAAAAAGTAAACGCCGAAGATCAGTTTCAACGTCGCGGGGTGGAACTTCTTGATGACGGCAGCACCGAGCTGTGCGCCCACGATCGTTCCTGCGGCCAGGAGCAATGCAGCGCCGATTGCAACATACCCCTCCGCGAGCTTGATGCCCCCACCGACGACGGCCAGGGGGATTATTGTCGCCAGCGACGTTCCCATCGTGACATACACCGGCGCGTTAAACAGGTAAATCAGGCCGGGAACAAGAGCGTATCCTCCGCCCAGTCCGACAAGCCCCGTCAGAATACCGACTACGAACCCGAGCAGCCCTTTTCTCCCTTCCGAACCGGGGATGACATTACCTTCCGGCTGGCTTTTCTTTCGATGCGCAACCCCTTCGAAAATCATACGCACCGCAGGCAGAAGGAACGCTATACCGAGTATCAGTCCCAGAAGAGCCGTCTGATCCGAAAGAAGGTTGAAGACATACGAACCGATAACCACCCCGATAATGCCGAACCCGCCAAGCCATAGGGTGGTTTTTACATCCAGATTTTTCCGTATCAGATGACCGTATCCTCCGGATATTGCTGTAAAGATGACAGCGAAAAGCGTGGTACCAATCGCGATGGGCACCGGATACCCCAGGTAAAAATGAAGGATCGGCAACATGACACTGCAGCCGCCGGCCCCGATAATTCCGCCAAGCATTCCGGCAGCCAGTCCGACAACAACGAGCAGGACTGCCACCATCAGCGTGACAGCCGGCGCTCCTTCTTTTGCTGACATGCCTGTTGAAAAGGACCAGGCAGTCAGGCCGACGATGACGGCTAACAGAACGATTGTCGGCGCATATGTTTTCAATACGCTGGCAATATCAACGCTCTCCGTTACTCTTTCAGTCATTCAATCGCATCCGCAGGTATTTTAAATTTGTTTGAATTTTAGATTGGCGGCATGCCGGCATTAGGGTTGAGGTCTCTGCAATGTTTGAAATAGGTCCGGCCGGGGGTGGAAAAAGGGGAATTGGCCGTTGAGGTTCCGGTGGGGCAGCGCAGGCTTTCCCGGCCGATCGGTGCTTATATATCGGCTGTCATTTCATAACTGCTTGAAACATGGGGTCTGAGTCCGGGTTGGAAGAGAACACTACGCGCAGGCAGGAATCGATGGCCCTCCCGGAAGGGATCGAGGAGGCGCTCTGCCGGTGCGGCGGCATCGCGGGACTGATGGAGCGGCTGCCGGGGAACGAGGCCCTGGAAAGGGAGAGCGCCCTCTTTCGCGCACTCGCCGACCCCCTCCGCTTGAAGATCCTCGCGATGCTCGCCGTCCAGCCCCTCTGTGTCTGCGTCATACGGGAGGTGCTCGGGATAGCGGACTCGAAGCTCTCCTACCACCTCGCGGTTCTGAAGAAGGCCGGGCTCGTCGCCGGCGAGGCGCAGGGGAACTGGATCATCTACAGCCTCACCGATCTCGGGGGCGCTGTATGGGCTCGGCGGATAGGCACCGCCAAAGACCGGGAAAAAGAGTGAACCGGGGCCTATACCTCAAGCCCCTCTAAAAATACCCGGTGCAGGCGGAGGTCCCCGCCGAGCTCCGGGTGGAAGGCGAACGCCATGTGCCGGCCGTGCCGGACGGCGACAATCCCCTCCGGGATGCGGGCAAGCACCTCGACGCCATCCCCGGCCTCCGTCGCCACCGGCGCCCGGATGAAGACCGCGCGAAAAGGTTCGGCAAGCCCGGCAACCTCGAGCATCGTCTCGCGGGAGTCGACCTGCCGCCCGAAGGCGTTCCTCGCCACGTGCATCGGGATGAGGGAGAGGGGCCGGACCCGGGGGTCGTCCACCCGGTCGGCGGAAAGGACCATTCCCGCGCAGGTGGCAAAGACCCCGCCCTCAAACTCCGCAACCGGCTCATAGAGCCCGTTTTTTCCCATCAGCCGGGAGATCGTCGTCGACTCTCCACCCGGTATCGCGAGCGCGTCGAGGTCCGCAAGGTCTTCCGCGCGCCGGATCGGCGCGACCGATGAGCCCGGCCTCTCCGCGAGAGCCTCCCGGAACGCCGCGATATGCTCGGCGACGTCGCCCTGGAGCGCGAGAACGCCGACCTTAACGCCCACGGGTCTGCAGCACCTCGTCTTCGCGGAGGAGATGGACGTCGAGGCCCTTCATCGCAGCCCCAAGGCCCCTGCTTACTTCGGCGATGACCTTTGCGTCGTCGTAGTGGTTGACCGCCTCCACGATCGCCCGGGCGGTCGCCTCGGGGTTCGTGGACTTGAAGATGCCCGACCCGACGAAGACCCCGTCGGCGCCGAGCTGCATCATCAGCGCCGCGTCGGCAGGCGTCGCGATCCCGCCCGCGGAGAAGTTCACCACGGGGAGGCGGCCGCGCTGTGCGCACTCGATGACGAGTTCCACGGGCGCCTCGATATCTCGGGCGCAGTCGACGAGCTCCTGGCTGGAGAGGCCTTTCAGCGCCCGGATCCCGCCCATGATCGCCCGCATGTGGCGGACCGCCTCCACGACGTTGCCGGTGCCGGCCTCGCCCTTCGTCCGGATCATCGCCGCTCCCTCGTTGATACGGCGCAGCGCCTCCCCGAGGTTCCGGGCGCCGCAGACGAACGGGACACCAAAACCGGTCTTATCGATATGGAACTGCTCGTCGGCCGGGGTCAGGACCTCGCTCTCGTCGACCATGTCCACGCCGAGGGCTTCCAGCATCTGCGCCTCGACGAAGTGGCCGATCCGGGCCTTCCCCATCACCGGGATGGAGACAGCATCGATGATCTCGACGATCTTCTGTGGGTCGGCCATACGGGCCACGCCACCGGCCGCCCTGATATCGGCAGGGACTCTCTCAAGCGCCATGACGGCGACGGCACCGGCCTCTTCGGCGAGCTGCGCCTGCTCTGCGTTGACGACGTCCATGATGACGCCGCCCTTCTGCATCGACGCAAAGCCGCGCTTGATCAGCTCGGTGCCAAATCTCAGTTCCTCGAGTTTCATTACTTCTATGTATAGCTCATTGACCACAATAAAAATAGTGCGGCGATCTCCAGGATCGCAAAGATGATCGTCGCCGCACGGACCGCACGGACGATCCCGGCGCCAGCCTCCGCAAGGGTCCGCTCCGGGTCCCCGATGGTGTAGGCACCGGGCTTCTCGAGCCGGACGCCGACGCCGCCGGCAATGACGGCCATCGGGATCCCGCCGTTGAATCCGGGGCGTTTCTTCGCGTCGCGGCGAAGGGCCGCCCAGGCCGGTCCGAACCGGCCTTTCGCCGCAAAGTAGGCGAGAAGGATGAGGCCGGTCAGCCGCGCCGGGACGAAGTTTGCGATATCGTCGGCGCGGGCGGGGAACCACCCGAGCCGGAGCCGCTCGTCGCGGTAGCCGAGCATGGCGTCCAGGGTGTTGACCGCCCGGAAGGCTGCAGCCCCGGTAAGCCCGAAGAGCCCGAAGTAGAAGAGCGGGGAGACGATGCTGTCGACAAGGTTCTCGGTCATCGATTCATACGCGGCCGAGAGGACGTGCTCGGGATCGAGGCGCGCCGTATCCCGGCTCACCATCATCCCGACCTCGCAGCGGCCCGCATCGATCCCGCCGTCATCGAGCGCCTGGACCACGGCGGCGGCATGCTCCTCGAGCGCCCGCCAGGCGAGACAGGTCTTGAGCAGGAAGGGCGCGAGGAGAAGATAGAGGTACCAGGGGGCCGCGAACTGGACGAGCGCAAACGGGGCGGCAAAGAGCGCGACGGTCAGGACGGCTCCCGCAACCCCGGCAACCCGCTGGATGCCGGGCGGGTAGCGGGCCGGGACCCCCCACCACCCAATGAACCGGCCGAGGATTGCCACCGGGTGGTAGCGTGAGTGCGGGTCGCCGACCAGCCGGTCCACCAGCAACGACGCGGCGACTACGACCGCTGCCGCAGCCATGCGAGGACGACCCCGATGAGCAGCACCGCGAACGCAGCGGCGTTTAAGAGATCCACCCGGTAGACCAGCCAGAGCACGTAGAGAACCAGGGCGGCGGCGGCGAGGAGAAGAACCGGGACGGACGAACGCCATCGCATCGAGGTCGCCGGAACGGCAGGAGTTGCCGGAACCTCGACCGGCTCGGGCTCCGGTGCCGCCCGCTCCCTGACGACGACCCGGAACTCCGCCTTCCGGGTGCCGTACCCGGCGATGACCTCGATATTGAAGGTGCCGGGGTAGCCGTTCTCCCGGATGGGGATGGAGAACTCCTCGGATCTGCTCACGTAGAGGTTCTCGTGAAAAAAGCCGGTGAAGGCCGAGGAGTTCGGGGAGGCGAGGGTGATGTGAAGCGGCGACCCGTGGTTGATAATCCGGAGGACGAGGTCGCTCCCCGGCGTTGCCTCTACCTCGTCCGGAACCTCGATGGAGTTAATCCCCCGGCGGTTGAGATGAATCTCCGTCATCGGCGCAATCAGTCCTCACAGGCGGTCTGCGGGAGGAGGTTCGGGATACCCTCGCTGATGGGGTAGTCGACGCTGCACGCCGCGCACCGGAGAGTCCCCTCCAGCACCTCCTCACCGCTCTCTTCGGTCACGGTCAGCTCGAGTTCGCCCTTGCAGACCGGACAGCAGAGTATCTCCATCAGGTTTTTTCTCATAGTTCGCTCCGAAGATCGATGATCTGGGACATCTCGGGGCCCGTCGAGATCAGGGTGACCGGTTTGCCGATGTCTTTTTCGGCCTGCGTGATGAAGTCGCGTGCCGCTTTCGTCAGCTGATCGTACTCCGTCGCGCCGAAACAGGCCGGATCGACCCGGTCGATCCCGGTGATCGCAGCCTGGGTGCACCCGTTGATCATCGCCGAGTACCGCGCCATCTTCCCGTCCCAGGTGCCGATGCGGCGCTGGCGATGGGTGACAGTGCCGAACTCCTCGATCCCGAGCTCGTGCGACCGCGCCGCCGACATCTCGGTGGAGAAGGGCCCCTCCCCGACCCGGGTCGGGTAGGCCTTGAAGACGACGATGACGTCGTCGACCCTGGTCGGGCCGACGCCGTTGTCGGCGGCGATCTGCGAGGCGGAGGTATCCTTGCTCGTCACGAACGGGTAGGTTCCGAAGTAGAGCGAGATTCCGAAGCCCTGGGTCCCCTCGAGGAGAACCACCTCGTCGCTATCGAGAGCACGGTTGACATCCTCGGCCACGTCGGTGATGAACCCCGCGAGCTCCGGGACGTCTTTCGCCTGCCGCGATGTCCGGAGGACACGGTCGGCGTTGGCCGGGCCGCACCCGGTTCCGGTGCTCCCGATCTTCTTACTGAGATGGTCGCTCGCCTTGTCCCGCGCGATGTGATCCTCTTCGATGACCCCGCACCGTCCGTCGACAAAGATCCTGTCCCGGACGCCGACCAGGTCGACTTCCCGCAGAAAGACACGAGGATCGACGAGCACGCCGCTCCCGATCATGAGGGTCGCTTCCGGGTAGACGAACCCCGAGGGAACCATCCGAACTCCGTACTCCTTCTCTCCGATGCAGACGGTATGCCCTGCGTTCGGGCCGACCCCGCCCCGGGAGATGATGGATGGTCTGTCCTGGTGAGCGATGTGGGCCACGATTTTTCCTTTTCCCTCGTCACCAAAGAACCCGCCGACGATAATAGTACAACTCATTGTTCTATCAAGTAGGATGGAGTGATACATGCTGATAAACGTTACAATCTGATACCGGGAGTGCGGCCACCCGGTTTAAAGGCAACCGGGTTTCAGCAACCCCTGCAGCGTCCGCACCAGCGGCCCGCGCCCGGGGAGGAGGCGCGGAAGATGTCCGGGCAGGTGCAGGGTGCAGGTCGAGTATCTCCGGCGCTGCACCGCGATATTCGCGTATATCTCCGGTTTCCAGCGGCAGAGGTCATTGTATATCAACCCTGGTTTCTGCGGATCGGCCCCGACACGATCACCGACGGGATCTTGACCCCTTTGTTTCCAGTGGAATTTTCGTCTCAGAGGGATCACCGGCTGACGCATCGAGTTTTCCCTCCGGGGCGGTATGCCGATCTGTCAGCAGATCCATTGGCCGGAGCGCGGATGCGAACCCGGAGATCTGCCCGGGGTTTGGGCGACTGAATGCATATTTCCGATACGGGCACACGGGGATCCCGGTCAGCCAAAATCCCCGAATAAATCCACATCTCCAGTGGAAATAAAGGGGTTCTCCACCTGTCGTTCCTCTGTCGGACAACAAACTGACGGTTGCCCATGCAGAGATATCTCATAAAAGAGTTTCGATTTTCATTTGGAGATATTTATGGAGGTATTTTTATTTTACTGACCCCAAAAAGGCCCCCATCCGGGAGAGCGCCTCTTTGAGATCGTCGCGCGAGACGGCGTAGGCGCACCGTACGTGCCCGGCGCCGGAGGGGCCGAGAGCGCTCCCCGGAACGACCGCGACGTGCTGCTCGCGTAAAAGCCCCTCCGCGAACTCGACATCGGTCATGCCGGTGCTCTCCACCGACGGGAAGGCATAGAACGCACCTTTCGGGACGTGGCAGACAAGACCGAGTTTGTTCAGCCCGTCGACGAAGAGGTTGCGCCGGAGACGGTACTCCCGGACCATCGCATCCTTCTCGGCCTCCCCGTTCCGGAGCGCTTCATAAGCCGCGATCTGCCCCATGACAGGAGCGCAGAGCGCAACGTACTGGTGGATCTTCAGGGCCGCCGCGGCGATCTCGGGGGGAGCGCAGAGGTAACCGATCCGCCACCCGGTCATGGCGAAAGCCTTCGAGAACCCGTTCAGGGTGATCGTACGCTCGCGGAGTTCGGGGATCCTTGCCGGTGAGAAATGGTCGCCGTCGTAGGTGAGCTCGGCATAAACCTCGTCGCTGATGAGGAGGAGGTCGTGGTCGACCAGGAGATCGGCGATCGCGTGCCAGTCCGCCTCCTCCATCACCCCGCCGGTGGGGTTGTTCGGGAAGTTTGCAATCAGTGCCTTCGTCCGCGGGGTGATGCTCTCCGCGAGCGCATCGGCCGTCAGCCGGAACTCGTCCTCCGCCCGGCAGAGAACGGGCACCGGGGTTCCTCCGGCAAGAGAGACGCAGGGGTTGTAGGAGACATAGCAGGGCTCGGCGACCAGGATCTCGTCGCCGGGATCCGTGACGGCCCGGATGGCGATATCGGCCGCCTCCGAGACGCCGCAGGTGACGATGATCTCCGCCTCGGGATCGTAGTGCGTGGAAAAGCGGGTATCGAGGTAGCGGCTGATGGCGGCCCGAAGCCGGGGCGTCCCCTTGTTCGAGGTGTAGGCGGTCGACCCCTGTTCGATGGAGTAGATGGACGCCTCGCAGACGCACCAGGGCGTCACGAAGTCCGGCTCGCCGACGCCCAGGGATATGACGTCTTCCATCGTCTGGGCGATATCGAAGAACTTCCGGATACCCGAAGGAGGTATGGCGCGGGCCCGTTTCGAGACGAAATCTCTCAAACGTCTCACCTCAGAATGAGTAGGGGAGCCGCTCGACCTCTTCGCGCTCGGCGAAGGTGGTGCCGTTCTCCTTGTAGGTCTTCATGATGATGTGCGTCGCCGTCTCCCGGATCCGGTCCATCGGGGCGATCTGCTCGGAGACGAACCGCGCGATCTCGTGCATGCTCGGCCCGGTGACCAGGATCTGAAGGTCGTACGCGCCAGTCATCAGGCGGAGCGACCGGACCTGCGGGAACCGGGTGATCCGCTCGGCGATCCGGTCGTAGCCGAAGTCCCGCTCGGGCGAGACTTTGAGTTCGAGCACTGCAGCGACGTTTCCGTCGCCGGCCCGCTCCCAGTCGACAACCGCCCCGTAGCGGCGGATGGCGCCTGCCACTTCCAGCCGGCCGATCCGATCCTTCACGTCCTGCTCGCTCATCTCGGCCAGCACCGCGAGTTCGCTTACGGGGGTGCGGCAGTTCTCCTCCAGGAGATGGAGGAGGATACGGTCCTTTTCGTCCATGGTTTCACCTGAACATTGCTCTCAATCGGTTGACGTCGAGTTTCTTGAGCCTCTCGTCGTCGAGCCTCGGGTCGCGGGTGACGACCTCCTCGATCTTGCTCGTCGCTGCATCGAACCACATCTCCTTCGTCCGGCCGTAGCGGCCCCGTGAGATGACCCGGGTGTTGATGACGCCGAGCATGTTGAGTTCGGAGATGAGGTCGGTGATCCGGCGGTGCGTCAGGACGTCGAGGTCGATGATCCGGGCGATCTCACGGTAGACCACCGTGACCTCGCCGCTCGTGAAGATCCTCTTACCCATCTGCTCGAGGATCAGCATCGCGTAGAGGACCGCCTTGCTCTGGGTCGGAAGGGTGGAGATGCACTCCACCATGCTGTCGGTCTCGATCTTCTCCTGGGCCATCCGGACATGCTTCTCGGCCACGCCCGAGGCGTTCTCGCGGTCCGCGAGTTCGCCCGAGACCCGGAGCAGGTCGAGCGCCCGCCGGGCGTCGCCGTGCTCCTGTGCCGCGAGCGCGGCACAGAGGGGGATGACCGTCTCGTCGAGCGCGCCCTCGACGAACGCCATCTCCGCCCTCTGCTGGAGGATGTCGCAGAGCTGCGGGGCGTTGTAGGGGGGGAAGACAATCTCCTCTTCGGAGAGCGAGGAGAGGACCCGGGGGTCCAGGAAATCGGTGAACCGGAGGTCGTTTGAGATCCCGATGATGCTGACCTTCGCGAACTTCAGGTCGGAGTTGATCCGGGTGAGGTTGTAGAGGGTGTCGTCGCCGCTCTTTTTGACGAGTTTGTCGATCTCGTCGAGGATGATGACCATGACCCCGCCGCTGCTCTCGAGCTGGTTCTTGAGCTCCATGTAGACCTGGTCGGTCGGCCACCCGGTCATGGGGATGTGGCTCCTGGTGCTGTCGCTCGGGTGCTCATCGGCGTTGTCGAGGCCGTTCGCGATCTGGGCGAGGACCCGGTACTGGGTGTCGATCACCTCGCAGTTGAGGTGGACGATCTTGCACTTCGTCCCGGCAAGAGCGCTCGCGTTCTCGAGCTCCGTTCCCACGTACCGGACCGAAGCCGTCTTCCCGGTCCCGGTCTTGCCGTAGATGAGGATGTTTGACGGGGTCTCGTTCGTGAGGGCGGGTGCGAGAATCGAAGCGATCTCGTCGATCTGCGGCTTCCGGTGAGGCAGGATCTGGGGACGATAGTTGTGGCGGAGGACTTCTCTATTCTTGAATATACGTCTATTGGTCAGGTATTTTTTGAATAACCCCATAGGGCTCGTTTTATCGTCCGACATGATGTCACCGAGGAGGGAAGCAGGGCAGGAAATTTTCGTGTCGAGGTCTCTTAATATGATCGCTTTAGGGACAGATAACCCCTTCGTTTCCAGTGGAACTTCGAGCATTGGATCGCCGGGAGATCCCGATAAACCGGTCGAGTTGGGGGGAGTCTTGGAGGGCAGATCAAGGGACCCGGACGGGATCGCCCCGACCCCTTTGTTTCGAGTGGAAACCTGATGACGATACACCGTGTGTATCGTTCATTCAAAACCGATGACAATAGTCATGTGTACCTCTGAAATTCAAGGTATAAAGGTTTACCGTATTAATTTAGAGAAAAAACAAAGCGAGGAGAGAAAAGGAAAAAGAAATCCGAGAGATTAAAAGAAAATCGGGGATAAACAGAGGAAGAAAAAGGAGTAAAAAAGGGCAAAGGAATTCAAAAAGGGGTAAAAAATGAAACAGAGCAAGAAGAAAGGATAAAA